>CAYTPJ010000117.1:0-7202 GCA_964439755.1 uncultured Oscillospiraceae bacterium
TTTAACGTTGACAAGTCTATCCATTTTTGTTATGCTATACGTGCATTTCTTTAATGGATGATTTTTGTACTTTAAACAACAAGCAAAAATCCTCCATACAAAGAATGTGTGGAGGATTTTTTAAAGGAGGTTTCTTTTTCATGGATGGTTTACTACAAGGAATTATGAACATGACTTGGCAAATGGGCGTCATGTGGGCAATTGGGGGCATACTCATTTATTTGGCCATCAAAAAGGACATGGAGCCTACTCTGCTTTTACCCATGGGGTTTGGCGCTATTTTGGTCAACTTGCCTCTTTCAGGAGCAAACGAAGTGCTTCAGACACTTTATGATGCGGGTATTCAAAACGAACTTTTCCCCTTGCTTTTATTTATCGGCATTGGTGCCATGATAGATTTTGGTCCCTTGCTTTCCAACCCTCGTATGTTGCTCTTTGGTGCAGCAGCGCAATTTGGCATCTTCTTTACACTCTCTTTTGCTTCTCTTTTTGGCTTTTCTCTTACAGATGCTGCTTCCATTGCCATCATTGGAGCTGCAGATGGGCCTACGTCCATTGTTGTTGCAAACCATTTTAAAACACAATACATCGGGGCGATCATTGTTGCCGCTTACTCCTATATGGCACTCGTGCCCATTGTGCAACCCTTCTGTATCAAGCTTGTAACAACAAAAAAAGAACGCTTGATCAGAATGCAATACAACCCCCTTTCTGTTACCAAAAAAGCTCGCATTCTTTTCCCTATCATCACCACCATCATTGCAGGGCTTGCTGCTCCTGCCTCCGTTGCCTTGGTTGGCTTTTTAATGTTTGGCAATCTTTTGAGAGAATGTGGTGTGCTCGCCTCTCTTTCTAATGCTGCTGAAAAAATACTTGCCAACTTAATCACTTTGTTGCTTGGCTTAACAGTTGCTATCAGCATGCGTGCTGACCAATTCTTAAATCCAAAAACTGCACTTATTTTAGGGCTTGGGCTTGTCGCTTTCATGTTCGACACATTTGGTGGAGTGCTCTTTGCGAAATTCTTAAATCTTTTTATTAAAGATAAAATCAACCCCATGGTGGGCGCTGCTGGTATTTCTGCCTTCCCTATGTCCTGCCGTGTTGTACACAAAATGGGGCTGAAAGAAGACCCTGAAAATCACTTGCTCATGCACGCCGCAGGCGCTAACGTGGCAGGTCAAATCGCTTCTGTTATTGCAGGTGGTTTGATTATTTCACTTATCGGATAAGGAGAAAAAATATGAATTTTAATGCGCTTTTAAACACACTCCCTTTAATGGGAAAAGGTATGCTTGGTATATTCATCGTAATGGGCATTTTATATGCCACAATTATCTTGTTAAAAAAGACGACAAAATAATGTAAATTTAAAAAAGTTGCAATGCTGATGCGCTGCAACTTTTTTATTTACTCTTTTTTATTTAATGTATTGTGTGCTTCTTCTACCAAATTCTTAATATAATCATCTTCTATAGGAGGCACTTCTTGTTTTCTAATATCAGCTAAAAATTCAATATTCCCTTTTGGACCTGTAATGGGCGAATAAGTAAGCCCTTGTACGTGAAAGCCAAACTCGTTGGCAAAATCACAAATCGTCCTCAACACATTTTCGTGCACCTTTTTGTCACGCACCACGCCATTTTTACCCACTTGACCACGTCCAGCCTCAAATTGTGGCTTAATCAAGGTTAAAAATCTGCCTTCACTGCCCATGATTTCAGCAGCAACAGGCAATATCAATTTGATAGAGATAAAGGATACGTCCATCACAGTCAATGTGGGATGCAAATCAAAACTATCCCGTGTCAATGTACGTGCATTTGTTCTTTCCATCACTGTCACACGTTCGTCTTGACGCAATTTGTAATCGAGCTGGCCATAGCCTACATCAATTGCATACACGTGTTTTGCGCCGTTTCGGAGCAATACGTCTGTAAATCCTCCTGACGCTGCACCAATATCCATACATACCAAATCGTGCACATCAGCATTGAAAAACTGAATTGCTTTTTCAAGCTTGTGATATCCTCTACTTGCATACGCATTGATTTGACCTCGCAAAATAAGGTTATCCGTTTCCAAATACATTTCAGAAGGTTTGAGCACCTTGTTTTCATCAATATATACTTGACCTGCCATGATCAGGGCTTGCGCTTGTTCACGGCTTTTCACCATGCCTTTATTTGTTAAAAGAACATCTACACGTACTTTACCCATGATTTTCTCCCCTCATAATGTGTTCAATCTGTTTTGATACTTCATCACTATCCAAATGGCAACGTTTTAATAACTCGGAAGTTTTCCCGTGTGCAATGAATTTATCTGGAAGTGTAAACATCTTAGAAATATGCCCCAAATTGTTTTGAGAAACATAGTCATTGATACAGGAAGATAAACTGCCTGAAAGCACTTGATGCTCTATTGTAAATACTTTTTTCTTTTCAGAAAACAATTGTTTTATATATATTTCATCCAAAGGTTTTACACAAGAACAGTTGACCACACTTGCTTTTATTCCCTGTGCTTTAAGTTTTTTTTGAACATCCAACCCTACATCTACTGCCGTACTCACTGTGAGCAGGGCACAATCCTCACCTTGAATTATTTCTTCCCATTTAGGCATTTCAAATGTGTTATACGCATATTGTTCACCATTCTTACTTTCAAGACGTGGATACAGTATCGCTACGGGGCCATTTTTATCCAGTGCAAACGCAAGCATTTGGTTAAGCTCCTCAATGCATCGTGGTGCAAGTACAGTAAGGTTAGGAACGGGTGTTAAATATGAAAATCCAAACACACCGTGGTGCGTTGCGCCGTCATGCCCCGTAATGCCAGCTCTGTCAATCAAAAAAACTACTGGTAAATTTTGCAGACACACATCTACCACAATTTGGTCAAAAGCACGTTGCAAAAATGTGTCATATATTGCTACAAAAGGTTGAAGCCCTCCTTTTGCAAGCCCTGCTGCCATGGTCACAGCATGTTCTTCTGCAATGCCCACATCGTATATCTTGTCTTTATGTTTTTCTTCAAACTGTGTGAACCCTGTGCCATCTGCCATTGCAGCAATAACAACAGCAATTTTATTGTTTTTTTCTGCTTCTTTACTCAAAAAGGTGCTCGCCGCATTTCCAAAAGAAGGGATAGAAGGTGTTTCTTCCCTTTCCCCACTTTCTACTCTAAAAGGGGGCGTGCCATGAAAAGTAGAGGGCATATTTTCAGCTGGAGCATATCCATATCCTTTTTTTGTACACACGTGTATGAGCACAGGTTCTTCCAACAGTTGCGCCCTTTTAAATACACGTTCCATTTCCTTTATATTATGCCCATCAATAGGCCCTAAATACCGAAAACCAAGAGCTGAAAACACACCGTCTTTAATAAACACATTGCGCACGCCATCTTTCACTCTGCGAAACACCTTGTATGTTTTATGACCAATTTTTGGAATTTTCTTTAAAAAAGTTGATAAGGCACGCTTTGTATTCATCCAGCTTTTGCCCGTTCTAAGCTTTGTTAAGTACGTGCTCATTGCACCTACGTTGTGTGAAATAGACATTCCATTGTCGTTCAAAATGACAATGACACGTGTTTTGTTGCTTCCAGCATCGTTGAGTGCCTCGTAACACATACCACCTGTCATGGCTCCATCTCCTACAATTGCAACCACATGATGTTTTTCATTCTGCACATCCCTTGCTCTTGCAAGCCCTACGGCAGCTGAAATAGCTGTGGAGGCATGCCCAGTAGAAAAAGCATCATATACGCTTTCTGAAATAGAAGGAAAGCCACTCATGCCATCCAACTCTCTCAATGTTTCAAATATATTCGCTCTACCAGTCAGCAATTTATGTGCATAAGATTGATGGCCAACATCAAACACAAACATGTCTTCAGGGCAAAAAAAAGCACGGTGCAAAGCGATTGTAAGTTCTACAATACCAAGGTTTGACGCCAAATGGCCGCCATTTTTGGATACTGTTTTTAAAATTTCTGCACGTATCGCTTGAGCAAGCGCCTCCAATTCCTCTTTTTTCATGTCGTCTAAAGCACGTGGCGATGTTAGTTTTGTTAAATCCATTTAAACACACTCTCAATTTCGTTTGTTTTAGGTGTACATACCTATTATATCCCTTTTTTACAGTTTTGTAAATATCAAGATAGGTCAAACGCATAAAAAGAAGGATTTTAAAGTATGAAATAGAATATATAAGAGGATTGCAAATTGCTTTTGTTTGCTTTTGCAATTTTTTAAGGAAGGAAGTATGTTTTTAAATGAAATGCCCTAACTGTGGTCACTGGAACAGAGCAAGTTTTCCACGTTGTTTTGTTTGTGGTACCCCTTTAAACCAAGAGATAGACTCAAAAAAACCCTCTTGGAAAGAGGAAGTAGATAATAATTTCAAACCCCGTTCTATTGCAAAAATCACAGATGAAGAAAATATTGTTATTGATAAAGATCCTCGTGATGTGCTTGCCACAGAAATGAAGGATTTAAGAAAAAGAAAGAAAAAGGGCGAAGAAGAACAACGCCGTATGCAGTTGGAAGAGGACTCTCCACTTGTATCCGTTGCGACAGGGCGTAGAATTCAGTCCACCTCAAGGCGTCGTGAATTGTTTGATAAGGACACGCTTCAAAACCAAGACGAAAATCAAACACACTATATTCGCCCTGACTCTATTCCTGTGCTCAATCCACGCACAGTGGATTATGACGATTATGAAGACACAGAACCTTTTGCGCCCATAGAAGGCAGAGCCAATCCAAGAAAATCCCCCCTGGCAGGGCATATGACGACAAGGCAAATGCGCCACACAAGACCTTTTGGATTTCATCGTTTTGCACGTATTTTTATTCCTGTTTTGCTTGTGCTTGCCCTTCTTTCAGGCAGTTATTATTTTGTTATTCACCCTTTGTTTTTATCAAAAAATGGAGAAGTGCAGACACTTCAATCCAAAACAATTATCTCTCCTTCTATTTTTGATGAAATGCCTGCACACATCATTAAAATTCCAGGCCCAGAAAACACACAAATTTATATCAAAGAGCTTAGAAAATCATATACCGTTATATCTGGATATGCGACTATTGAAGTGCCTGACTACACATGGTATCAACATGATGCAGACATTGACCAACCCATATATTCTGTCACTTTAACACCTTATATGAAAACAGCTTCTGGCAACCAAAAACCCATGGAAACAATTACTTTTGATGTAGACATCCCTCTGTCTCCTTTAACGCTTGTATCTCCTGATGTTACTTTTGTAACTGTTAATGACCGTGCAAAATATCAAATACAATTTCAAGTAGAAAAAGGCAGCTCTGTAACCATCAATGGTGAAGATTTTTCCGACCTTGTGAGTACGCAAGACGGGCTTATTTCTTATAACGTTACCGTACAACCCACAGGCAACAATGAAGTGGTGATCGAAACAAAAGCAAAGTATTATAGAAGAAACACACTTACTTTAACCTTGTATAGACAGCCTCAAAGCATTCAGTTAGAGCTTGATCCCACATTGGGCACAAGCTGGGCATCTTCTGCGCCTATGAAAGTATCAGGCACTACTTTGAACAAAGCCACTATCAATGTATTATCTCCACATAGAAATTTAGATTTAACCAAACTCATCACAAATGGTACTTTTTCTTTTGAAGCCATTTTCCCCATTATCGGTACAAACACCATTGAAATCAAAGCTTCGTATCCTGGAAAAGAAGATACCTTTGTGCGATATGAAATCTATCACGTGCCCCCTGCTTCCGAATACACGAGAAAAGCATGGCCTATGAAAGCGTATAACTATTCTGAATTGCTTGACAACTTAGATCTTCGTATATCTTCCACGCAAATATATGTATGTAAAGGTACAATTACGGAGATTTTAACCACATCTCCTCAGCTTGCTATTTTGGAAACAGGGACAGCAGAGGATTCTCGCCCTATACTGCTCGAAAATAAATCCACAGATGTTTGGAAAGTGGGCGAAAAATATAATATTTACGGTGATGCATTTGGCTCTTACAACGGCATGCCACGTTTAATCGGTAGATACACCTATTCTTATCGTGATTAAAATAAAGGAGTTGCTATAATGGACAAAACACCTGATAAATCTTTCACGATTAAAGAAATTGCTGCACTGTGTCATGTAAGCCGTGGCACAGTGGATAGGGTGCTCAATGACCGAGGTCATGTAAAAGAAGAAACAAAAAAAATTGTTTTAGAAACACTGCAAAATATGGGCTATCAAAAAAACTTAGTTGGGAAGGCACTTACTTTAAAAAGAACTGCGCCTACCATTCGAGTTATATTATGTAGCCAGGGCAACCCTTTCTTTGACCCTGTCATTGAGGGCATTGAGCAATCAGCACTCCAACTAAAAGATTGGGGTGTTACACTACAAATGCATTTAATTAAAGGGCATGATGAACAAAAAGAGCTTTCTTTGCTTCAAAATGTAGATGACATAGATGCGCTCATCATACAGCCTATCAATCATCCTTTCATAAAAGAAAGGCTGAAAAACCTTGTGCAATCTAACCTTCCTGTAATTACCATCAACACGGACATTGAAAAAGAATGTCGCACGCTCTACGTGGGCAGTGACTACTATCAAGGGGGTAAAATTGCAGCAGGCTTGTTTCGTCTTATTCTTCAATCTAAGGCACAAATTGCCATTTTAAAAGGTGTACCTACGCTTAGTGGGCACACTTTGCGCTTTCAAGGGTTTAAAGATTATTTAAACAAAAATATAGACATTATTTTTGAAAAAGATATTCAAGATGATAAAGAAAAAGCATATTCTGAAACCCTTCGTCTACTCCAAATGCATCCACACATAGATGGTATATTTGTGGTTGCTGCCTGTGCAAGCGACGTATGCTCTGTGCTTGTTGAGAAAAACAGAGCAAATATACCTGTTATTTGCTTTGACACCGTGCCCTCTACTGTGAAGATGATGGAAAAAGGCATCGTGCGTGCTGCAATATGCCAAAACCCTTATGAACAAGGATTTCAATCTGTGAAAGCTGCATTTGATCAAATTTTACACAATTCACATCAAAACACAGAAGATATTTTGCTTAGTAATGCCATTATTATAAAAGAAAATCTGTTTTGATTTTCTTTTTCTTTCACTCTTGTAAAAAAATTGCAAGAGTTTTATTTTTTTGTTGACAAACGAGC
>CAYTPJ010000118.1:0-7189 GCA_964439755.1 uncultured Oscillospiraceae bacterium
GAAGATATAGAAAGTGATATATCGCATTGTAAAATCCCTCAATTTTTAGAAGAAATGAAAAAAGTAGCTTCTGAAAGTTACCGAGTTTTAAAAAAGGACAAGTTCTGCGCAATTCTTATGGGCGACACAAGAATTAAAGGGCATGTTCAACCCATGAGTTTTGAAGTTATGAAGATATTCGAGACAGTAGGATTTAAGCTAAAAGAAATCATCATAAAAGAACAACACAACTGTAGAGCAACAGGATATTGGAAAACAAATAGTGTAAAATATAACTTTTTACTATTAGCGCACGAATATTTGTTTGTGTTTAGAAAAGAATAAATTATAGTCTGATCCTTTAGACATAAATTGTTGGTGTATATCTAAAGAGCCAAAAACTTTAAAAAAATGTATACATTAACAAACTTATAACATCACCACTGCATAACAACGAATAACCATATATTCAATAATTCACAAATAATCAAAACAGTTGTATTTTGCCATAAAATTTGATATAATGGATGTCGGAAGGGTATCTTCCGTATTTTGTATGCAAAGAAGGGTTTACAATATGAAAAAGATGACAGCTTTGATCATTATGGACGGCTTTGGTATAACGGACAAAACAGAAGGCAATGCCATTAAGGAAGCAGGCACCCCTTGCTTAGACAAGTTGATGGCAAAATATCCCCACACACTGCTTGGCGCAAGTGGCATGGACGTGGGTTTGCCCAACGGTCAAATGGGCAACAGCGAAGTGGGGCATTTAAACATTGGTGCAGGGCGCATTGTATATCAGGAATTGACACGCATTACCAAGGATATTGAAGAGGGCGCTTTCTTTAAAAAGAAGCCTCTGTTAGATGCTATGCACAACGCAAGAGATAACAACAAATCGTTGCACCTCATGGGGCTTTTGTCCGACGGGGGTGTGCACAGCCACAACACTCACTTGTATGCACTCGTTGAAATGGCGAAAAAAGAAGGCGTAAAGGACGTATTTGTGCACTGCTTCTTGGACGGCCGTGACGTGCCTCCTTCTTCTGGCAAAGACTTTGTGATTGCACTTCAAGAAAAGCTGAATGAAATCGGCTTGGGCAAGATTGCAACTGTGCAAGGCCGTTATTTTGGCATGGACAGAGATAACATCTGGGAGAGAGTGCAAAAAGGGTATGATGCCATTGCTTTGGGCAAAGGTGTGTATGAAACAGATGCGATTGAAGGCGTGCAACACTCTTATGACAAGGGCATTACAGATGAGTTTGTAGAGCCTATGGTCATTACAGAAAACGGCAAACCCTTAACAGAAGTAAACGCTGGCGACAGCATGATTTTCTTTAACTTTAGGCCAGACCGTGCTCGTCAAATCACTCGTTGCTTTATCATGCCTGACTTTGATGGTTTTGTGCGTGCAAAGGGCTTTATCCCTGTACAGTTTGTCACCATGACACAATATGACGAAACATTTAAAAATGTATCTGTGGTAAACCCCCCAGAATCTTTAGAAAACACACTGGGCGAATACCTTGCTAAAAATGGCAAAACACAGCTTCGCATTGCTGAAACACAAAAGTATGCACACGTTACTTTCTTCTTTAATGGTGGTGTAGAAGCTCCCAACCCAAATGAAGACCGTGTGCTCATCGAGTCCAGCAAGGTGAAAACGTTTGACTTAAAGCCTGAAATGAGTGCTCCTGAAGTAACAGAAAAGGCACTTGAATTGATTGAAAAAGGCACATATGATGTGATGATTTTAAACTATGCCAACTGCGACATGGTGGGACATACAGGCGTCATTTGCGCAGCAGAAGCAGCTGTAAAAGAAGTGGACAAGGATGTAGGCTTGTTGGTAGACAAAATTGTGTCCATGGGTGGCACAGCTTTTGTAACGGCTGACCATGGCAACGCTGACCAAATGGTGGACTATGAAACACACGAGCCTTTCACAGCACACACCACAAACCCTGTGCCCTTTATCGCTTGCTCTAATGCTTTAGAACATGCCACCTTGCGTGATAATGGCAGGCTTGCAGACATTGCACCCACCATTTTATCCAACATGGAATTGCCTGTGCCCTCTGAAATGACAGGCAAAAACTTAGTCAATCCATGATTGTAAGCTACTGTAAAAAATGCCAAAAAGAGAGTACAGGCGCTGTTTGCTCTTATTGTCAGAAAAAACAGCCCGCCTCCTCTGTGCGTGATGTATGGCGTGCTGTGCGTGTACCTGTGGCAGATGCGCATGCGTGGAGGAGCATCATCTCTGCTTTGCTCCTCATTGCTGTACTGCTGTTTGGTGTGCTCTTTTTGTTTGAACGCTTGCTCACCATTACCCCTATGATGGATGCTATTGCGCTTAATCAGCTCATCACGTACATCGTTCTTCTCCCCATCGTGGGCGTGATTATGTGTTTTTTCATCCTCTCTTTGCAAGGGCGAGAAGAAATTCGCTACGCTTTAGACACAACGGGCGTGCACATTCAGGTGTGGCATCGTTTCACATACACAAGGTGCATTTTTCGCCTGCAAGCACCTTGCAAAAAGAACCTTCAGCTCTCGCAAGACGGCACCAAGTTCATCTTGTCTGACGAAAGGCACATGATGTGGCAAGACATCAATGAAATCAAGTACATTCCAAGCACAGGCATTATTCGCTTGTACCACACCCCCCATCTTGCCCCTGTCATATTGCGTGTGCCCGAAGAAGAATATGACACAGCAGAAAAAATCATCAAAAAGTATTCCAAAATTAAAGACTAAATGACACTACATAAAAAGGACAAGGTGTTTTGCACCCTGTCCTTTTTTATGTTTTTTCGCCAAAAAAATGCACAAAAAAAACTGCCCATAACAGGCAGTTTCTTGTATCAATCTACTGTGTAGGGCAAAAGCGCAATGGCACGTGCACGCTTGATAGCCTCTGACAACTGACGTTGATGTTTTGCACAGTTCCCAGTCATACGACGGGGAAGGATCTTACCGCGTTCGTTGATATAACGATGGAGACGGTTAACATCCTTGTAGTCAATGTATTCAACCTTACCTACGCAGAAATCACACACTTTACGGCGTGGTCTTCTTCCACGTGGACGTGGTCTACGTTCGCCACGATCTTCAGACATAGCATTTTTCCTCCTTTAATATTTTATCAGAACGGTAGCTCTTCTTCGTCTACCTGAACAAAGCCACTACCAGGTGCAACAGGAGCTGCTGCATGGGTTGCTTGCTGGGGTGCAAAAGATGTGTCGCCTGCTTCACCCTTGGGGGTCAAAAATTCAACATCATCTGCAGTCACTTCAAGGCTTGCACGGGTAACCCCATCATTGCCTTGATATGTCTGCACGCTCACACTGCCTGTAACAGCAACTTTACGGCCCTTTGCAAGGTACTTTTGGCAATTTTCACCCAGCCCACGCCAAGCAGATACACGGAAGAAATCAGCTTCCGGTTGACCAGCTGCCGCATTTTGCGGACGACGGCGATTGACTGCAACGGTGAAAGAGCACACGGAAATACCTTGTGATGTGGTACGCAGTTCAGGATCTCTGGCGAGATTGCCCACAATAAACAATTTGTTCACTTTGGAAAACCTCCCTCTTATTCTTCGACTGTTTCTGTAGCTACGGGCGCTTCAACCTGTACAGCAGGCTGTGCTTCTACGACGGGCGCAACACGCACAGCACGTGGCTTTACATTAGAGCGTTTGTCCAAAATGCGGACGGTCTGATAGCGGAGAATGCTTTCAGAGATAGCCAAGTTACGTTCGATTTCGCGTGGAAGTTCGCTTTCTGCATTGAAATGCACCAAAACGTAGTAACCTTCCTGCATGTCGTTGATGGCGTATGCAAGACGACGCTTGCCCCACTCATCTACCTTGACGATTTCACCACCATTGTTAGAGATCAATTCGTTGAAACGTGCAATTAACGCTTTACGAGCTTCTTCTTCCATTGTGGCATTGACAATGTACACCAGTTCATACTTGTTCATTCGTTTCACCTCCTCACGGACATATGGCGCTCCTATTTCTTATAAAAGCGCAAGGATGTGCCAGTTAAATATTATATACCCTTTTGAAGAAAAAAGCAAGCGTTTTTTAAAATTTTCTTCAAAATGGGACACTCAGATTTTGAAAAACACTACAAAACGCAAGAACGTTCCTTTTGTTGTACAGTTTGGCATTTCTTTTACAGTTTTCTTGCGTTTGATGTTTTAATTTTTTTGTTGTTTTTTTTCAAGCATTTGCAAAAGTTCTTCATACACAGAAAGGAAAACAGCAGGGTCATCGTTATAATCAGAATTCGTTCTAAACACTTTTTCCACAAGTGCTTGATGGGCATCCTTGTCCAAGGCATAGAGCGTTCTAAGCATTGTCACATCTTCTACACCTTTGCGCACTGCTTCTGAACGTAGGCTCTGCCACGGCCCCTCTGTGCCTGGATAGAGTATAAACGCATCTCCACAAGGGAAACTCGTGCCTATGCCTGTATCGTTGGGGCAACTCGTGCCCTCAAATGGATTCATGTTTTTGGGAAACTGATTGAGCCCCCAGTGCAAAAACCCACTCAATCTATTTTTAGCGCAACCCCAGTACAGCAAGCGCCCCTTGAGCACAGCAAAGTCCAAAAATCTGTTGAGCCAATTGCCTTCTGGCCCACAGCATACGTATGCAAACACGTCTTCGCCCAAGTCAATCAAGGCATCAAACTCCTCCTTGTGCGCTTCATACCCTGGTGTACCTGGCACCCAAATGTCCACGCCCCCTCTAAATTCAGCAGAAGACACAGCCTCTATCACCTTGGCGCTCGGCAAATATTTGCGCAAAATTGAGGTTGCCAAATAGAATTGACGCTTTCTATGGAGCAATGCCTGTTCCCCTTTAAAATGGATGTCAGGTTCGTCCATGATGTGGAAAATCGCTTTGTCCTGCCACCCATTTTTGGTTAAAAATGCTGCCAAACTCTGCACAAAACGCACTGTGATGGCATACCCTTCCTTTGTATCAATCGCCACATCCTGCGCCATCGCACACTTTAAATTGTCCGAATACATGTCGGGGCTACCATCTTCTTTAAACCCACGGCAGAGCAACGACCCTATTTCCATCGTCTGTAACCCTTCTTCAAAAAAACAACGAATTACAGGCTCTACATGTGAAAAATCAAACGTATACGGGGCTTTAGACACCACACACGAATCATCCAAAAAGATATTGAACATCGTCTGGTGCATGTCACGCATCGCACGTGCATATTTTCGCACCATGTCATAACAAGCCTCTGTATTTTTTTCCAAACCATGCAGTCGGCACATGCTCTCTAAGCTGAACCAGTTGGTCAAAGGGAAAGCATCCTTTTCCACTGTCACATCATACACCATCACATTCAGGTGGAGCACATAATCGCCCACTGTTAAAAGGAGCGTTTGCGCCCCAGTTATATTTTTATTGTTTAAACAAAGGCGCACATAAAGCGCTGCAACGCCCTCTTGTGCACATATTTCATTTTCAATGGGTTCTAAGCAGTCATACACAAAAAAGGGCGCAAGCCGTGTGGCATAAGCAGGCTTTTCTTTGGGTCTATCCATGAGCACCATGGCGCCCCCTTGGTCTTCCCCATTGCCTGTGTTGTATTCCACAGGGATTTTGTGCATAGAGAAAAAGTCTGCCTCAAAATCCTCGCTCTTTAATGTCACAGGCACTTTGTCCTGATTTGTTTGGAGCAAAAGCTGAAAGGTAGGTTGACCATCTTTAGGCATCACCAAGCGCAACGTGTCAGGCAATGCGCCCATCTTTGTATCTGGATAAAAAAATTCTTCCTTTGCACTCAGTGCACCAACTTGTGTCATGTTCATACTGCGCTCTCCTTTTAAATAGAAAGTTTTGTTCAATTCATTATACCACACTGCACTCTTTTTGCAAATGGTTTTTTGCTATTATAAGCAAAAAGCAGGGCACTTTTTATGCCCTGCTAAAATCCGATATACAACTTTTTCTTTATGATTTATCACAATTCTTCTCTGTTGCCAAAGCGAAAAGTTATAAAGTTAAGAAAGGAACGTGCCCTCATTTATTCTGCCTTTTGTTTCTTTTTGAGCAAAAAGAGCATACCGATGAACGAAATGGAAGCCAACAGAATATAGAAGGTTGCATTAAAGGTGTCGCCCGTTGCAGGCGCTTTTGAAACATGCAAAGTGTACACTTGGCTGTAATACAAGATGCCTTCTTTATCCACTGCAAGCACACGATATTGTGCCCCTTCTTTTTCCTCTGTTACCTTTGGAAGGGTATACGTTTTGTTTGCTTGACCTTGGATATTTTGGAAACGATCGCCCACCTTTTCTTGCCATTGATAAGTGTATGCTTTATCAATTTCAGGTTGCGCTGTTAAAACAAGCCCCTCGCCGGCAAACACTTCAGTTTTAGAAGCAAGTACAGAGAAAGTGGAAGGTTCTACAATTGCATACGTAGAGAAAGAGTTCACGAACAATGTAACATATTTTTCATTCAAGTAATAATACTCTGTCCCCTTGTTGCGTGGCAAAGTTTCTGCTTTTCCTTCATGCACACGCACCACTTGCAAATTGCTTACGCCTCTTAAATGTGCAGGTAAATCAATGACCACTTTGAGTTGTACAGGCAATTTTGTAAGCTTTGTTTTGGTTATTGTGCCATGCGCATCTTCCACTTCTTTTCGCACGCTCAAATCCAACAACAACATATTTTTAGGCGCATTTCCTGTGAGTGGTTTGAGTTTACCAACATCTTCTTCCAATTGAGCAGCTGTTTTATGTTCAGAAGTAAAGATGATGTCGATTTTCCCACCCTTTGAAAGGCTGTCCCAGTCCTTTTGCGTAACACCCTTTTGGTCATCCGTCTGCAAGTTCTTTTGTGCATACAATTCATCCAAACCTTTTACAGCTGTTGGAGGTGTTTTTTCTTCAACCACTACAAAGGAATTTGTTTTCTTCGTGCTCAACACGAAATTTTGCACTTCATTTAACTGCTGAATGTCTATAATTGTCGTTATGACATGGTTTCCCTTGGTGACTTTTAAATTGTAAATACCAAATGGAACGTTGGCTATTTGGTAATTGCCCTGTTCATCTGTTTTTGTATTGAAAAGGCACTGATGCCCATGCCAAATTTCAATCACAACATCCTTGAGTGGCTCACCTTCTTCATCCTTCACATGCCCTGTTATGT
>CAYTPJ010000119.1:0-4642 GCA_964439755.1 uncultured Oscillospiraceae bacterium
ATACGGTGGGGTAGACCCGACAACATTGATGGCACCTTTCTTTTTTCTCTTTCGAGCATATTTTTTTCATTGCACATTATACCTTTTTTTGTAAATTTTTGTACAAATGTGATGAAATTATAGAATATTTTCTTTTCCCCTTGTAAATTGTCCCTTCTTCTGTTATACTCATAAATGAACTTCATATTTCAGGTTGGGTGGATGCAATGTCATCCTTAAAATGAGAAGCAGGTGCAACTCCTGCACAGGTACGCTACTGTAAGTGCTGTAAGAGATTACAAACCCTTTAAAAAGCCACTGTTTTTTAAAAAATGGGAAGGCAAAAGGGCGCATGCATAAGTCAGGATACTTGCCCAACTGTACGGCAAAAGTCTGCGACCACCGGACAATGTCAAAGCATTTTTTCTATGCTTTTTCAGGCTTTTGTTGTGCACAAGAGCCTTTTATTTTATGTAAAAAAGAGGGAAAGTAATGGAAAACGCACAATTTCAGGTGTACACTGGGAATGGTAAAGGCAAAACCACGGCAGCTCTTGGACTGACTTTACGTGCTGTGGGCGCTGGCCTTTCCGTGTATTTTTGCCAGTTCATAAAAGACATGGAATACAGCGAAATCACCATGCTCAAGAAAAACGGTGTCACGGTAGAGCAATTTGGCACGGGTGAAGGCTGTTTAATAGGTAGAGATCAAAAAGAAAAAGATGTACAATGCGCTCAAAAAGGTGTAGAACGTTTAAAAGAAGTGCTTCTATCCGAACAGTATGACGTGGTGGTGGCAGACGAAATCAATGTTGCCTATATGCTCGGCCTCCTTTCCAAAGAGGACTGGTGCACATGCGCAAAGTGCCGTTCTGAGCACACAGAGCTTATCTTTACAGGCAGAGGGGCGCCCGACTGTGCGCAAGATATGGCAGATTTAATGACCGAAATGCGTGAAGTAAAGCACTATTACAACACAAAAAAACTCTTTGCCCGTTTAGGCATCGAGAAGTAAAACACAAGGCTTTGTCGCCCTTTGGGCGTTTTAATAAGCAAAATAAAAAAAGGTGGTACAAAAAAAATGAAAAAGATTCTTTCACTCCTTGTTGCCCTCCTCCTTTCACTCTCTGTTTTTGCCTTTGCAGAAACACCTACTCTTGACCGTGCAGGCAACGAAATCAAAGTGCCCACAGACATTAAAACTGTGATTTCCTTGTCTTCTGCTGCCTCTCAAACACTTGAAAACCTTGGTGTTGCTGACAAATTGGTGGCTGTGGACACATACTCTGCCCTCTATTTGGAAAACGCAAAAGAACTTCCACAAATTGACATGATGGCGCCTGATATGGAGCTTTTAATGTCCTTAGAAGCAGACGTTATTATCCTGTCTAACCTCACCTTTATGGGGGATGAAAACCCCTTTGCACCCTTGATTGAAGCTGGCACTTGCGTGATTTCAATCCCCACAAGCGAAAGCATTCTGGGCGTGCAAGAAGACATTGCTTTTATCGGCAGTATCTTTAACAAAGAAACTGAAGCTCAAGAAATTATAGACACCATGGACGAAGTGTTAGACGAAGTGGCTACCATTGGTGCAACCATCCAAAACAAAAAGTCCGTTATGTTTGAAATCTCTGCCATGCCTTACCTCTATTCCTTTGGCACAGGCACTTTCTTGGACGAAATGATTACTTTGCTCGGTGCTACCAACGTGCTTGCCGACCAAGCTGGCTGGCTCTCCATCACAGAAGAAGCTGTGCTCGACAAAAACCCCGATGTGATTTTGACCAACGTCAACTACATCGAAGACCCAGTGGCTGAAATTTTAGCAAGAACGGGTTGGGATAGCGTAACAGCTGTTCAAAACAAAGATGTACACGTGATTGACAACGCTGCTTCCTCCCTTGCAAACGAAAACATCGTGTTTGCGCTTGTTGAAATGGCAAAGTGCATCTATCCTAATGAATATGAGGCATTAACACTCGAATGAATAAAGCAACAAAGATCATACTTTCCTTGATCTTTTGCCTTATTATTCTCTTTTTAGCTGTCGGAATAGGGAGTGCTCACATCTCCCCTTCCGACACGTTTCAAATACTAAGCGCAAAGCTCACAGGCAGTACACTCCCTGAAACGATCAAAAAATCCACTGTATCCATCCTCCTAAACATCAGAATTCCTCGCTTGCTCATGGCGTTTCTCTGTGGCGCAGCCTTGTCTTTAAGTGGCACTGTGATGCAGTCCGTTTTGAGAAACCCTTTGGCGTCCAGCTACACATTGGGCGTATCCTCAGGCGCTTCCTTGTTCGCTGCCTTTGTCATTGTAACAGGATTTTCTGCTTTAGGCTCTTTTACTTTGCCTTTTTTCGGGTTTTTAGGGGGCATACTCACAGTATTTACTGCCATATTGCTTTCGCTCCGATTTGATAAAAACATGGAAAATCAAACGATTATATTAACAGGCATGGTGCTTTCCCTCTTTGTAAATGCCATATTAACGCTCGTCACTGCGCTTGCGCAAGACCAATTCAAAACGCTTATTTTTTGGCAAATGGGCAGTTTTTCAGGTCAAAACTATCAAAACGTCCTTCTTTTAACGATTTTACTCATTGCTGGGCTTTTCTCCCTTCAATTTTTCTCCACCGACATGGATATTATGACGTTTGGGGAAGAACAAGCGCTCTCTGTGGGCGTAGACACAAAAAAAGTAAAGCTGTTGCTCATTTCCATCTCTGCCCTTTTAACAGGCGCATGTGTATCCTTTGTGGGTGTCATTGGCTTTGTCGATTTGATTGCCCCTCACATTGTCCGAAAAATATTCGGCTCCAAGCACAAGTATGTGCTCCCCATGAGTGCGCTCTTTGGAGGTGCTTTCATGGTGCTTTCAGACCTGCTCTCTCGCACCCTCTTATCCCCTCGTGAATTGCCCGTGGGCGCAGTCACTGCCCTTTTGGGCGCACCCTTTTTCGCCTATGTCTATTTTAAAAGGAGAAAGGGATCAAAAGTATGAACATTGTATTAGACCATGTGTCTGCCGGGTATGACGGCAAAGACGTGATATTCGATGTCACATTAAATTTTGAAAAAAACAAGAATTATTGCCTACTCGGTCCCAACGGATGTGGCAAAACCACCTTGCTCCGTGTTATGGCTGGTTTGCTCCCCTCTACTGGCAATGTTCTGATAGAAAATACAAACATCAAGCGTTTAAAGCGCAGAGAAATTGCGCAAAAGATCGCTGTGATGAGCCAAATTTCCACAATATATTTTCCTTATACAGTAGAAGAAACAGTGTTGCTCGGGCGCTATCTTCAAACAAAGCGCAACATGTTTTCTTCCTATTCTAAAGAGGACAAGGCATTTGTGCACGACTGCTTGCAAAAAACAGGCGTGTACGACCTCCGAAATACAGAAATAGACAAGCTTTCAGGGGGGCAAAAACAGCGTGTGTTTTTGGCGCAAACCTTGGCGCAACAGCCCGACATTATATTGCTGGACGAGCCCACCAACCACTTGGACATCAAGCATCAAATTCAATTGATCGATTATTTAAAAGAATGGTCCAAAGAGAGCAACCATGCTGTGATTGGTGTTTTTCACGACATCAATTTGGCATTGCGCTTAAGCCAAAATCTGGTATTCATGAAAGAAGGCCACGTGATGGGTGCAGGGGATTTTAATGCCATCATCACAAAGGATTTTTTGCAAAACATATACCAAATGGACGTTGTGGAATACATGACAGACGCATTTAAAAAATGGAATGAGGTACTCTAAAAATGTATATAAGCCCCTATAATGCCTACCCTTTTTTGTCTGACCCTTCGGAGGATTTGCGCTGTGATTTTGAAATTTTAACAGACAAAATTTCTTCCATGACAGGGCTTTTAGCCTCCATGACAGAAGGTGCTTTAAAAGCTGAACTGCTCCAAGTAGATGCACTCATATACCACCTCAACCCCTCCTTGCGCACCTTTTTTTCTATTGAAAATAAAGAGATTGCGTGGCTCAAACAAAAGGTGGATGCTTACAACGCCCTCACCCAAGATCGCTGTAACACTTTTGTGTTGCCACAAGGCTCTAAACGTGCTTGCCTTGCCCATGTGTTGCGCACAGAATGCAAAACGCTCGTGCGATTGACTTATCGATATATTGAAAAAAAGAATGATGTAGACCATGCTATGCTCGACTTTATCAACCTACTTTCAGGCTATTTCTTTATGCTCGCTCTGTATTTAAACAAAATAGACGACACGGACGAAGTGCCTTTCGTTAGTAGAAACTATAAATAAATAGACCAAATCCCTCATTCTTCCAAAATTCTAAATATAATTGTAACAATTCTGTAATAATTGTTTACAATTTTGAAACATTGTGATATACTATACATGTTCCGTATATTTTCTTAGTTTGGAAGGAGAAAAGAACCTTGAGTAGCCTTTTTAACCGTAAACGCATCATTGCACTTTTTTTACTGTGCGTGTATTTATTTTCTTGCCCTTTAATATCTTTCGCAGAATATGACAAGGTGCAATATGGTGACAGAAATCAAAATGTGCTGTATATGCAAAAAGCCCTTCAATCGCTTGGATATGACATTCAACCGGACGGGGCTTTTGGGCGTGCCACAAAGTCTGTTGTGGAGCGTTTCCAAAGAGAGCAAAA
>CAYTPJ010000119.1:4742-7167 GCA_964439755.1 uncultured Oscillospiraceae bacterium
CACATCCCACACATGACAGTGATTGACGTGGTTCAGAACTTGGGCAAATGGACAAAAGCAACGTATAATGGTAAAATCGGCTATGTGCTCACTTCTTATCTTAATTTCAATTATGAAAACACCTCTAAACCCACACCTCCTCCCACTGTAACGGATAAAGCACGTGTGGAAACACCCAAAAAGGGCACACTCACGCTTCGTGAAAGCCAATCCTCAGGCGCAAATGCCTTGGCGCTCATTCCTTACATGACAGTGATTGACGTGATTCAAAACTTGGGCGAATTCACAAAGGTAATTTATAATGGTAAAATCGGCTATGTGCTCACTTCTTGTTTGAATTTCAACTATGAAAGTTCCTCCAAACCCACACCCCCTCCCACTGTAACGGACAAAGCACGTGTGGAAACACCCAAAAAAGGCACACTCACGCTTCGTGAAAGCCAATCCACAGGTGCAAAAGCACTGGCATACATTCCAAACATGACGGTGATTGACGTTATCAGCACAAACGAACGCTGGACAAAGACCACCTATAACGGCAAAATCGGCTATGTGCTCTCAATTTACCTCAATTTTAACTATAATCCATCAACGGTAACCCCCACGCCTTCCCCTACACCCACTACAACGCCTGTAACCCCTGCCCCTCCTGCAACAACGATTGACACAGCAAGGGTAAAAACCACAGGGGGCACCCTCACACTTCGTGAAAGAGAATCCACAGGCGCAAAAGCACTGGCATACATTCCAAACAATACAGTTTTGAATTTAACCTCTGTATCTCCCAATTGGTGCAAAACATCTTATAATGGGCATACAGGGTACGTACTCTCCTCTTTCTTAAACTTTACATATGCTTATTCAAGCAATTCGCCTGCGCAATCTCAAGCGCAAGTGGTCACCACAGGGGGCACGCTTTCCTTGCGTGTTATGCCCTCCACCCGTTCTTCTGCCCTCAAGCTCATTCAAAACAAAACTGTGGTGGATGTGCTTGAAAAAGGCTCTTATTGGTCTATTGTGCGCACAAACGGGCAAATTGGGTATGTGTTAAGCTCCTATTTAAACTTTAAATATGGTGCAACGCCCACACCTCCCCCCACCTCTAACCCACCTACTTCCAATCCACCTACCCCCACAGATGAACCGGGGTACGACACAGAAACCTTTAACAGAGTGTTGCGCCTTGGGTACAGTGGCGAAGACGTGCGTTTGGTACGTGAACGTTTAAACGTGCTCAATTACATCAGCACCGTGACGAATTATTACGACAGTACAGCCGTTACAGCTGTGAAACTCTTTCAAAAAGTGCACGGCTTAGACGATGATGGACTTGCAGGCAAAGCCACCTTCAAGGCGCTCTTTTCAGACAGTGCCATCCCCTATTCCCCCGAAATTGGCAATTATAAAACATTGAGCATATACTATGGCTCCATCGACAAAACAGAAATTCCAGATGTCACTCGCTTGCAAGAAGGACTTCGGAAATTGGGATACCCTGTTTCTGTAACAGGCACATTTGCAGAAGCGACACACAACGCTGTGGTTGCTTTCCAGCTGAGAAACGGCTTAAACGTAGACGGCATTGCCGGCCCCTCTGTGCAAACGCTGTTATTTAGTGGCAAAGCCAAGGGCTATTCTGCCGCCCCTTCTTACACCTTGGAAGACAATGCAGGCTATATGGCTGCCCCTGCTACCTCGAGCATCAAGCTCTTACACTGGTTTAATGAAATCAAACCCTCTACCTCCTCTGGCAGTAAACTGCTCATATTTGACCCTCGCACCAACCTATCCTGGACATTGCGCACATATGCAATGGGGCGTCATGCTGACTCTGAACCTCTAACACTGCGTGATACCATGATCATGAACAAATCCTTTGGCAAAACAGGTTGGGACATACACCCCGTATATGTAAAGCTCCCCAGTGGTCAGTGGACCATGGCCACCATGCACAACCGTCCTCACCTTTCCGGGTCTATCACAAACAACGGCTTTGACGGCCACTTGTGCGTGCACTTCCTGCGTGATATGGACGAATGCATGAAAAACGACCCCAACTATGGTGTAAACAATCAAAACACACTGCGTGCCGCTTGGAAAAACCTTACAGGCGAAATTGTGGAATAACCCCTTCTTTCTGTATAAATTATAATTGTAGGGAATGGCATCTTCTTTCTTCTCGTTCGTGCAATCATCCAATTGTCAGCGATAACGGAACGCAAGAGGACCCATCCCCTACAATTTTTTATAATAGATATCTAATATGAATACAACCTGATGGTGCTTATTCGGGACGTCGAGGACGCCGTCCCCTACAAATAGGATGTTGATCATTGTGCAAGATTTAATACAACCTACGGCGTTTGTCTTGGGACGTCGAGGACGCCGTCCCCTACAAATGGAACACCGTCAAATACCCAACATA
>CAYTPJ010000120.1:0-7150 GCA_964439755.1 uncultured Oscillospiraceae bacterium
CGCAATCTTAAAAATGCAATAGAACAAAATACATATGCAAAACACGAATATGAAGCAACACTTTTTACATGGCAAAAAGAAATGTCATTATTGGAAAATAGTTTTGGTAATGCCATACATGTGCATAAATCTAAATTAGATGATTTGTATCAAAAGTACAGTGTACCCAAAAAGTATAGAAACATCGTAGCAGTTTCTATGCTATGTGATGAACTTTTTACAACTCCATACACTTCAATTGAAAATGTATATGATCAATTAGATAAGGACGAGGGAGCGTATCTTTGGGAAGGAGATACAAATAAAAAAATACAAGAATATGAAAATGCTAAAGACGAAATTCCTTCTCTTTATAAATCGATGAAGGAAATACAAAGTACTTTGTCTGTGTTCGATGAAGAATTAGCACAATTTTCTTTTAACAAACCTTCTAATGAGGCTTTTGTGCATTTATTTAACTACATAAATCAATAAAAACCCATGAAATACTCATGGGCAAAAATTTACATATAAATATTACGGTTCGTTTTTTAATTCTTCAAGCGTTTCTTTGGAGATAACAATTTTTTCATTCAATCGTCTGGCTGCATATAAACTGCTGCCTTCTTGAGAACCATACACAAAAGGAAAAATAGGAAGTGTGGTAGCAGCGCCAAATTCTCCTTTATTATTGAGCGCAATTAAGCTGATGCTTTTATCATCTCTTTTTAACCCCTGTTCACGCTTTATGAGGTCATTGAGAGCCGTTTCACATGCTTGTTGAGGGGGCATTCCGTTTTTCATGTGTGAAACAATGGAAAAGGATAAACAGCCACGCATAATATCTTCACCTACACCTGTTGCAGCAGCTGCCCCCACCAGATTGTCACAATAAAACCCTGAGCCAATAATGGGGGAATCGCCTACTCGACCTTGCTCTTTCATAAAAAGCCCCGAAGTGGAGGTACAAGAAACCATGTTGTTTTCTTTATCAAGTGCGAGCACGCACACGGTGTCGTGACCTTCATAGGCCTTATCTCTTTCAATGTTTTCATGGAGTGCTTCCACCCATTTTTCTTTAGAGCTTTCTGTCAACATATTTTGAAGGGGTAAGCCATTTTCTATTGCAAATTGCTCTGCACCTTGTGCGGCAAGCAAGCAGTTACACCTTCTATTGGCCAACAAACGAGCACAATCAATTGGATTTTTGATGTTTTGAGCAGACATGATGCCCCCAAAATTCAATGTCTTCCCATCCATAAAAGCGGCATCTAATGTAACTTGACCATGCTTGTTGGGTAAACCACCAAAGCCCACGGAAGTAAATTCAGCACAATTTTCCACGCCGTGCACTGCTTTTACTGCTCCATCTGCCGCACTTTTATTATTTTCTAATAGTTTTAGCCCTTCTTTTAAACTCTTTTCACACATTTTCCATGTGCCAATCATTGCATACATTGTTTTACTCCTTTTTTGCTTGTTTCCAATATAGTATAACACAGTTTTTTGTAAATTGAAACAGAAAAAGTACAAATATGTGTTAAAAATAAGACAGTTTGAGCAGAAAATGATTGCATACCTTTTTGAAGAATGATATAATAAAACCACTTCAGAGGATGAAGTAAAAAAGGAGGGGTAAACATGCTTGAAATTAAACACTTAACAAAAACATTTGGGGATAAAAAAGCAGTGGACGATGTGACACTCACAATTAACAACGGGGAAATATGTGCTTTTATTGGGCATAACGGGGCAGGAAAATCGACCACCATCAAAGCTTGCTGTGGTATTTTAGATTTTGAAGAAGGGGAAATATTTGTAGACAATGTATCTGTAAAAGAAAATCCTTTAAAAGTCAAACAGAGTATTGCTTATATCCCGGACAATCCTGACTTGTATGAATTTTTATCTGGCATTAAATATTTGAATTTTATTGCAGACGTATTTTCTGTATCTAAAAAGGATAGAGAAGATAGAATAAAAAAATATGCTGATTTGTTTTCTTTAACAGAAGATTTAGCGCAACCCATTCATGCGTATTCGCACGGCATGAAGCAAAAATTAGCTGTTATTTCTGCTTGGATTCATGACCCAAAACTCATCATAATGGATGAACCTTTTGTGGGGCTTGATCCAAGTGCAGCACACATCTTAAAGAATATGATGAGAGAAAAGTGTGAAAATGGTGGCGCAATTTTCTTTTCTACACATGTGCTGGAAGTAGCAGAAAAATTGTGCGACAAGGTGGCTATTATTAAAAATGGCAAGCTCATTAAACAAGGCGATATGGATACAGTAAAGGGCGATGCCTCCTTAGAACAAGTATTCCTTGAATTGGAGGAAGAAAAGAATGTTTAAAATATTGCTGAAAGTGCGCATACAGTCCTACTTTTCGGCTTTATTTCAAAAGAAAAAAAGTAAAAAACAGCTGAATGTAGGTCAGAAAATATTATATGCACTTTTAATGGTGTATGTAACTGCATGCTTCGTGTTCCTATTTGCCATGCAGTTTACTTCCTTGCTCCCTGTTTTAATGCAAATGGATATGCTTTGGCTATATTTTTCATTCGCCGGCATTATGGCAGCAGGCTTATCTTTAATTGGCAGTATATTTGTAGCACAAGCTGAATTGTACAATGCAAAAGACAATGATTTATTACTTGCTCTGCCCATAAAGCCTCAAAGTATATTGGCTTCCAGAATAACGTTCATGTTGCTTGGGAATTATGGATTGTCTTTCCTTGTAATGGGTACAGCACTGGGCGTTTATCTGTTCAAGTATTCCATGACAGCTATGCAGGTAGTTGGATTTATCATTACTTTTCTCACAATGCCTCTTTTCGTACTCTCAGTGAGTTGCATTTTAGGCGCATTACTCGCTTTTGTAAGCTCTAAAATGCGTAAAAAAACAGCTGTTCAACTCATCATATCCATTGCATTTTTTGGTCTATACTTTGTTCTTATGGCAAATTTTGACAAGTATATCTCTATGCTTGTTGAAAAAAGTATGCAAATTGGGCAAACCATTCAAGCAAGTCTATTCCCTGTGTATCACTTTGGCTTAGCAAACACGGGCAATGTACAAAGTATGCTTTATTTCGTGCTCAGTGCAAGCATTCCTTTTTTAATCATTTACTATATCCTATCACGCTCTTTTATAAAGATTGTGACAAGCAAAAAAGGACTCAAAAAAGTTAAGTACGAACAAAAATCGTTAAATACCACTTCACCATTTTATGCACTTGTAAAAAAGGAATTGCGTCATTTTACATCCAGCAGTACATATATGCTTAATGCAGGTTTTGGCGTTATATTCATTGCAGCTCTTCCTGTTTTATATATGGTGAACAAGGATAAAATGGATTTGTTACTATCAAATTTTGCTTTAGATGGTGGTACTATTATGCTCGTTATTTCTGCCATTATATGTGCAATGTCTGGTATGAACTTAATTTCAGCCCCCTCTGTTTCCCTTGAAGGGAAAAATTTGTGGATATCAAAAACCTTGCCTGTAAAAGCCAAAACAGTGCTTTTTGCAAAAGCATATATGCACAGTTTAATCGTCTTACCCTTTACATTGGTGGCTTCTATTGCTTTTATTGTTCTTTTTAAAACAAACTTATTAGAAAGTGCTTTCATGGTGTTTTTGCCTGTTATATTCAATATCATGATTGCATTATTTGGGGTCGTCACCAATTTAAAGCACCCGAAGTTTGACTACATAAACGAAACAGCCTGCGTTAAGCAAAGCATGAGCGTGCTCATCACCATGCTCTTTGGTTGGGGCGTTATTGCTCTGCCTGTGTTGCTATACATATTTATTGCACAAAAGTACATGTCACCTCTTTTGTACGCAGGCATCGTAAGCATTTTCTTTGTAGGGCTTGTGTATATACTGTATATGTATATTGAGAAAAAAAGTGAGAAAATGTTTTTGGCATTGTAATCTTCTATAAAAACTTTATAAAAAACAGACTGTCGCACTCAATGACAGCCTGTTTTTTTAAATAACGATTTAGCAAAAATTATATTATAAAAAGCTTCCTTTTTTATCAACATCTATTGCAAGTTGTTTTAAATCATTGAGGCAATGTTCAAAGAACATTTTGTAACCCTCGCACAGTCGGTTGAGCGTAAGCCCATTTTCGCCTTCTCTTTCTCTTCTGCACCCTGACCTACACATAGATAAATAAGGGCAAGAAACGCATTTCTCGTTTTTATCAAGAGAGGATAAAACAAAGGATTCTGCATTTTTTGATTTAATCATCTTAAACAATGAATCTTCTTTGATGTTCCCCAACTTCCATTCATCCAATGCGTAAAAATCACAAGGGAAAGTATCTCCGTTGCTTTCCACCAAAAAACCCACCGAACATTTACCAGTCTGCGCGCAGCTTTCAGGGGGCATACCCATCAACATACCAATGTAGTTGTCAAATATACGAATGCTGACAGGATGTCCACTGTAAAAAGCATCTTTATATTGTTTGAACATTTCAACAAGAAAACGTCCGTACATTTCACCTGTCAGTGTGTTTTCATCTTGTTCCAAGGAAAAAGGCTCTAAACGTGCAATAAATTGCATGAATTGATGCGATTTAAGATTTTCAAATACTTCGACAGGATGGCTTGCAATGCGTTTGTCTACAACACACAAAATGTTGTAATCAATTCCTTTTTGCTTAATTCTCTCTATGTTTTTTTCAATCCGATCATATGTGCCTTCCTTTTTTGCATCCACACGCTTTTCATCATGCAAAATTTTTGTGCCGTCCAAAGAAACACCTAAGAGGAAGTTGCCTTTTTTTAATACATCTAATAAATCATCTTGCAAATTCAAACCATTCGTTTGCAAGGCATGATGAATGCGTATATTATTCCTCTTATATTTATCTTCAAAGAACAAGAGCTTTTGATAAAACTCTGCTCCTGCAAGCGTAGGTTCGCCCCCTTGAAAAGCAAAAGTCACTTGACCATCTGTGTATGTCATAGCTCTTTTCACTAACTTTTCAAGCAGAATATCATTCATGGGTTCAAACAGTTTGGTGCTTCTATTTTCCATTTCATCTGCATAAAAACAGTATGGACAGCGCATGTTGCACAGCCCTGAAACAGGCTTTATCATCATCGTAAGGGGTGGCATTTTGGCTTCCTTTCTTTCATTTGAAGCAAAAAGATTTTACTCAACAACTTCAAATTGATAACATGTTTTAGAGGAAAAAACTTCGTCTTTTTTTAACAACGTGGAAGGGAAATTATCGTGATTTGGGCTGTCTGCGTAATGCTGTGTTTCGAGTGCAATGCCGTAATATGGTCCAAAATGCACACCATTTGCACCATCAAAGTTTAAACCTTGCCCAGAATACACTTGCATCCCCGGTTGATCTGTATGCACAGAGATTTTGCGACCACTTTCTTGTTCAAAAAGCTCTGCCACTTTGCGATATCCTGTATTGTTTAAACAGAAATTGACGTCATAGCCTTTTAAGGAAGTAGAGTCAACAGGGTCGCTCATTAAATCCAAACCTTGTTGAATCGTCATGCCGTTTTTAAGGTCATAGGGTGTGTTATCCACGGGCAAAATGTGCCCGGTAGGAATGAGCTCATCATCTGTTTCTGTAAAAGTATCTGCATCCACTTTTAAAATGTGAGTTAAAATATTTCCTTGCCCTTTAAGGTTAAAGTAGACATGGTTGGTCAAGTTGATCACTGTGTCTTCCGTGCTCTTTGCAAGATAAGAAATGGTCAAATTATTTTCATTATCCAGTGCAAAAGATACTTGTAAGGTTAATTTCCCAGGAAATCCTTCTTCCATATCATGTGCAACATAAGTAAACAACACTGCATCTTCTGTGCCTGCTTGCAAAGTATCTCCTTTAAACCACTTGTACTGGAAATTTTCTCTACCACCATGCAAGCAATTTTTGTTTTCATTTTGGAAAAGTTCATATGTTTTTCCATTTAAGTTAAATTGAGCTTTCCCGATACGGTTGGCATATCTACCAATGGTTGCACCGATGCAAGCATGCTCTTTCTCATACGGAGGGAGGGTATCGAAACCCAAGGAAATTTCCTTGATTTGGTTGTTTTTATCAGGCATTTTAATGCTTACGATATGCGCACCATAATCGAGCACAGATACTTCTGCACCCTGTTTATTTTTCATCGTATACAGTGTCATCACACGTCCGATTTGATCAATGCCAAAAGGTTTTGTTGTAATACTCATACTGAAATTGCTCCTTGTTTAATCATTGGTTAGCCGTCAATTTTATTATACACTAAATGTAGCAAAAAGAAAAGAGCAAATGTGAAATAAAGATTGATATTTTTCATTTAATTTGCTATAATGAAGTAGGAATATTTTTCATCACGGAAGGACAATATGGAACTTACATTTTGCTCATTATTTAGTGGTTCAAGTGGTAATTCACTTTTAGTTGCAGGGGGCAACACAAAAATACTAATCGATGCAGGGCTAACAGGAAAAGCAATCACAAATGCTTTAAACTCAGTATGTGTGTTGCCCGAAACAATCAATGGCATCGTCATCACACATGAACATAGCGATCACATTAAAGCGGCAGGCATCATGTCAAGGAAATACCACATTCCAATCTATGCGAATGAAAAGACATGGCAAAAAATGGCACCCTGCATCGGCGAAATTGCCCCACATGCAGTTCGGATATTTAATTCAGATGCTGATTTTTTCATTGGAGATTTGTCTATCAAACCTTTTCTTATTCCACACGATGCAGCAGAGCCTGTTGGGTATCGTGTGTATTATGGAAGACGCAGTTTATCCACGGCAACGGATATGGGATATTTTAAAAAATCAGTCTATGAAGAAATAAAAGGCAGTGATTTTGTGCTCTTAGAGAGCAATCACGACCCTAAAATGCTACATAATAATGATAAATACTCCTATCATTTAAAGCAGCGCATTTTAGGCAACCATGGGCATTTGAGTAACGAAAGCTGTGCGCAAGCTCTTTTAAAACTCTATGAAGCAGGCACCAAAAATGTGTTGCTCGGGCATTTAAGTGGTGAAAACAACACCCCTGAATTGGCATTACAAACATCTTTGGATAAAATGATACAAGAAGGCATTGTGCCAAACAAAGATATTTGCATTGAAATGACGTGGCGTGACCGTCCAACAGGAGTA
>CAYTPJ010000121.1:0-7034 GCA_964439755.1 uncultured Oscillospiraceae bacterium
GTTTTTCTTTTTCTATCTTTTAAAAAAACACTTGACAACTGCGCATAAACCTTGTATAATACTCAAGGTGTCAAGTTTAAAACCTTTACACCCTTTAAAACACAAGTGGAGGCGCAAAAGGTTGCAACAGACAGTATCACAGATGGACAAGAAGCTCGAAATGGTGATATTGCTTGATTTTTACGGCGCCTTGCTCACCAAAAGCCAGCAAGAAATGATGCGTCTGCACTACGATGAAGACTATTCTCTCAAAGAGATTGCAGATGTTTTCAACGTCACTCGCCAAGCTGTGCACGACACAGTGACAAGGGGCGGCAATCAGCTTTTACAGTTTGAACAGAAATTGGGGCTGTACAAACGCTTTCAAGTGACGAACAATGCACTCAAAACGTGCAAAAAGTATATCAACAAGCAAACAGCTTGCCAAAACACAGAAGAAATACTACAAAAAGTAAGCACAATTATAGACGATTTAATGGTAGATGATTTTGTAATAGACGAGTAAATCAACCAAAAGGGGGAACGCACATGGCATTTGAAGGGCTTTCTGAGAAACTGCAAAACGCCTTTAAAAAGCTCACAGGCAAGGGCAAACTCAATGAACAAAACATAAAAGATGCAATGCGTGAAGTGCGCATGGCGTTGCTGGAAGCAGACGTAAACTACATGGTGGTGAAGGACTTTGTTAAGAAAGTCACTGAACGCTGTGTGGGCGCAGAGATATTTGCGAACTTAAACGCAGGTCAACAGGTGATCAAGATTGTCAATGAAGAATTGACTGCCTTGATGGGGGGGCAAAATGCCAAACTCACATGGTCGCCTTCTCTCCCGACCATCTATATGCTCTGTGGTTTACAGGGTGCAGGTAAAACGACCATGGCAGCCAAATTGTCCAAGTACTTGGTCAAGCAAGGGAAAAAGCCTTTGCTCGCCGCTTGCGACATTTACCGTCCTGCTGCCATCAAGCAGCTCCAAGTGGTGGGTGAACAAGTGGGTGTGCCCGTGTTTGAAAAAGGCACGCAAGACCCTGTAAAGACTGCCTTAGAAGCTGTGGAACACGCAAGGTATTACGGTCAAGATGTGCTCATCATCGACACGGCTGGCCGTTTACATATTGATGAAGCGCTGATGGGCGAACTCATCAACATCAAAAAAGCAGTAAAGCCTCAAGAAATCCTGCTCGTTGTGGATGCTATGACAGGTCAAGATGCTGTCAATGTGGCAAAATCCTTCAACGAACATCTGGAGATTGACGGTGTCATTATCACCAAGTTGGACAGTGACACAAGAGGTGGTGCGGCGTTGTCTGTTCGCCAAGTCACAGGCAAGCCCATCAAATTTTCAGGCACAGGCGAAAAGCTTGAAGACATTGAGCCTTTCCACCCTGAGCGCATGGCATCCCGTATTTTGGGCATGGGCGACATGCTCACCTTGATTGAAAAAGCGACAGAAGCCTTTGACCAAAAAGAGCTTTTAAAGCAAGAAAATCAAAAGAAGAAGAACCCCACTGATTTGGATTTGGACGATTATTTGTCACAGATGCAACAGATGAAAAAGATGGGGCCTTTGCAAAACGTGCTCTCTATGCTCCCCGGCGTAGGCAGTAAGCTCAAAGACGTTGAAATTGACGAAAACGCACTCAAAAAGCCCGAAGCCATCATCCGTAGTATGACGCTCAAAGAGCGTAGAAACCCCGATGTGCTCAATGCTTCCAGAAGAAAGCGCATTGCACAAGGTGCAGGCGTGACCGTGCAAGACGTCAATCAGCTCATCCGTCAGTTTGACCAGGCAAGAAAAATGGTCAAGCAAATGATGGGCAACAAAAAGGGAATGATGCGTAAAATGCAAAATTCTTTTAAGTAAGCGGTTCTCATAATATTTATGATGACCATAGATTTTTTTCACATATTTTAGGAGGAATGAACGATGGCAGTTAAAATCCGTTTAAAGAGAATGGGTATGAAGAAGAACCCCTTCTACCGTGTAGTTGTTGCAGATGGCCGTGCACCCCGTGATGGTCGTTTCATCGAAGAAATTGGTTATTACAACCCCATGACCAAGCCCGCAGAAATCAAAATCGACAACGACAAAGCTGTTAACTGGATGAAAAATGGCGCACAGCCCACAGAAACAGTACGTATTCTGTTGAAAAAATCTGGCGCAATCGAAGGCTGATGACCCTCGATAGAAAGGGAGTCTCATGCAAGAATTAGTGCTTTTTCTCGCTCAAGCACTTGTGGACAACAAAGACCAAGTAGAAGTAACAGAAACAGAAGGTCCTGACGCTGTTATTTTGGAAATCCATGTTGCACAAGAAGATATGGGCAAAGTGATTGGCAAGCAAGGGCGCATTGCAAAAGCAATCCGTTCCGTTGTGAAAGCCGCAACATTGAAAAACAGCAAGCCTGTTTTCGTTGAAATTGGTTAAAAGATGCGGACGGTCTATTTTGACCGCCCCATTTTTTATTTGAACAAGCTTTTTTATAACAAAACGGAGGATAAATATGCTGACAGAGTATATTTCAATTGGTCAAGTGCTCAAGCCTCAAGGCTTAAAAGGGGAAGTCAAGGTGCGCCCTGACACCAACTCGCCTGACCGATTTTTGGAACTAAACAAAGTGTATGCCCTTGAAAACGATGTGTATGTGATGCACGATATTCACGATGTCAAAGTGCGTAATGACGTTGTATTTTTAAAGTTTGATGACGACAATACATGTGAAGATGCAGAAAAAAGAAGAGATTTAATGCTCTTTGTAGATAGAAAAAATGCCTTGCAGTTGGAAGAAGATGAGTATTTTATATGCGACATTGAAGGGTGCGAAGCTTACGATGACGAAGGGGCTTATTTGGGCATTGTAACGCAAGTAATGCAACCAGGCGCCAATGATGTGTACGTGATTTCTCATCAAAAGAAGGAAATTTTAGTGCCTGTGGTGGAAGGGGTTGCCCTGTCCACAGATGTGCTGAATAAAAAAATCGTGTTTTCCAAAAAACGCTTATCCGAAGTGGCGGTATTTTAAACATGAACATTGATATATTGACCACCTTTCCCGAAATGTTTGAAAACGTGATGCACATGAGCATTTTGGGCAGAGCACAGGAGAAAGGGCTAATTCAAGTGAACGCTGTGGACATTCGCCCCTTTTCTTTGAGCAAACATAAAAATACAGACGATTACCCTTTTGGTGGGGGGGCAGGCATGCTCATGATGCCTCAACCCATTAAGGATGCCATGCTTTCTGTTACAAAAGATAAAGAAAATGTAAAGCGCATTTTTATGGGCCCTCGTGGTGTGCCCCTCACGCAGGATTTGGCAAAAGAATTGTCTAAAGAAGAACACTTGGTCATCCTCTGTGGGCACTATGAAGGGGTGGATCAACGTATTTTGGACAATTATATTGACATGGAAGTGTCCTTGGGTGACTATGTGCTCACAGGGGGCGAAGTGGCTGCCATGGTGCTCGTGGATTGTGTGAGCAGGCTGGTGAAAGGCGTGTTGGGGAGCGAAGAAAGCCCACAAGACGAAAGCTTTTCAGATGATCTATTGCTCGAATATCCACAATACACACGCCCTCGTGTGTTTGATGATATCGAAGTGCCTGCCGTGTTGCTCAATGGCGACCACAAGAAGATTGCGCAATACAGACGGGAAGAATCCCTTTTAGTCACTGCAAAAAGCAGGCCTGACCTCATTCAAAAAGCCATGGCACAGGGCAAAATATCTCAAAAAGAGCAAGCCTTTTTGATTTCAAAAGGTTTTTCTCTTGAAAATCTTTGAACGCTTGTGTTTTTGATGGAAAAAGACAAAAGTTGTGCTTTTTCATCTCTTGCTATAATGAAAACTTTTTGGTATAATGAACTTGCATCTAAAATATTTGAAAAGAGGCAATCAAAATGGAACAAGAAGAATTGGACATCATTGAACTGGAAAACGAAGATGGAGAAGTGATGGAACTGCGTGTTGCACGTTATTTCTTCTACAATGGCGAAGAATATGTGTTGTTATCAGACGATTTAGAGAGTGATGACAACGAAGAAGCCTCCCACTACATCATGCAAGTGGTGCAAGTAGAGGGCGAAGAAGAAATGGAAGAGTTTGTGCCCATCACAGACGAAGCCCTTTTGGAAAAGCTCGCATGCGCTGTGGAAAAAGTGTACGAGGACGAGGACAACGAATAATCCTGCCATGAATGATACGTTAAAGACAAAAATCAGCCTTTTGCCCTCCTCCCCCGGATGCTATTTGATGAAGGAGAAGGGCGAAATCATATATGTGGGCAAAGCTGTCAATTTAAAAAACCGTGTGCGCAGTTATTTTGAAAAAACTGACCACACGCCCAAAGTCCAAGCGATGGTCAACCGTGTGGACGATTTTGACATTGTGCTTGCACGCACAGAATTAGAGGCATTGTTGCTTGAGTGTAACTTAATCAAGCGGCACATGCCCTTTTATAATATCCGTTTAAAGGATGACAAAGGGTACCCCTACATTCGAGTGAGCGTGCAAGAAAATTACCCCAAAATCACCCTTGCAAGAAGGGTGGAAAAAGATGGCGCCAAGTATTTTGGCCCCTACATTGGTGCATCCATTGTGCGTGAAGTGATTGACATGATTAAAAAGCTCTTTCCCTTGCGCACATGTAAGCACAATTTGCCTTTGAAAACACCTTTGCGCCCTTGCATGAATTACGAAATCGGGCGCTGTCTTGCCCCTTGCGCCAATGCGTGCACGAAGGAAGAATATATGCTCCAAGTGAAACACGCAATGCGTTTTTTGGAGGGAGATTATCAAGAGGTATTGACTGCTTTAGAAGACGAAATGAAGCAAAATGCGCTTGCCCTCAAGTTTGAAAGAGCAGGGCAAATTCGGGATAAAATAAAAGATTTGCAGTCCATCATGCAAAAGCAGATGGCAGACCAAAAAAACACAGTCAATCAAGATATTATTGCATTGTCCATGGATGGTTTAGACAGCATGGCAACAGTGATTTTTATTCGCAATGGCAAAATGATTGGTACGGACCAATACCCCATCACAGGCAGTGGCATGGAAGAAGAAGACGAAGTGCTCACGGACTTTTTGTTGCTCTATTATGACGAAAGAAAGCCTGCTCGTGAAGTGATTATTTCCTCCGTGCTCAACAAAGAGAGCATGGAAAAGTATTTGGCGCAAAAAAGAGAGGGTGCGTGCACACTCACTGTGCCTATAAAGGGCGAAAAAAAAGCGCTCGTGGTGCTTGCACAAAAGAATGCGCAAGATGCACTGCAAAAACGCAATCTATCTCAAAAAATTCACCACGAACGCACCATTGGCGCATGTGAGGAGCTTAAAAGGCAATTATTGCTCAAAAAAACACCCAGGCGCATTGAGGGCTTTGATATTTCCAACACGCAAGGGGATTTAAACGTTGCCTCCATGGTGGTGTTTATAGACGGCGAAGCACAGCCCAAAGAATATCGACATTATCGCATCAAGACTTTTGAAGGGGCGAACGACTTTGCCTCTATGAATGAAGTGCTTGACAGGCGATTTGAACGGTGCATCACAGAGGACAAGGAAAAACGCTGGGTGCTCCCCGACTTGATTTTGATTGACGGTGGCAAAGAACAGCTCAAGTTTGCCCGAGATGGTATGCTCAAAAAAGGCATAGACGTGCCCATGTTTGGCTTGGCAAAAAAGATGGAAGAAATCTTTTTGCCAGATAGAGAAGACCCCATACTTTTGGACAGAAAAAGCCCTGCTTTGCACTTAATTCAGCGCATTCGTGACGAGGCGCACAGGTTTGCCGTAACGCACCACACAGGCCTTCGTGGTAAAAAAACTGTGCATAGCACTTTAAACGACATTGAGGGCATTGGCGATGTGAGAAGGCGTGCGCTTTTACAGCATTTTAAATCTATTAAAGCCATCAAAGAAGCAGAGGTGGAGGACATTTTAAAAGTCAAAGGCATGACCAAGCCTTCTGCGCAAAAAGTATACGATTTTTTTAGAAAAAGTTAAATAAAACATCCAAAACATATGCAAACAAGAGGGCAACACTCCCTCTTATAAAAGCAATTGCAATAAAGCGCCCTGTTTTGACCTCTTTGGAGGATAAAAACGAGGCGTTTTGTAATAGAATGGAAAGCCCATTAAACGACAGAAAAAAGCTGAGTAAAAGGCACAAATGCACTTTGTTTTGAAGGAAAAATGCGCTCTTTTGCGCTCCCGAGGTCACTTCCAAAAAGAGTACAACGAGCACTTTTGCATACGTGTTTTGAACAAACAAACAGAGTGTTTCACTCAGTGCGTAGAAAAACACAATCACGCCCCCTGCAAGCAAAAGGGCATGTACACCATGCAACACACAGTCAAAAAAAGTGAAAGGGTTGCGCTGATTTTCTACTTTTATATCTTCCTTTGCCCTTCTTTTATAGAAAAAAGCGCTCACAAAAAGCGTTGCACCAAGGTGCACAAAAAGCAACGCACCCCCCTTCCCCCCTGTCATTTGGTCTATGGTAGACAGGAAAAACATGGGGCTTAATGTGCCTGCTAAGCTGACACAAAAAAGGGGACGGCTTTTAAACAAAGGGGTACAAGAGAGCATTTTGGCATTCCCTGGGCACCCAGACAATACGCTCATCAAGATATAAAAAGGGGTGCTGTGCACCCTGCTCGACACGTAAAGCACAATAACGAGGGCAGGAAAAAGCGCAGGGAGTACGCTGTGTACAAAAAGCGCAAGCCCTTTTTGTGCCCCCGTGAGCGCACTTTGAGGGCAACTCAAAAACACCCCCAACACGCCCCCAAACATCGCCACTTTCAAATGCTTTATCATACAGTTTCAGTGTATGCAAGCGCAAAGGCATATTATGAATGCGAAAGATCATTTTAAAAACACTTCCTTATTTCAAAAAGTAGGCAATTATTGAAATAAGGAAGAAAAAGAACATGCATATTACAGCAAAAATGTGTTTTCGTAAAATAACTCTTAATTTTTTTAAAATATGCAGAATATTCATTTCAACTCACACACCCCACGAGGGGGTGC
>CAYTPJ010000122.1:0-6904 GCA_964439755.1 uncultured Oscillospiraceae bacterium
AAAAAATAAGCTTTACAATTTCACGGTTGTATGATAGAATACATATATGTTTAGGGCTTGCTGAAGGGTAGTAAAGCAGGAAGGAGAGAAGAAAAATAATTCCAAGCACAGTAAACCAAAACCATAAAGGATATCATTGGAAATACTGTCCAAAGAAAGCGAAACCTGCTCTCCGTATTGGCAACAAAGAAGCGCAAAAAATTGAATGTTCGTGATGTCTGTGCAAATTTTGTTATCAAGTGAAATGGAAGTAAATGATGCTCAATGCCTCCAAAAGTCCCTTCCACATCGTTTGGCTCTTAGCCGTCTATATAGAGCAATCATGCACATTTTCTGTTTTTAACCGTTTTTTACTTGTTCCTCCTATGAACGGCTCTGCCTTATGAATATATACAAAGCGAGAGGAGTTGAAAGGAATTTCAAACAAGATTTTTATTGTAAACATAGCTAAAGAAAGTTCAATTGAAATGGAGGAGGCGTTAAAACTGCTCCCTCTAAACCGTGTTAAAAAAACGATGCGTTATATGAAAGATGTGGACAAAAAACGCAGTCTTGTTGCAGGCTTGCTTTTGAGAAAATATTTGAACATTACAGAAGATAGCCAAATGAGTTACAATGAATATTCTAAGCCATTTTGCACAAAAAAGGATGTTTTTTTCAACATTTCGCACGGAGGAGATTATGTGATATTGGGTGTTTCACAAAACGAAATAGGCGTTGATGTTGAAAAAATTTCTGAATACGATGTTGAAATTGCAAATCATGCATTTTGCGCTCAAGAATTAAACTATTTATCTCCCCATGATAAATATGATTTTTATAAATTATGGACTCGAAAGGAAAGCATTATGAAGGCGCTGGGCATGGGCTTTTTTATGCCAGAGTTTTCAGCCTTACCCATAGATGACAGGGCGCATTTTTACAAAGGGAAAACAGTCTACACAAATTCCGTACTATTTGATGGTCACTATATCTCTTGCACAAGTTGCGATGTGCCTAAAAAAAATATTTTTATAGAAATCACGGCCGAAGAATTATTAAAAATATGATTGCACAAAGTTTTAAAAAAATTTTACGCACACCTCCTTTGCTCTATCACACTGAATAAACATAACACAAAACAAATACGAAAGGACGCTAAAGAAAAAAGTTTCATCCTTTTATCCGTCCTTTTAAAGAAAGGTATTTTAGTAAAATGGAAATGGTCAGAAGTAGTCGCTTGATACACAATAAATTCGGAGAGTTTTTTAGCCCCACCATTCTCATTGCAATTACAAACTCTTTGGCACTGATTGTAGATGGTATTATTGTTGGCAATCTTTTAGGGCCAGAGGCGTTGGCAGCCGTCAATATCTGTATGCCTGTCATGCAATTTTTTTATACAATATCTGCATTGTTCGGATTGGGCGCAGGCATTTGTATTTCCACTGCTCAAGGGCGTTGGGATACTGAAACGGCAAATAAAATTTACACAGCTTTTCTTTTTTCTATTTCAATTGTGAGTATTGTTCTTCTTGCAGGGCAAGTGTTTGCATTTCCAGCAATTGTAAGCGCACTGTCTGGGAATGGCGGAACCTCCATGCTTGTGCATACGTATTACAAGGTATTTTTGATGGGCACACCCATCATTGTGATCGTTCCTGCATTTGCTCATTTGATACGTGCAGATGGTTCGCCTAAATTTGCCTCAAAGGTTTTAATCGTTTCTAATATAACAAACCTTTCACTTGATTTGGTCTTTATAATGATTTTTAAAATGGGGATTGAGGGTGCTGCACTTGCAACAATCGTTGGATACACGGTCGGTTTGTTTATGATTATTTATCATATAAAGTCGGATAAATTCAAGCTCAAAATTCAAGTCAAGAATGTGTTTAAAAACACAAAAAACATTATTTCCTCTGGTATGCCCAATGCTTTAGGCAGTATTTTAGTCACTTTTAAGTTGCTTTTTCTGAATAGAATTGTAACAGAAGTTGCAGGCAACAATGGCATGATTATATTCTCTGTCTGCATCGCCTCCCTGTCGTTGGTTTCCATGGTGATTGCAGGGGCGGCGCAAACGATGATGCCTATTTTGGGTATTTATTATGGGGGCGAAGACTATGTCGGGGTTAAAATATTATTTAAAAAATCTTTTCGTGTATTGCTGTCTTTGACTACAATCATCATTTTAATCGTTGAGATTTTCCCTCAACTTCTATTTATGATCTATGGCGTTACTGGGGAAGACGTTTTGACGATGGGTATACCTGGACTTAGAATATTTGCTATCAGCCTGCTTGGCACTGCCATCAGCTTTTTGTGCCTTTATTATTATTCAGCCATTGGGAAAAAATTGATTGCCAATGCCATATCTATCGTTCAAGGCATTTTGGTTGTCGTTCCATCTGCGTTTATATTGTCTAAAATCATTGGCATAAATGGCGTTTGGATTTCTTTTATTATTGCTGAAATTGTAACATTGCTCATGATTGCGATTATTTGCAAGGGGAAACCTGAAAATCTATTCCCCAAAGAGGAAAACGACACTTCTATTTTAGATTTATCCATGCAAAGAGAAAGCCTGTCAGCGACCGTTGAACAAGTATTTAATTTCTTAAAAAGCAAAGATATTTCTCCCAAACTCGTTAACAAAATAAGCCTTAGTATAGAAGAAATGGCAATGTTTTCCTACGAAAACAATGAAAAGCCCATCAATATTGATATCTTGCTCAAGCTGGATGATTTGGGATTTATACTCACTTTCATAGACGATGGCAAACCTGCTGATATCAAATTACTATCTGCTGAGCAAAAGGAAAAGGGAACATTCGACCATATAGCAATGATTATGGCGATTGCTCAAAGTGTAGAATACAGCTATGTAATCGGGCTGAATAAGACACAGCTTAGATTTGAAAAAAAGGAAATAACAAAGGAGCAAAACAATGATGATTGATTTATTTGAAAAGCAAGTTCGGTTACAACCCAATGCACCTGCAATTTCTGATATTGTAAATCAGAAGGGAAAACAAACGCTCACATATCTGCAATTTCAGACGCTCTCTTTAAAAATTGCCAATTTATTGATAAAAAATGGCATTCAAAAAAATGACATCGTCATGATAAAACTGCCAAAAATCAAAGAATATGCTGCTGCAATGTTCGGTTGTTGGTACGCAGGTGTGGGTTTTATACCACAAGATAGCGCATATCCACAAGAGCGCTTGAACTATATTATGGCTGACAGCAATGCTAAATTAGTCATTGATTTGGATTTTATAAAGCAAGCAGAGGCGCAAGACCCATTAAAAACTCCTGTGCCTGTTTTAGAAGTAGATTTATGCCTCATGCTCTACACTTCTGGCTCAACAGGCAAACCCAAGGGCGTGGTGCATAATTTTAAAAGCATGTATGAAGCTGTTCTTAGAGCAAATGATGTCCTCTCTTTTTCTTCAGATGTCATTTACGGCATGGGTTCCGTGTTTACATTTGTCGTTATGCATTTTGAAATTGTTGCGCCCCTTTGTTTTGGTAGTCATATTATTATAAAACCAGATAGTTGTAAAAAAGATATCAAAAAGACGGAAGAATTTTTGTATGATAACGACATTACCATGACATATATTGCCCCCTCTATGTTACGGCAGTTTACATCAAAAGGAGGCGCTCTCCACACAGTTCTTACTGGAAGTGAAAAGGTTTCTGACATCTATTCAAAAGATTATCGCACAATTGTGTTTTATGGAATGACAGAAACTGCGCTCCTTACCTATTTCATCATTGACAAATCCTACGGAAACACGCCGATTGGGAAGCCTTTAAAGGGCGTTTCTATCTACCTATTGGATGAAAACAATCAAGCATCTGATGAGGGTGAAATTTGTGCAACAGGGTTTTTCTCCTCCGGATATTTGAACTTGACCGAGCAAACGGAAAAGGCATTCAAAGATAATCCTTTTGCCAAAGAAGATGGTCATTCCACCATGATCAGGACGGGTGATTTAGCAAAAAGATTGCCCAGTGGCGATTATTTGTTCCTCAATCGAAAGGATTGGATGGTGAAAATAAACGGGCAGAGGGTAGAGCCAGGCGAAATTGAACAAGTTATGCGTAGTGTGGAGGGCGTAAACGAAGCTGTGGTAAAATGCTTTCAAAACAGCAACGGTCTGTCCTATTTATGCGCCTATTACACAGAAAAACACCCTGTAACGCAGGCGAAAATCAAGTCCGAATTAAGCAAGCAGTTGGCATCGTATATGATACCCGCCTTCTTTATCAAGCTTTCTCAAATGCCCCTCAATGCCAATGGCAAAATTGCTCGCATTGAATTGAATGCCCCTGATGTATTGTTGTTCCAGCAAGCATATGTTGCGCCTCAAAACCAAGTTCAGCAGATATTGTGCAAAGGCTTTGAAGACGTTTTAAAGATAGAGCAAGTGGGTATACATGACGATTTCTTTGCACTCGGTGGAGATTCCATTGGCGTTTTACAGTTGCAAAAATCTTGTACAAACCTAAATATTTCAGCAGAAGATGTGTATACGTACAAAACGGTTTCTGAAATATCCAAACGCACTTCAGTGATTTTGCCTGCTGTGCAGGAAAAAGATAGGGCGCTTGAGGAGCATTCTTATCCTTTAACAGATTCACAGCTTGGTGTATATTTGGAATGTACGCTTTCAGATATGGGTACAGCTTATAACATTCCCTTTCACTTCACTATGGAAAAAGCGATAAAAAATATTGACATCGACAAATTAAAGTCTGCCATTCAAACGGTCATTGAAAAAACGCCTGTATTAAGAACAACAATTGTTCAAATGGACGGCACACCTATGCTCAAAATTCAAAAAGATGTTGTATATGATATTCCAGTATTATCTACAACGGAAGATGAAGTGCGTGCTATTTGTAGCAATTTTATTCAAAAGTTTGATTTAGAAAAGGGACCACTTTTTAGAGTGGAGATGATCCAAACTGAAAAAACTGTAACAGTGGCATGGGATGTGCACCACGTCATCTTTGATGGTAGCTCAATCAGCGAACTTTGTTCGAGAATTGCAAAGGCGTATAACGATGAAGAAATAGCGCTTGACAGCAGAATGTTCCATACTTGCCTTGAAAAGGATCAATATCAAAAGACGCAAGCATATAAAAATACGCTTGATGAACTGCTTGAAAAAATTTCAGGCGATGATATTGACTCTAATTTGATCTTTGATGAAAAAAATACTGGCAATGCCATGTCAACATTTTCCTATTCGCTCTCCAATGTTTTTTCAAGCAAAGATGCAAAAAAACTATTTGCCAAGTATCCCACTTTGACGGAAACAAGCCTATTTATGGCAGCATATTCTTATACGCTTGCGAAGTTTACCGGGCAAGCGCAAACTCGCTATTGCATGGGGTTGCATGGTAGAACTCGTGATGAACTTCAGGCTGTGGGCATGTTTGTGCGTACAGTGCCTATGTATGATACGATAGACGAAAAAACGTCCATTGCGCATTATTTGGAAAACACGCAGTCCATGCTTGCACAAGGTCAACGCTTGCAAGATGCCTCCTTTATTACTGTTGCAGAACAGCTTGGATTAAATTCGGATGTGATGTTCGTATATCAATCCTCTCTGCTGAGCAAATTCAAGTTTGACGAGCAGGAGATTCGTATTCATATAGAGCCTCTCAAACATATTAGCTCGAATATATGCCTGATGGCATTTAAGGAAGAAGACGAGTATTCTTTTGAAGTCCAATATAAGTCTGAACTCTATCACTCAGCGATGATAGAGCACTTTGCAAAGACATTGGGCAATGTGCTCAAGGGCTTTGCTGAAAAAGAATATTTATATCAAATTCCTTTGGTGTCAGAAACAGAAGAAAAGCTATTAGACAGCTTTATTGATAGAAAAATTCCTTATGATCAAACGTTGACTATCGTGGATTTATTTAGAAAGAGCGTGGCGCAATATCCAAACAATACAGCCGTTGTGTTTAAGGACAAGCAATTCACTTACGCTGAAGTAGACGATATCACAGAGCGCATAGCTTACTATTTGAGGAAAAATGGGATAGGCAAAGGAGATGCTGTTGCCATCATCATTCCACGATGCGAATGGATGCCCATTGCCTCCATCGGCGTTTTAAAGTCAGGCGCTGCATACCAACCCCTTGACCCTACTTATCCTGAGGAACGTCTTAATTTTATGGTCAAGGATTCTAATGCAAAATTACTCATTGCAGATGAAAACATGGTAGATATCATCACTCAATTTGACGGAAAAATCCTGCTCACCAAGGACATTTTAGCGCTTGAAGAAAGTGATGGCGAGCAGATATCCATTTCAGCAGATAATCCGTTTGTATTGCTATATACATCTGGCACGACTGGAAAACCCAAGGGGTGTGAGCTTTGTCATAGCAATATCGTGGCAAGCTGTGTTGTATACCATCATTCATTTAACGTAACGCAAAATTCCAAAATTCCTTGTTATGCAAGCTATGGTTTTGATGCAAATATGTTGGACACTTATCCAGCACTTACAAAGGGTGGCTCCGTCTACATCGCACCTGAAGAAGTACGGTTTGATTTAACAAAGCTCAATGCATTTTTCATTGAAAATAAGATCACGCACGTATTTATGACCACGCAAGTGGGCAGGCAATTTGCCGTCACACAAACAAACACAACACTGCAATACCTATTGACTGGTGGAGAAACCTTGGTGCCCTTTGAGCACAAAAATCCATATAAATTGTTTAATATGTATGGACCTACGGAATGCTCTATGTGGGTGAATCATTTTCTCCTTGACAAGGAATACATAAACATCCCCATTGGTATGGCGCATCCCAACTTAAAAGAATATGTTGTAGACAAATACAATCGCCGTTTGCCCATTGGTGCACCTGGTGAACTGAT
>CAYTPJ010000123.1:0-6899 GCA_964439755.1 uncultured Oscillospiraceae bacterium
GTTTTGCATGTCACCCTCCTCCAAACTTTTCATTTATATCAAATACAAAGGTTGATAAAATGTATTATGATATAAATGAAAAGTTTGAAGGAGGGTGACATGCAAAACAGGGCAAGGTTTCATTTTGACAAGGAGTTTTTACAAAATCCCGTGCCCATCGGTTTCTACGAAATCCATCAGTTGGGGGATTTAAGTTGCGAAGCAGGGTATGAGGTACCCGACCACGTGCAAGGTATGCATGAAATTTCCTATGTTGTCTCTGGCAAAGGAGATTTTTATGCCAATGGCACAAGGTATGCTTTGCAAGAAGGCGCTGTGTTTTTAAACAGCAAAGGAGACATTCACAGAATTGTTTCTTCTATGGACATGCCCATTCGCTACATGTATTTGGCTTTTGATTTTAGAGAGCCTATTTTAGACGAAAGGATTAAAATGCTTTCCAACTTCTTAGGCAATCCTGAACAAAGGCTCATATATGAAAAAAGCGAAATTCAAGAAACATTCATCAAACTTTTAACAGAGATACTCATCAACGACCCCATGACTTCTTTACTAAAAGAAAGTCTCATCACGACACTTTTGTGCAAAATATATCGGTTAATGTACACAAATAAGACGACTGCCTACCGTGTTACCAACGGTCAAACGGTAGATACAAAAAGCCTTGTGTATGACATTGCACGCTATATTGACACAAATGTTGGACGCATTGTCAACCTACAAGTGTTAAGCAGTGAATTTGGGTACAGTTACACTTACATTGCACGTGTGTTCAACGACCAAATGAAAGAAACGCTCTCCAACTACTACACCAAACGCAGGTTTGAAAAAGCACGTGACCTTTTATCCAAAGGGAATACCGTAACAGAAGTTTCTAACAAAATGGGCTATCAATCCATACACGCTTTTAGCCGTGCTTACAAAAAATACTTTGGTGTAAGCCCCAGTCAAATGGGCACATAAAATACATTTATTATGCATTCAATGTATAGTAATATAAAATGAAAAGAGGACTTTAAAATGAAAGTAGCTGTTATCGGTTGCGGTACTATTGCAAATAGCGCACACATCCCTGCCTACATGGCAAACAAAGAAGCTGAAATCAAGTATTTCTGCGACATCATCAAAGAACGTGCTGACAAAGCTGTTGAAAAATACGGCTGTGGCATTGCCATTGAAGATTATCACGATGCTTTAAACGACCCAGAAATCGAAGCCATTTCTGTGTGTACCCCCAACCACATGCACGCCATCATTTCTATTGATGCCATGCGTGCTGGCAAAAACGTGCTTTGCGAAAAGCCTGCTGCACGTACCTACAAAGAAGCGCTTGAAATGCAAAAAGTGCAACACGAAACAGGCAAGCTCCTTTTAATCGGTGTGGTCAATCGCTTTAATGACAGCGTAAACCGTATCAAAGATTACATTGACCAAGGCAAATTGGGCAACATCTACCACGTGTATGCAAGCTTTAGAGCACATCGTTCTATCCCTGGTTTGGGTGGTGACTTTACCACCAAAGCAGTCGCTGGTGGTGGTGCACTGATTGACTGGGGCGTGCACTATTTAGACATCGTTATGTATTGCACAGGCGACCCCACCCCCAAAACAGTGACAGGCGAAGCCTTCTCCAAATTGGGTGTCAACATGAAAGAATATGTATATACCAGCATGTGGGCAGGCCCTCCCAAGTATGACGGCACCTACGATGTTGACGACTCTGTGATTGCTATGGTGAGAACAGATGGCCCTGTGATTACCTTGCACGGTGCATGGGCACAGAACATCGGTCAGTCCGAATCCTATATCGACTTCATGGGCGATAAGGGTGGCATTCGCTTGGATTATGGCGCAGGCTTTACCCTCTACACCACAGAAAATGGCGCACTCGTGTCCTACAAGCCCGAATTCCAAACCACACCCCATTTCCAAAACGAAATTGACACCTACTTAAGAGCATGCAAAGACGGCTCTAAGCCTGCTTCCCACATTGACACCGTCATTGTGACAGCCAAAATCATGCAAGGCATTTACGATTCTTCTGATGCACATAAAGAAGAAAACATGGAGGGCTAAGCTGTGTTTAAATTAGGCTTTATTGACTACTATTTAGACGAATGGCATGCCAATAACTACCCCGAGTGGATCAAAGAGCAATCCAATGGCGAAATGATCGTAACCCACGCTTTTGCACTGATTGACAGCCCAAAAGGGGGCAGAACAACGGATGCATGGTGCAGTGAAATGGGCATTACAAAGTGTGCGTCTATTGAGGACATCATAGAACAAACGGACGGTTTGATTGTACTTTCGCCCGATGATGCACAAATGCACGAGGAACTTTGCTTGTTGCCTTTGAAATCTCAAAAGCCTGTCTATATTGACAAAACCTTCTCCCCTTCTTTGGCATCTGGTCAACGTATTTTTGACAACGCTGAAGCGCACAACACCCCTTGTTATTCCACCTCTGCTCTGCGCTTTGCCACCGAATATCAGGACATTGACAAGAGCAAAATCAAGTCCATCTGTGCATGGGGGCCTGGCAACTTTGAAATCTACTCCATCCACCAGTTAGAGCCTCTCATGATGCTCATGGGCGTAGAGGCAAAGCGTGTCATGGCGCAAGAAGCAGACAATTTCTATCGCCTCATCGTTGAGTTTGTGGACGGCCGTACTGCCTCTGTTGCAGGCTTTATGGATGGCTCTCCCTTCATGATGAACTTGTGTATGGAAAAGGAAAACAAGATTGTAGAGGTGAAATCTGCTTTCTTTAACACCTTTATTGAACGCATGGTGCAGTTTTTTAAAGACAATATCCCTCAAGTACCTCACACGGAAACTTTGCGCATTATGGCACTTCGAGAAGCAGGCTTAAAAGCCCTCAAAGCCCCTAATACGTTTGTGGACGTGGAACACGTAGAATAAAAAAACAGCAGGAGGAGCATGAAAAATGCAAACCGTTAGCCCTTTACAACGAAGAAATTCTTTTTACGCAAAATACATCAAGCCTTACTGGTACATTTACCTCATGCTCCTTCCTGCCATTGTCACGCTCGCTATTTTTTCATACGGCCCCATGCCTGGCGTATTGCTCGCATTTAAAAAATACAGCGCTCGCAAAGGCGTTTGGGGCAGTAAATGGGTAGGGCTTAAAAACTTCCAAATCCTGTTTACCTATCCCGACTTTTGGAAAGCCCTTGAAAACACCATTATGATCAGCTTGGGGAGATTGCTATTTGAATTTCCCATGGCCATCATACTTGCGCTCATGCTCAACGAAGTTAGAAGCACAAAGCTCAAAAAAACAATGCAAACAATTTTCACTTTCCCTCACTTTCTCTCTTGGATCATCGTGGCAGGTATTTTAAAAAACTTGCTCCGTCAAGATGGTCTGGTCAATGCCCTCATCATGCAATTAGGCTTCAGTCAAGAACCTGTCAACTTTTTGGCAAACCCCAAAGGGTTTCGCTCCATGATGTACATCACCAACATTTGGAAAGAAGTGGGTTGGTCTGCCATCATCTACATGGCTGCCATTGCAGGCGTGGATGAACAGCTCCACGAAGCTGCCCTCATTGATGGCGCAGGCCGTTTCAAACAAACATGGTATGTCACTTTGCCCTGCATTTCAGGCACCATCGCCATCATGTTCATCATGCAGGTAGGGGGCTTGCTCAACGCAGGTTTTGATCAGATATTTAACATGCGCAATGCCATTGTGCGTGATACAGCGAATATTTTAGACACATACATTTATGATATGACCTTCCTAAACAAACCCGATTACAGCTTTAGTGCAGCCGTTGGTTTGTTCAAATCCGTAATTGGCCTTGTGCTCATCTTAGCTGCTGACAGATTTTCTTATAAAATCAGCGGTCAAAGCATTTACAGCATGAAGTGATGAAAGGAGAAAAAAAATGCAGAAAAAAAGCAAACTCAACAAACCTTCTTGGGGGCATGTACTCATCGTAGTCGTACTCTTTATCTTCATGTTGACCATCTTAGTTCCTTTTTTAAACGCCATTATGATTTCTTTCATCACTCAAGAAGAATACATGGCAAACAAATTCACCTTAATTCCAAAAGCACCTACGCTCAATGCGTATAGAAGCATTTTCATTGAAGACTGGCTCACCCCCGCTTACACTGCAAGTATTTTAATCTCCGTACTTGGACTTTTGTACTGCTTGTCCATCAACATCCTAACAGCGTATGCATTGACGAGAAAATTTCCTTTAAAGAAACTCGTGTTTGCCTTCATTCTCATCCCCATGTTCTTTTCAGGTGGCTTAATCCCCATGTATTTAATGATGGTCAAATTAGGTCTAAAGAACTCTTATGGCGCACTCATTCTCCCCGCCGGTGTCGCCATGTATTACTTGCTCATCCTAATGACATTTTTTAGAGATGTACCTGTTAGTTTGGAAGAAAGCGCACGTTTAGACGGCGCAAACGAGCTTCGCATTCTCTGGTCCATCTACCTGCCCCTTTCAAAATCCGTGCTTGCAACCATCTCTTTGTTCATCGTTGTAGGTTTTTGGAACGAATGGTTTTCTGCGCTCCTTTATTTAGATAAGCCCCTTCAGTGGCCTTTACAGCTGCATTTAAGGCGCATCATCAACGCCGCATCTTCTTCCATGAAGGACAGAGAAAACGCCCTTGTATCCATCAATATTTATGCAGAAGGCGTGCGTATGGCTTCTGTTTTAATCACCATGTTGCCCATTATGTGCATCTACCCATTCTTGCAAAAATACTTTGCAAAAGGCGTTATGATTGGCGCCGTCAAAGGTTGATATGCAACGGTATAAACCGTTTTGCAAATAAAAGGAGGAAACTCACATGAAAAAGGTTACATCTCTTGCCCTTGCTCTCGTGCTCTGTTTTTCTTTGTTTGCTTTCACAGCAAGCGCCGAAGAACTCGAACCCATCACCATCTCCATCGCCGTTTGGGACGTGCCCGTGCTGTGCGAAAGCAGCGACGATTTCACCAAAGAAGATGGCAAATTCTACGATGCCCGTTGGGCACTGATCGCTGACAAATTCAACGTGCGCTTAGAATATGTGCCACTTGAATATAGCACCCATCAAGAAAAATTGCGCGTAATGATCAACGGCAACGACATGCCTGACGTCATGCTTTCCACCTTGGGTGTAAGCGAATATCGTGACCAAGTAGAAGAAGAATTACTCTACCTCTTGCCCGAAGGCTACGAAGAAAAATACCCAAACATCAAGCACAACCTCGAAATGGTAAAGCAACGTGATGCTTACAAAGTAGACGGTCAATACTATGCTGTGCCACGTGCATTGGAAAGCACAGAGCCCTATGTTGACTACACTTCTTGCTTCTACTATCGCAAGGATTTAGCACAGGCTGCTGGCATCGAAATCAAAGATTTCTACACTTTAGACGAAGTGTACGCAATGTATGAAGCTGTACAAAAACAAAACCCCGAAATGATTATGTTCAACCACCTCTGGCCAGACAGCATTTTGCAGTTGGGTTTGATTCAAGCTGTGCCTGAAATTGGTCAATCCACCTTCTACTTCAACGAAGAAAAAGGTGAATATGTATTCGCTTATGATGATCCACGTCTTGAAAAAGGCATCCAAGACTTCAAAAAATTCTATGATGCTGGTTTCCTCGACAAAGAATTTTTCACAAAGCCCGCATATGAATCCCGTAACCAATTCAACACAGGCGCTATCTTCAGCTGCTTTGACGGTTTTGACCTCTTGTTCTACAACCAAATGCTCTCCAGCTACGTTGCAGCAAACCCCGGCGCAAACGCTTCTGAAAAGATTGGCTATGCTTACTTGTTAGACAACGATGGCGATATCCAAGGTCGTGAAACAGGCAACTCTTGGTCTGAATACATCTTCAACTATGACATCGACGAAAAAGTGTTGGATCGTTTCCTCACCATTTACGACTGGATGCTCAGTGACGAAGGCATTCGCTTAGGTATGTTCGGCCGTGAAAACATTGACTACGAAATCAAAGACGGCAAAATCATTTCCCTCCGTAAAATCGATGAAACAACTGGTTTGCCCGTTCCCTTTAACAAGGACGGCGAAGTGGTATCTGACGTTATCGCAGTGTTCTTCCCCGGCGCTATTGAAGACTCCAAATTGGGCAGCATGAAGCCTTTGTATTCTGACGAAGTCAAAAAAACTGTGCACCATTATTGGGATTTGAGAAAGAACGCTGAAAACCTCAAGGTTCAAAAGTTTGACTTGCCCCTCAACATGTTCCAGGGCGACTTCTTCAGCAAATATTCCTTAAAGCCTGTAGATGCCATCTACAAAGTCATCTTTGAAAATGATGCTGAAAACGTTGTGCCTGCATGGAAAGCATACCTGGAAAGCAACAGGGCACAAATTGACAACATCTTGAAGGAATTAAACGAAGGCGTACAACGCTAATTTCTTTCAAAACATTCAACTTAAAAACCATCCATCGACTCAACTCGATGGATGGTTTTTTCACTTTTCCTTTATGTAAGACAGAGAGTGGAACTTGTACGCCTCTCACTTTTCTTTCATCGTATGCTTTATTACAGTAAAAAGCACTGAAAAGTAAATCACAAAATAGGGAGCTTTTTTAAAAACATGATACATTTTTTGTTTTTCTAAACGCACGTTTTTTTCGTCCGTTTCATACTTTAAAGAAAGTGCCCTATAATCCTCCACTCTTTCCTTCATCAACTGGTATCTTTTTTTTAAAGAAAGCCTGAATTTTTTATTAAACAAAAGGTAAAATGCATCCAAATAATTTCTATACAAGTAACCATCCAGCTTTTTTTTAACTTCCTTGTTATCCTCATTCCACGACACAATGGTATCAAAATACGTGTACAAATCGTGTATGTTTTTATCATAATCCAAACGATATT
>CAYTPJ010000124.1:0-6784 GCA_964439755.1 uncultured Oscillospiraceae bacterium
TTTCCAACACCTGCACTGTTTGGTCAATAATGCTATTATATGGAATCACATAAATAATGCGCTTTTTCTTTGTTTTTATTGCCCTTTCTAAAGCAAATTTAACACTACACAATGTTTTACCACTTCCAGTTGGCATATTCATTAAATAAATATGTGCTTGTTCATCTACTTTAGAAAAGGCTTGCATTTGTATTGCCTTTCTTGCTTTTTGAATAGGTGTTACATTCAAAAAATTGTGCAATGTTTTATCTAATTTTTCATTACATTGTTCAAAATGCGAATACAAAGTTTCTCGCATTTTTCCTGTCATAAACCCTTCTGTATTGAGTGAATCTGCATCCGTTAAACAAGAAAAGGCATATCTTGTAAAAAAGGCGAATTTGTTTGTCAAATCAAACGTTGTATTACAATCCTTTAATAAAAAGGCATTTGCTTTCTCCATGGACAAAAACGAAAGATTGATTTCATTTTGATACATTGCATAGTCTTCTGTTTCTCTTTTTAATGTTCCACTCAAGCTTGGAACGTCTGATCCATCTGCACGTGTTCCATAATCTTGAATTCCAGTATGATGCCCTGCAATTACATATTGTGCCATCATAGATATATAATTGGCTGACATCCATTTTGTTACTTCTTTTGCACCACAGAGTGCATGTGGAATATGCACAGATGCTCCATTGATTCTCTTTTGAAACGTGGGTTGATATTTTCCAATATCATGTAAAATCCCCATGCTATATGCAAGTTCTTTAAATTCCTCTATCGAAAATGTTTGGCACATTTCTGCTGTTTCACGCAAATGAACAATCAGTTCTTGTATAGCACTATTATCCTCCTTTTTATGCGCCAAATACATCTTTATCCTCCCTTTTTCGTTCAAGCCACAAAGGAAGAACGATACATAATCATACGTTCATTTATTTATTCGTCTTAATTTTATCATATTTCACATTTTTTGTCAAGACCCGTCCCGATTTAGGTCTGTGTCCAGTTATTATAAAAGAAATATTGACAACTGGACACGGATTTTTTTCTTTATTCTTGACATTTTTCCCTTCATATGCTACTCTTTAGGTGTTATCAAGTATGAGTGGTGGAGACTGTCATAGAGTATTTTACTCTATTCATGCTTAAAACGTATGGGATAGCTGTGCTATTTTATATGATTTTTTATGCAGACTTCACACTGTTTGAAGTCTGTTTTATTTTTGTAAAGGAGGATAAGAATGCGCACGAATAAAAGAAGATGTTTGATTTTCCTTCTGATTTTCCTATTCCTATTTGCTATGCTTTCGCCTATCAAAATTTTTCTCCACACACCACATACGTCTTTTTCCATTGCTCCACTTGCAAAACCCCTTTACCCTGTGTTGTCGCACACATCCACAATTTGTATCAAAATACTGCTTTATCTAATTTACGGTGCTTTTTTATTCAACTATAACATATATTTACGATATCCATCCAGCAAACACATTCAAACAGCACACCCTGTCTTCAAGCCCTCCTTTTTACTTTTGTTCTCAAACCATCCAAAGATTGCCCCTCCAACGCAACAACCAATCTTTTTAACCACACTATAATAGAAAAGAGGGATTTCGTATGTTTTGGGCTATTTCATCCATCGTTGTTTCTGTCATCGCACTGCTTGTAGCATGGTATTTTTACCAATGGGTACAAAACGTGCCTTGTGACCATCCAAAATTACAAAGAATTGGGGGATTTATCCGCCAAGGTGCTTTTACTTTCCTCCAACGTGAATACAAAGCCCTTTCCATTTTTGGGGCATTTATGTTCGTGTGCATTGTCTTATTTTTCCCCTCCCCCATTTGGCTGAAAAATACCAACATTTTAAACAACATCAGCATGGGCGTTTGCTACGTATTAGGCTCTGTCTTATCAGGCATTTCTGGCATCATTGGCATCAGCATTGCAACCATTGCCAACATGAAAGCGGCCTATGCTGCACAAAAAGGCATTGCGCCCTCTTTTATGGCAGGGTTTAGAGGAGGCGCTGTAATGGGCATGGCTGTGGTTGCCACTTCTTTGCTGGGTGCTGCCCTCTTGTACGTTATAACTGGCAGTCAACAAATATTGATGGCATTTAGCTTTGGTGCAAGTTCGCTCGCCTTGTTTGCAAAAGCAGGTGGTGGCATTTTTACAAAAACAGCCGACATATCTGCTGACTTAATTGGTAAAGTGGAACTGGGCATTCCGGAAGATGATCCACGAAATCCTGCTGTAATTGCTGACAACGTGGGGGATAATGTAGGGGATGTTGCAGGCATGGGGGCTGACTTGTTTGACTCCAACATTGCTTCCATTGCCGCTGCCATTGTCATCGCTGCCCCTTTGGGTATGGTAGAAGCCATCTTTTTGTTTGGCACGCTCGGCATTCTTGCCTCCATTGTCGGCGTATTTTTTGTGCGAATGGGCAAAAAGAAAGACCCGAGCAAAGCGCTCAACGGTGGCACATATCTCACTTGCCTTATTTTTGGTGTATTGACCTTTTTAGGCTGTTACTTTACCAAAATCGACCTGCGCCTTTGGGGTGCCGCTATGATGGGTATGCTTGCAGGCGTTATCATTGGCTTAACGAGTGAATTTTTCACAGGGGATGATAAAAAGCCCGTTGAAAAAGTAGCCCGTGCCTGTCAGAGCGGCCCTGCTTTCACCATCCTTTCAGGCTTTTCCTACGGCCTTTTGAGCACTTTACCCTCTATTGCAGGCATTGCGCTGAGCGCACTTTTGTCTTATCAACTGTGTTTGCCCTTAGGCGCTTCATACGCCATGTTGGGTGTTGCCGTTGCTGCACTTGGTATGCTCTCGGTCGTTGGCATGATTATCAGCAACGATGCTTACGGCCCTATTGTGGACAATGCACGAGGGTTGGCTGAAATGTGTGGGCTTTCAGATGAAGTGCTCACCATTACAGATAAATTAGATGCTGCCGGAAACACTTCAAAGGCCATCACCAAAGGCTTTGCGATTGGCGCAGCTGGGCTGACCGTCATTGCCCTCTTGGGTGCATTTTTAGAAACAGTCAAAGGGCTTGGTGTTGTTGTAACGCTGAATTTGATGGACCCTATGGTGCTCTTTGGCATGCTCATTGGTGCGGCTGTGCCTGCCGTGTTTTCTGCCCTTTTAATCCTTGGTGTTGACAGAAATGCGCAAGTTATGGTCAAAGAAATTCACAGGCAATTTAGAGAAATCAAAGGGCTTGCAGAAGGAAAAGAAGGGGTAGAGCCTGATTACTCTGCCTGCATTGACATTGCCACAAAAGGTGCCATCAAAGAGCTTATCCCTGCCGGGCTGACTGCCATTGTGCTCACGTTGATTGTGGGCTTTGTAGGAGGTGTGCAAGCCGTGGGCGGTTACTTAGCAGGCAATATCGTTGCCGGGCTTTTGCTCGCTATGATTATGAGCAATGCAGGAGGGCTTTGGGATAATGCTAAAAAATACATTGAAGAAGGGCACTTTGGAGGCAAAGGCAGTGATGCGCATAAAGCCGCTGTCATTGGAGATACTGTGGGTGACCCCTTTAAAGACACAGCAGGCCCTTCCATTAACACGCAAATCACTGTCGTTTCGCTCGTTTCTTCCCTTGCAGCAGGGCTGTTTGTAATGTTTTCATGGATGGGGTGACAGATTGAATCAGCATTTTATTTTTCTCATACTCAAAGGGGCGCTTATTGGAACAGGCGCTATTTTACCTGGCATTAGTGGGGGTGTGCTGTGCGTTGCCTTGCACGTATATCAACCCATTATGGAAATGCTTGCCCACCCCTTCAAAGAGCTAAAAGCTAATTTTTCCTTTTTTCTACCCATTTTCATGGGTTTTCTGCTTGGTGTATTGGGGTTAGCAAGAATTGTTGACCTCCTCTTTCGATATTCACCCGTCCCTGCTGTCTGGCTTTTTTTGGGCTTGATTGTAGGCACCATGCCCAACTTATTTAAAGAAGCAACGAAGAAAGGAAAATCCAAAAAAACAATTCTTTCAACCATTGTCACGTTCTTTATTGTGCTTTCCTTTTTTCTGTTTCTCAACCATTCAGGGAAAATGCAAACTCAAACAGGGTTTTTTACTTGGTTGGTGTGTGGCATTCTGTGGGGCATTGGCATCATTGCCCCCGGATTAAGCCCTTCTTCCATTTTTATCTTTATGGGCGTATATCAGAAAATGTCTGCCGGCATTGCTGACTTTTCTTTGCCCATTCTGTTGCCCATGGGTTTGGGGCTATTGCTCAGCGTTTTCTCCCTTTCTCGCTTGATGAACCATCTTTTAAAAAATTACTACGCATATACCATGCACATTATTTTAGGCGTGGCGCTCGCTTCTATGGCTTCTATCATTCCAATAGGCAACGCAAAGAGTTTGATGGATGTGTGTGTCTTCGCACTTTGCTTTTTCGCAGGGGGCTTTGTTGCCTTTTTTGTTGAAAAATGCAATGAAAAAATGGAAAAGGAAGGAAAAAAATAACACGTTTTTTTATCCCTTTCAAACGCTTTATCAGCACACACGCTTGTAAAGCGTTCTTTTTGTTTACAAAACACTGTACAAAACAAGAAAAAAGGGCTATAATAGGACGTCGGAAGAAACAGAAAGGAAGGGAAAAAATGCGCAATACACTCACAGAAGGAGACCCTAAAAAGGTGCTCATTCGCTTTACATTGCCCCTTTTTATCAGCGTTATTTTTCAGCAACTCTATAATGTCGCAGACAGCGTGATTGCAGGCAAATTTGCAGGCGAAAAAGCGCTCGCTGCCATTGGCGCAAGCTACCCCATCACCATGATTTTTATGGCATTTGCCGTAGGCTTTCAAATTGGTTGTTCCGTAGTCATCGGCAAACAATTTGGGCGCAAAGACTACGTGTATACCAAAACATCCATATCCACTGCCTTTATTGTAGGGAGCATATTATCCCTTGTTATGACAACAGGGGGCGTGCTCTTTAGCGACAGTTTGATTTCCTTAGTCAACACCCCGAAAGACATTTTTGACGATGCAAATGCTTATTTAAAAGTGTATACTTTAGGCTTTATGTTCGTGTTTATGTACAACGTCACAGTGGGTGTATTTGCAAGCCTTGGGGATAGCAAAACCCCCTTGTTTTTGCTAATTTTATCTTCCATATTAAATGTAGTGCTCGACTGCTTGTTTGTCATCCAGTTCAACTGGGGCGTGTTGGGCGTTGCGTGGGCAACCTTTATCGCACAAGGCATGGCATGCGTGTTTTCCCTCCTTGTACTCAAAAAACAATTGAACAAAATTCAAACCAAAGAGAGATACCCTCGCTTTTCAAAGCAACTTTTTAAAGAAATTTCCATCATCGCCATTCCAAGCATTTTACAACAAAGCTTTGTGTCTGTGGGCAATATGTTCATCCAAATGCTCATCAACGGCTTTGGCTCCTCCGTGATTGCTGGGTATTCAGCAGGCGTAAAGCTCAACACTTTTGCCCTCACCTCTTTTTCCACTTTGGGCAATGGCATTTCAAACTTCACTGCGCAAAACATGGGCGCAAACAAAAAAGACAGGGTGGTTAAAGGCTTTAAAGCAGGGTATATGTTTACCTTGGGCATTGCACTGTGTTTTTCTCTCCTGTTTTTCTTCTTTAGTGAATTTTTCTTAAATTTATTTTTAAAAGAAAATAGCACAGAAAAAGCACTTCAAACAGGCATCACCTTTTTAAAAATTCTCTCTCCTTTTTACATCGTGATTGCTACAAAACTTTGCTGTGACGGTGTTTTAAGAGGCACAGAGAGCATGAAATATTTCATGATTGCAACCTTTACAGACCTTGTGCTCCGAGTCATTCTCGCTTTCATTATGGCACCTATGTTTAGCGAAAATGGCATTTTCTACGCATGGCCCTTCAGCTGGTTGATGGGCACTGTGCTCTCTTATTATTATTACAAAAAGGTGACCAAAAACTTTGTAAAAAACAGCAATTAGGCTTGCTTTTTCGCCCTAATTATGAGAAAATAATAAGGGAATACAAATAGGAAGGAAACAAACATGCAGAACTTTTTTTCCAAACATCAAAAAAAATTCAATGTTTTATATATCATTCTTTTATCTCTTGTTATGCTCCTAATCTCCTTTAATCATTTTTGCTACATAGATGAAAATGTAAAAGACAGCGTATATTACTCCGCTCTGTTTTTAGGGGGCATTTTGTTTGTATGCATGATTTGTCAAAAAATATACACACAGCATTACGAGCTTTTCTTTTCTCTACTTTTTGTGTTATGGTATTTGATTACACGCTTTTTAAATGGAGACACAGCTTTAAAAGCGTCAGATGAAAACGTCATCATCCTCTTTTTATACATGGGTGTTGTTTGCCCTGCCTTTAGCCTTTTATCACGCAACACAAGTAAAAAATACATCAAAACAGTGCTTTCTACCATCAGTATTTTCTACGGTGTTTTATCCATCATTGCTGTGCTTTGTGCTGTTACAGGCACACAATTTGCTCCCTTTTCATTTACAAAAAAAATATTCATCGACGATTATGACCTTTCCCTTAATTTTCTTGATTTAAACATCAACATTTCAGGTGCAATATTCGCTTTTTCTTTGATTGCTCTGTGCTTTTTGTTTGCCTCCGTTCAAAAGAAAATTCTCTATTTCCCCCTTGCCCTTCTATTTGTCGGTCTTTTCCTTGCGCTTACGCTTGTAGACTCTCGCACTGCTATGATTGAATTTTGCTTTCTCTTTGCACTTTTTCTTTCTCTACTTGTATTTCATATTTTACTCAAAAACGCCAAACTAT
>CAYTPJ010000125.1:0-6701 GCA_964439755.1 uncultured Oscillospiraceae bacterium
CCGATGTGCCCTCTAACGGACATGTGAATTACGCTGTCATCCTGCTTTTTGATTTCAAATGTTGCAGGCTCTGTGAGCCTAAAATCAAGCCCTGCATATTCTTCCACACCGTGGAAAAAGGTGGTGCATTTGAGCGTGCATCCAATCATTAAGATGGTGGCATCTTTATCAATCAGTTTGCCCCAGCACCCCTTTCTGTCGCATGGAGAGTGCACGTATTCTTCATTTTGCAAATATTCTTTTGCCCCTTTTCCATACGCTGCCACAGAGTGCGTGGGGTGTACACTGCGTTCTACGCCTTCTTTTTGTAAAAATAGGTTGGTCAAAAGCCCTACGCAAGAGGGCGTGTTTTTCACGTCAAAAAAGCGATTGCCGTTGACATGTACTGTGTTCCATGAGTGGGTGGGGAGCACCAAAGTGCCCTCTTTAAAGTATGTCATGAGGGCATCTAACACAGTGTCTGCGCCCCCTTCTACTGCGCCGATTGCACGCATACTGCTGTGTATGAGCACAGTGTCTGTGTGCTTTAACCCCATGCGCTCTAAATCTTGTATCAAACTCTGTTTTGTATGCACAGTGTGTACCTTCTTAATCTTCTTGTACATCTACTTGCCATGGGGCAAAATAGCTGTCTATCAATATGCCTTCAATGCGTGCATTAGAAAGCTGAGTGAGCGTGTCTATTACGCTTTGAACGTCTTTTTGTTTGATTTTTAAAGTGAGCAACACAGTGGTGTCAAACGCACTGTCCACAATGATCACAGGCATGTTGGACAGCGTGTTTTTCACTTTGTCAAACAGCGTGTACGGCACGTCAAACATCCAGTTTTCCGTTTCTATCATGCACACGATTTGCGCTTTTTGAAGGGCGAGCTTAGAGGAGGTGGCGTATGCACGCACAAGCCCTCCTGCCCCTAAGAGTACGCCACCAAAATACCGTGTAATCACCACGCAAGCGTCCACCACTTCTTGCTTTTTCATCACTTCAATGATGGGCATGCCTGCTGTGCCCTGTGGTTCACCATCGTCACTATATCGCATGATACCACTGTTTTTGCCAACGATGTACGCATAGCAATTGTGCGTGGCATCCTTGTGTTTGCTCCTGATTTCGCTTAAAAATGCAAGCGCTTCTTCTTCTGTTTTTACAGGGCATGCGTGGCACAAAAATCTGCTTTTGTTTACAATATACGTATCTGTACCCTTTTCTAAAAGTGTTTTATACGTATTCATATTTTATTTTACAACAATGCGGCAATAGTTCTTTTTGCCACGGCGAAGCAGTAAACCATCTGTGGGCACATCTTCTTTTTGGATGGTGTAATTGATGTCTGTAACTTTGGTGTCCCCAATGAGCACAGCGCCCTGTTCTACTTGCTTTCTCGCTTCCCCTCTGCTCTTTGAAAGGCCACAAGTGTTCAAAATGGTTGTCAAGCGACCATCGTTTTGAAGGTCAGCTTCCAAAATTTCGCAAGTGGGAATGTCTGCATCGTTTTGTCCACCACCAAAGAGGGCAGCAGAGGCAAGCTGAGCATTCAGTGCTTCTTGTTCGCCATGCACAAGCTTGGTGCATTCATAGGCAAGCGCTTTCTTTGCCTCGTTGATTTCTTGACCTTCTAATTTAGACAGTCTGCGCACTTCGTCCATGGGCAAGAAAGTGAGCATAGCAAGGCACTTGGGCACATCTTGGTCTGCAATGTTGCGCCAGTATTGGTAAAATTCGTAAGGAGAGCAAAGGTTTGCATCCAGCCACAAAGCGCCCTTTTCTGTTTTGCCCATCTTTTTGCCTTCGTGGTTCATTAAAAGCTTAAAGGTGCAAGCAAAGGCACTTTCACGCTCTTTACGGCGAATGAGGTCAGCGCCTGCGAGCATGTTGCTCCACTGGTCGTCGCCACCCATTTGCAGACGGCATCCGTGATGCTTAAAGAGCTGTAAAAAGTCGTATGACTGCATGAGCATGTAGTTAAATTCAAGGAAAGTCAAGCCCTTTTCCAAGCGCTGTTTGTAGCACTCTGCTGTGAGCATACGGTTAACAGAAAAGTGAACACCGATGTCACGGATGAACTCTAAGTAGTTGACGTCCAAAAGCCAGTCGGCATTGTTTACAATCTTGGCTTTGCCTTCGCCAAACTGGATAAAGTTTTCCATTTGCTTTTTAATGCCATTGACGTTGTTTAAAATCGTTTCTTGCGTCATCATTTTGCGCATGTCAGACTTGCCACTGGGGTCACCAATCATGCCTGTGCCCCCACCTACAAGCGCAATGGGCAAGTGCCCTGCTTGTTGCATGTGTGCCATGGCGATGATTGGGATAAAGTGCCCAAAGTGCAAGCTGGTCGCAGTGGGGTCAAAGCCCACGTAGAAAGTGGTGGGTTCTTTTTCAAGCTGTCTGTACAGTTCTTCTTCGTATGTAATTTGTGCTAAAAATCCACGCTCTTTTAATGTGTCTAATACGTTTCCCATTGTTTTGTTCCTCCTAAAATTATGCTTTTAAAGCTTGATTGAGCAATGCAATGCCCTTTGTGATGTCCTCTAAAGATGCGTTTGAAAAGTTCAAGCGCAATGTGTTGAAATGTTCGCCATTGGGGTAAAAATGTGTGCCCGGCACGTATGCTACGCCCAAATCCACTGCTTTTTGAAGCGCTGTGAGCGCATTTGTTTTTTCCTCCAAAAAGCAAAAGATGAACAGCCCCCCTTGAGGCTTTGTGTAAGATGCAAACACGTCTGTTTTGCTCATTTCGTGGAGCATGTGTTGCATTTTCTGCTTGTAGGAAGCAGAGATTTCTTGCACGTGTTTCTGCAAAAGGTCCTGCTCGATGTAGGCATTACAGAGCGCTTGGTTTAAAAGTGCTGTGTGTAAGTCAGACGATTGTTTGAGCACGGTGCACTTTCTGAGCAATTTTTCGTTGGCACACAAGTAGCCCACACGAAGGCCAGGGGAAATGATTTTGGAAAAACTCCCCAAGAATGCCACATACCCATTTGTGTCAAAAGACTTGATGGTGGGCAAGGGTGCGCCCTCGTATCGCAAATCACGGTAAGGGTCATCTTCTGCCACGAGCACATGATATTCGTTCGCAAGCTCTGCTATCTTTTTTCTCTTGTTGAAAGAGAGCGTGCGCCCTGTTGGGTTTTGGAAAGTGGGGATGACGTAAATCATTTTGGGGTGATATTGCTGAATTTTATTTTCTAAATCCTGCATATCCATACCATCTGCATCGCACACAACAGGGATGAGTTGAGCGCCAAATAAGCGCATCACTTGCATGTTGCCAAGGAAAGTGGGGTCTTCCACCAAAATCACATCCCCTTGGTTGATGAGCGCAGAGCAGAGCAAGTTCATGCCTTGCGTAGACCCTGTGGTGGGCAAAATTTCGCTTTTTTTAGCTGTAAAGCCCAAAGTGTTTGCAATGTATTTTTCCAAAGTGTTTAAAAAAGGTGCATACCCTTCTGTTGCGCCATATTGGAGCAACGTTTTGCCCTCTTTTAAAAGCAAATCACGTGCAATGTCTGCAATTTGCTCATTGGGGAGCGCATCTTTTGCAGGATTGCCTCCGGCAAAAGAAATCATGTTGGGTTTGCTCAATAGTTTAAAAATCTCACGAATGGCACTGCCAGATACACGAGATGTTCTCTGCGCAAACAGTGTTTCGTCAAAATCTAAGTAAGTATCCATGCTTTTTCCTCCTCATTTTAATGGTCCATCCCTTTTTTGCTAAAATAAAAACGCCCCTTTCTAAAATTTCTTTTAGCAAGGAAGGCGTGTTATAACGCGGTACCACTTCCGTTTAGTATGTAAAAACATACCCTCATATTGCGCGATAACCGGCGCACCGGCAAGTGCCTATCAATGGTTTCCCATGTTCGGACTTGGGCTCAAGGAGGTAATTGACGCACCGCATGTCGCTTCATTTCCACCGTCAGAAGCTCTCTTTGGGCATGGTCTCGGGCGCTTACTAAGGTCCTATCTCTGCCATACGTACTATTATACAGAATGTATAAAGCATCTGTCAAGTGAAAATAAAAATTTTGTAGGTTTGTTGTTGCGTAAAGTTTTATGAAATATAAAGGGATAGGGAAGAAAGGGGAAAATGTGTTTTTGTGTAAATTATGGAGGTTTTATATAGACTTTTGATTTTCTTGCGCAGGCTTGTTTTCTTTGAGTTTCTCTATCTCTTGTTCTGTGGCTGACACGAGCAACGTTTTGTTGTTGGTAAAGATGAAGAAACCAGCAGGCGCTCCTTGGGGCTTTTTCACATAACGGCGACACACGTAATCCACAGGCACGGATACACCGTGTGCTTTTGAGTAAAAGGCGGCGAGCTGTGCCCCTTGGAGCAAAGTGTTTTCGTCCACCTCATTTCCTTCCAGTGAAATAATCACGTGTGCCCCTTGAATGTCCTTTGCGTGGAGCCACAAGTCATTGGGAGAGGCACTTTTGGTGAGGCGCTCATTTTGTAAGCTGTTTTTACCCACTTCCATTTTGAAACCGTTGGAGGAATAGAACGTGTAGGGCTTGCTCAAAGGCTCTTTTTTGTTTGTCTTTTTGGCACGTTCTTTTTTCACAATATGCGCCTCTTCAAGCGTTTCTCGGATGTCTTTTAAATCCTTTTCCGTTTGGGATAAAGGCAGTTCAAAGAGCGCATTTTCAATGATTTCAATTTCTTCAAGCGTTTTTTCTTTTTGCTCTGTCGCTGTCTTTTTGGCGGCGAGCGCTTTTTTGTATTTTTTAAAATACTTTTGCGCATTTTGGGCAGGTGAAAGCGTTTTGTCTAAGAGAATTTCAAGGGGCGCATTTTGTTCGTCATAGAAATTCTGCACCGTGACACGCTCTGCGCCCTTTTGCACCATGTACAGCTGTGCGCTCAAAAGCTCTCCTTGTAAACGCAATTTGTCTGCATTTTCGCTGTTTAAAATATCTGCTTCTTGTAAAGAAAGCTTTTTTTGGTTGCGTTCTAAGTGTGTTTTGAGCAATTTTTTCAAAGAGGCGCTCTTTTGCGCAATACGGTCACACACATCTCGGCCACTGTAAAAAGTGTCCATCGCAGAGGACAAAGAGGGGGCAGAAACTTGCAGATTTTCATCATACATTTTGTATTCAAAAGGCAAAAAGTCCTGCACGGCACCTGCTTGTGTTTTTAAAAGCACAGGGGCAAACAGCTTGTCTAAGGAAGAAAAGAATGTGTGCGCATGGGCAGAAAACGCTTGCATGTTTAAATCTTCCACATAGCTTTCCTGATTGCCCGTTAAACGGAAGGCAATTTCTTTGGAAACAAGGGGAGATAAACCACTGACAGCGCCTAAAAGAGCTTTGTGGAGCGCTCCTTTTTCTTCCTTTAATCGGTCGTATATGTTTTGTTCTGTAACGTTTTCAGGGCAAATTTTGTCTTGAAAAGGAGGCAATTCATAGGGCACGCCAGGGAGCAAACAGCGCACTCTGCTCATGTCAAAGGACACGTGACGGATGGCATCTAATATTTTTCCGTGGAGGACAAGCGTTAAGTTACTGTGCCTGCCCATCGCTTCAAAATACAGTGTTTTTTCTGTTGTTTCGCCCAACTCGTCCCTTGATTCAATGACAATTTGAAGCAAACGGTCGCCCTTGATTTGCGATATCTCTTTGACACGCCCTCCAAGCAAATGTTTGCGCAAGAGCATACAAAACATGGGGGCATTGGGTGGGTTTTGAAAAGTATCTTTCGTTAAATGTATGCGTGTTAAAGAAGGGCTGGCAGAAATGAGCAGTTTTTCATTCTGGTTGTTCGCTCTAATGGACAGCACAATCATATCTTTTTCCGGTTGGTTTACTTTATCGATACGCCCATTTTGGAGCGTTTGAAGCTCTTTGGCTAAAAATCCCAAGGTCAATCCGTCTAATGGCATGTTTTTTACCTTCCTCCATCAAAGTCCTGTTTCATTGTACCACATTTTAGTTTCTGAATCAATCCAAGCATATTTTTTTATTTTGTGACATACAGTTTTATAGCCATAAATGTGGGCAAAGGAGCGAAAAGATATGAAGTTTAAAATGCCAAAAATAAGACGGGTGGACATTGAAAGGATGCTCATACTCTGTTCGGCGGCGCTTGTGGTGGCGCTTGCGCTCAAAGGACAGGAGGATAAAAAATTGCTCTATGAAGAAGTGGAGCAAGTGCGTGTGGCGCAAGATGTGATTTTGGAAGAAAACCAAATGCCTTGCTCTGTGTTTTATGAAAATGGGGAAGGGTATTTGGTGCCTGTGACAGTCACTGTGGATAAATCAAAAGGGGTTGCCAAAGAAGCCGTGAAATGCCTGATTGCATCTGGTGAAAACGACTTGAACGCTGCAAAAATGGGGCTTAAAACAACAGTGCCAGAGGGTACGGAAATAGACTTAGACATACAAGAGGGCAGGGCACGCATTGATTTAAAAGGTGGGTTTCACCTGTGCAATGACGCTGTGGAAGAAAACAGAATGATATCTTCTATTGAACATACATTGTGTGCTTTTCCCACCATTCAAGAAGTGAACTTTCTCTTTGATGGGCAAAAAAGGAGCAGGTTGACCAATGGTACAAACGTAAGCCAAGTGTTTAAGGGCGAATGTATCAATTTAGAGAGCGTTTCAACAAGCGCAAGCGCAGGCGACACAGTAAACACAATTCAGCTGTATTTTCCCTCCTCTACGGGGCGTATGCTCGTGCCTGTGACCCGTACCGTGT
>CAYTPJ010000126.1:0-6664 GCA_964439755.1 uncultured Oscillospiraceae bacterium
GTCATTTGGTTAATTCTATATGTTATATTTATTCGATTTTTGTATAAAATTATACTTGAAAAATTTAAAAAAAGTGGTATAATATAGGTACACTCATGAAAGGGGTATGTTATTATGGAAAATATCGGTGATGAAATCAAGAAAATCTTTGCAGTGGGTCTTCACGCAGTATCCAACGGCACACACAAAACAGAAGATGTTTTGAAGGGTCTTGTTGAAAAGGGAGAAATCTCCATGGAACAAGCAAAAGAATTTTCCAAAGAAAAGATTGAACATGCGAAGGCATCCTATGCACAAAGCGCTATTGGCGAACTTTTTACAAGCAAAGAAAAACGTGATCATATCGTGGAACATTTAAAGACCATGGCAAAAGATGACATTGCATATTTGCAAAGCCACATTGGCGAAATCTTGGGTGGTAAAAAGGAAGAAGAAGCTTCCCAAACACCAGATGAACCCACAGAAACAGAAAACAAGCCCGAATAATTTTTATAAAATGCTTTTGTTTCTAAAAACAATAAAAGTCTTAGGCAATCCCTAAGGCTTTTTTTGTATACAAAAACTTGCGTATAGTTGTTACTCTGCTATGCCTGCAAAAAAGCAATTGTTGTCGTGTATTTTTTCTATAAGCGTGTGCATTGTGTGCAAGGAAAGAGCGCTTGTGTATCCATAAACAAAGTCTTTTTCTGCACACAGGTGCTCGATGTATGCGCTCAAAACCTCCCTGTGTTTTTTATCAGCACGGAGGTAAAAACGCATGGAAACAGCGTGGTTTTGCAGGTGCGCTTTTTCTGTTATAACAGGCACACATTGCCCTGCTGAATGTTCAATGTCCAAAATATCTTGAAACACAGTGCTCCCAGTGGGCAAACTGCCTGCACCTTGACCGTAAAAAGATAAATCTCCTAAGTTTTTGCCCTTTAGAGTGATAAAATTGTTACAATCAGAGAGTGCGTGCTCTAAGTGGTTACAAGAAAATAGCATGGGTTGCACAAAGGCGCACAGCCCGCCTGCCACTTTTTGTGCGTACATGAGGAGCTTGCACGTCAAGTGCATTTTTTTAAATTGCTCAATATCAAAGGCTAAAATAGAGCGAATACCAAAGGTAAACAGGCTTTCAGCAGGCAAATATCTGTCATAGGCAAGGCGAATGGACAGGAGGCATTTGCGCTGTGCATCCATGCCGTCAATGTCCGAAGAGGGGTCTAATTCAGCGTATCCGAGCGCTTGTGCACGCTGTAAAGCTGTGTCAAAATCCAAGTTTTGGTGCGTCATGCCGTCTAATATATAATTGGTTGTGCCGTTTACGATGCCTTGAATGTGTGTGATTTCATCCACCCTTTTTGTGCGCAACAGAGAATATACCCAAGGGATGCCACCCCCCACAGCAGCAGAAAAATAAAAACGCACATTGTTTTCTTCAGCAAGCGCAACAAATTCATCATAATACACGCTCACCAAGTGTTTGTTTGCCGTGACCACGTGCTTTTTGCTTTTTAGTGCCTTTACAATAAAACTGTGGGCAGGCTCTATGCCCCCAATGGTTTCTACCACCACATCAATGGCTAAGTCTGAAAAAATGTCCTCTGCATTTGTCGTCATAAGTGCGCTGTATTCAAGGGATATTTTTTTATCTAATATTTTTGTCACCTTGATGTGCTGATTGGAGGATGAAATCATTTCATATGCTCCTCTACCCACTGTGCCAAATCCCAAAATTGCTACATTCATAAATTACTTTTCACCCTCTCCGTGTTTTTTTAAAAAAACACTTGTGTTTGAATGAAAAACATGTTATCATATAATTGCTGAAAAAGCAACACCTAAAAAGGAGAAAAACAAGCATGATTTATAATAGTACACGAAATGACGGCTTAAAAGTACACAGTTTAGAGGCTGTTTTGCAAGGAATAGCACAAGATGGCGGCTTATATATGTGCAAAGAGTACGATAATTTATATCAAAATTTAGGAGATTTTACAGAAAAATCAGATTTTGAGCTTTCTCAAGCTGTTATGGAGCAAATGTTGCCTGAATTTCATGATTTAAAAGGGTTGGTGCAAAGCGCATATCAAGGGAAATTTGAAAAAGACACGCTGGCGCCTTTAAAAAAGGTGGGGGAGTTGTTTGCCATGGAGCTTTTTCACGGCCCTACATGCGCTTTTAAGGATGTGGCGCTGTGCGTGCTTCCTCATTTGCTCACGCAAGCAAAAAAACAATTGCAGTGTAAGGCACACACGCTCATACTGACGGCAACGAGTGGGGACACGGGCAAGGCAGCATTGGAGGGCTTTAAAGATGTTGAGGGCGAGGATATCCTCGTGTTTTACCCAGATGGTGGCGTGAGCGAAGTGCAGAAATTGCAAATGAGCACTGCCAAGGGGCAAAATGTGCATGTGTGCGCTGTAAGAGGAGATTTTGACGATGCGCAAAACGGTGTGAAAGAAATATTCCATTTGGAAAAGGAAAAAGGGCAGTTCAAACAAAATATTTCCTTATCCAGTGCAAACAGCATCAATTTAGGGCGCTTGGTGCCTCAAATTACGTACTATTTTACAGCCTATCGGGATTTGCTTTTGTCGGGCGATATTGTGCAAGGTCAAAAGGTGAACTTTGTTGTGCCCACAGGCAATTTTGGGGATATTTTAGCAGGCTATTTGGCAAAAAAAATGGGCTTGCCCATAGAAAAGCTCGTGTGTGCCTCGAATGAAAACAATGTGCTCACAACTTTTTTAAATACAGGCTTGTATGACAGAAATAGGACGTTTAAAAAGACGATTTCTCCTTCTATGGACATTTTGGTGTCGAGCAATTTGGAACGCTTATTGTACCTTTTAACGGGTGCAGACAACACAAGAGCATACATGCAAGCGTTGAAAGAAAAAGGAGCATATCAGATACCCGATGTCGTGTTGGCGCAATTAAAGCAAACCTTTTTGTGTGGGGATTGTACAGAAAAAGAAATTTTATCCACCATCAAAGAAACGTTTGAAGCGCACAATTATTTGATGGACACGCACAGTGCAGTAGCGTTTTGTGTAGCCAAAAAGGTGCAAAATGCTTTGCCTTTAGGTACAAAAACAGTCGTGCTCTGTACAGCAAGCCCATATAAATTTTCAAAAGATGTGCTCTCTGCTTTTCAAAATACGCAAGGGTTGGACGAATTTGATGCCATGCAATGCTTAGAAAACATGTCGAACATGCCCATTCCCCCCCAACTTCAAAATTTAAAGGGGCAAAAGGAAAGGTTTTTTGACGTGATTGAAAAGCAGGATATGCTGAGCTTTGTGCAACGCACAATGGAGGAAATGCCATGAGAAAAGTAACCGTTCAAGTGCCTGCAACGAGTGCAAACTTAGGCCCGGGGTTTGATTGCTTAGGGCTTGCTTTTGCACTCTATACAACCGTCTGTGTGGAAGAAATAGAAAAAGGTATAGAAATTACAGGGTGCGAAAAAGCATATCAAAACGAGCAAAATCTATGCTTTATCGCCTATAAAAAAGTGTTTGAAAAGCTGTCCATTCCTCTTAAAGGGGTGCACATACACATGGATGCGCACATCCCCATTTCAAGGGGCTTAGGGTCAAGCGCCTCTTTGGTGGTGGGGGGCATTGTGGCAGCGAATAAAATGTGTTATAGTCCATTGAGCACAAAGGAAATGCTTCAACTGGCAACAGAAATAGAAGGGCATCCAGACAATGTAGCCCCTGCCCTTTTGGGTGGGCTTACAGTTGCTTTAAAAAAACAAACAGACATACTGTATGCCTCTTTGCCTCTTGCTCCTGCGCTTGAATTTTGCGCACTCATACCTGACTTTGAAACATCCACATGCGAGGCAAGAAAGCAATTGCCTTTCACTGTGCCCTTTCAAGACGCTGTGTTCAACGTTTCACACGTTGCTCTGCTCTTGAGCGCCCTCCAATCGGGGAACAGCACGCACATGGCAGAAGCGTTTCAAGATGCTCTGCACCAGCCCTATCGTGCACACCTTATACACGATTATGACAAGGTGAAAGCGTATGCGAAAGAGGGGGGCGCACTCGCTTTTTGCATCAGTGGGTCAGGGAGCACGTGCCTTGCTGTGTGCAAAGATGCAAAGGCATTTCAAAGGGCAATACAGCAAAAACTGCACACTTTGCCCCATCATTGGCAAGCACTGCCCCTTTGCGTAGACAAGGAAGGGGCAAAAATAAAAGAATAAGGGAGATGCTTGTATGGAAAACATGTATTTGATTGTGAACAAAAAAGTATTGCCTGATTTTTTTGAAAAAGTCGTGGAGGCAAGAAATTTGATTGAACATGGTATTGTGAAAGAAGTGAGCGAAGCTGTCAAAATTGCTGGCATATCACGCAGTACCTACTATAAGTACAAAGATTACGTGTATACACCTAATGTCAAAGATCTATTTTGCAAAAAAGCAGTGATTTCTATGATGATATCGCATGAACAAGGCTTGCTTGCAGACGTGCTCAAAAAGTTTTCAGACAATGGCGCAAACATACTCACCATTGTGCAAAATTTGCCCATCAATGGCAAAGCAAACGTGGTCATCTCTGCTGAAATGAATAAGCTCACAGTATCCATTGAAACACTAATCCAAATCATTGGCGAAGTCAAAGGCGTGCATAAGCCCAAACTTATAGCGATAGAATAAACACTGTATATTTTGCAAATAAAACAGGGGCGTGCATTTTTCTCCCCTGTTTTTGTGTTTATCAATTCATCTATTTAATTTTTTTGGTGGGCATGGAATATTTGGAGTGCGAAATCAAGGATATACTGACAATAAATTGTCCAGTAAAGTATAAAATATATATTAGAATTATCAATTGAAAAAAATTACAGCTTGTGATATAATTGTTGTGACAAGGTATATTTTTTACATTCAAACAATTATTAGAAAGTGTAAAATAGATAGGAGAAAATACAATGGCAAAAAAAACGGTAGAAAAAGAGGTTTCTCTTGAAAGTATATTATGGAATTGCCGTAACGCATTGCGTGGCGTTGGAAGCACTGAAAAAAATCGTGACGCAGTTATGGGGCTTACATTTCTTAAATTTGCAGGTGACAAATTTGAAAAGAAACGCAAGGAAATTATTGAAAAATATGGGGATATTTCAGCTTTTTTAGAAAAGAAATCATTTTATCGTTCTGACAACATTTTCTATTTAAAGGAAACTTCCAGATGGAGCTACATTGTTAAGAATGCCAGTGCGAACGACATCGCAATTATACTGGATAATGCAATGTATGATATTGAAGAAGAAAATGAGCCTTTGAATGGTGCATTACCACAGAAATTATATGCCACTCTTGGCAGCAAGGAAACCATCAAATCACTTATTGATGAAGTAAATAAAATAGACGAAAAGCGTTTTCATGAAGAAGATTTAATCGGCAGAGTGTATGAGTATTTTTTACAGGCTTATGCTGTTTCTGGCAAAAAGGAAGATGGGGAATTTTATACACCAGCTTGTATTGTAGAACTGATTACAGAGCTGATTGAGCCATACAGTGGTGTGGTTTATGATCCTTGCTGTGGCAGTGGGGGTATGTTTGTACAATCTCATAAATTTGTAAAAAATCATCATGGTAACAATAAAATGATTTCTGTTGTTGGGCAAGAGAGCCAGCCTGAAACATGGCGACTTTGTAAAATGAATTTGGCTATTCGTGGTATTTCTCATGACCTTGGCAGAACAAATGCTTCCACCTTTACCAACGACCAACACAAAGATAAAAAAGTGGATTTTATTATGGCAAACCCACCTTTTAATTTAAAGGCTTGGCGTAAATCAAACGAGTTGACAACGGATGCACGCTGGGATGGCTATGCAACACCCAGAGAAAGCAATGCCAATTATGCTTGGATATTGCATATGATTTCAAAGCTTGATGTTACAAATGGCATTGCAGGTTTTTTGCTGGCTAACGGTGCATTGAATGATAGTGACGAGCTTGCTATTCGCACAAAAATGATTGAAAATGATAAAGTGGAAGCGATCATTGTCCTCCCCCGTGATATGTTCTATTCCACTGATATTTCTGTAACTCTTTGGATTATAAATAATAATAAGAGAGCAAGAACATTGAATGGCAGAAAACTTCGTGATAGGCAAAATGAGGTTTTATTTGTTGACCTTAGAAGATGGGACACCAATGTTGAGGAATACACCATTGATAAAAAGAGTAAAAAGAAAAAGACGGTTTTTACATTTGAACAAATAGCAAAGGTAAAAGAAATTTATAATACTTGGCAAAATGAAGATACAACCCTTTATTCAGATGTACCCGAACTTTGTAAATCTGTAAAAACAATGAGAAAATATAAAACGAATGACGATGAAATTACCATTGAAGATAATAAATTTTCCCTTGCACCAAGTAAGTATATTGAATTTATCGACCACGATTTAGAGATTGACTATGAAAAAGAAATGGCAAGAATTCAAGAAGAAATGAAAGAAGTGCTGAAAACAGAAAAAGCCTCTCAATCCATGTTGGAAAAGGCATTTAGGGGGATTGGCTATGGCATTGACTAAATATAAATTAGGACAGTTGATAGAAATTGTTGATGAAAGAAATACAGGAAATAGTTTGAATGAAAATGATGTTGTGGGAATATCTACTCAAAAACAATTTATAAAAACAAAAGCCGATTT
>CAYTPJ010000127.1:0-6609 GCA_964439755.1 uncultured Oscillospiraceae bacterium
GCGCACAACACTGGCAGTGTTGGGGTCAGGAGTTCGAGTCTCCTATGCTCCACCAAATCAGGCTTTAAAATCCTTGTTTATCAATGGTTTTAAGCCTTTTTTTGTATCTTTATTTAAAACATTTCGATTTTTTGTATATAAAAACCAACCACCGAGGAATATTCGACAGTTGGTTGCCTTGTTTTATGCTTTTTTATTCCTGACTTCTTTACATCATGTGGCTTATTTCGTTGTAATCCAAACAGAAATGGGCATATCTTTATCCCAATTTTGCCCACAAGATGCATAGTCTGCCACAGTGATATGCCCTTCTTGAGTAGCGACAAAATATGCTTGTTGCGCAGGGAAAGGCACAGCGCAAGGCTCAAGACAGGCATATCCATTTTCTTCTTTAATCGTCACTTTTTCGAGTATATTTTCTCCTGTTTGCGCATCTCGTGCAAGCATCACAGGCCCACGTTGAAGTGCAACATGGCATATAGACTCTTTATCTGCTTGTGCGTCCATTTGACACGCATGAAGGACTTTTGTACGCATATCCAGCGTTAGTTCAATTTTATCTTCGCTTTCCCAATGGCGCTCTATACGTGCATACGTGCCAGACTGTGCCTCTTGCTCTACCCCATTGACTTTGAGCACAGTTTCTTTGCTCCAATCGGGTATCCGAATATACAAAGCAAACGTTTCACTCTTTTGACAATTCATTTCCATCTGTACAGTGCCTGAAACAGGATACTTTGTCTGTGTGTTCAGCTGAATTTCATTGCCACTTTGGAGCACCATTTTTGCCTTGCCTTGCATATAAAGATTGACCACCATGCCATCTTTTGCCTTTTGGTGCGCTGTGCCTGCAACAATCCCTGTACCTGCTGCCCCAATGGCTACACAGCATCCCCACCAAAATTGATTGCGAATAATATCCTTATATCCGCCCACTTCCCTGCCTCTAAAGCCATTGAGCAAGGGGCTATAACTATCAAAACTGAATATTTGGCTTTTCACAGCTTTTTTGTTCACATTCACTGCCCCAAGCAGTGCATTATAAATAGAACGTTCCATTTCATCTGCATAAACAGGCGCTCCTGTTAAGCAAAGCAGTTGCCAGCAAAGCTTCATCCACGTAACCGTGACACATGTTTCTTGCATAATGCCATCAAAAGCTGGGTTAAACTGCCGTACTTTTGAATGATCAAACAGTTCATGCGTTGTGCCTGCAGAGCCTATCACTGTAATGTCCGATTGCATCACTTTGTGTGCAAAATTTACCACCATGGTTTTATATTTTTCTTCCCCTGTTGCTCGATAATACTCTAAAATTCCTTCAAAGTTAGACATCATTTCATACGCTTTGGTCACAGGGTATTCAAAAGGATATAGCTTATTTTCCAAAGCCGCTTCAAACATATCAAAGCCCTTCATCCCCCCTGCTTCAATAATTTCTTTGGAAAAATCCAAGTATTTTTGCAATCCAGTCAAGTGATACAAGCGCACAAATGCTTCCAATATAGAAGATGCATTCATGCCCGACCACCATTTAGACGTATGCGTAATAGGCGTTTTACCTTCTGAATGCCCGATTTTTTCAAGCAAATAATCAGCATGTTTGCACAGCACTCGCAGGATGCTGTCTGCCAGATCGTCTTCTTTACATATTTCAAGAAAATATTCAAGCCCAAGCATCACATATTTTCTGCTCCAAATATCCCATCCGTGAAATTCAGAAGGTATAGAATAAGTGGCAATCCTGCCCAATTGATCCTGCGTTGTCAACAAATCCTTAACTGTGCCTTGCAGTGCCTCGTACAGCTTTTCATTCTGCGTGTATCGATAGGTAAAGCATGCGCCACGCATCATCTTTCCCCAATATTCCCCACGCCACCCCAAGTCGTGGTCGTCCACATTTCCTTGTCTGAATTGCTCCACAAATAAACCCCATAAAGCAGGGTCTAAAAGCTGTGCTCCTTCTACAAAATGAATGGCCTTATCCACATTGCCCGTGTAGGACACCTGCCCATCTGCCAAGGGGGCAAATGCATCCGTGTGCGCCCTATTTTTGTAAGCTGTATACTTCATGATATACTCCTTTTTTCCTTTGTACTACTTATTTATGCTTATCACAACGCATTAAAAATCACACGCTCACTTTAAACACAATCTTTCTGCCCTTGCCTTCTCCAAGGCAAGGCTGATGGGCATCTTGAGGGAACAGTATCATCACATCGCCTTGTTTTAAAGCAATCATATTGCCTTCATTTAATGAAGAAGCAAATGCAATATCCTTTTCTTTGTTCATAGGAGGAAACTCCAGTTTATTTCTGTCCAAAACACGAATATTTTCATTTCCCTTAATTGTCATTTGAATGTCAATATACACATCGTGACATTCATACATAATTTTTTCAGGCACATTGCGTGCTACATCGTTCACCATAAAAAACACATGGTCATCAATTTCCTTTTTCCCATCTGGCAAACCATTCAAATCTGTATTTTGAATAAATTGTAATGCGATGTCCAAATTTTTGGAAAGCCCTTTGTACGTATTTAAGTTTTCAACTGTGTCAATAATCATTGTCTTTTTCCTTCTTTATAAAAAATCATTCTTTAAAATTCCCTAAAATCGAATATTTCCCTGATGAAAAATGTGCAAGCATGGCCGCCTCAAACGCTTCTTCGTTTTTATTTTCAAGTGCAAGCACAATATTTTCATGTTTTATAATCGTATCGTCTAAAAATTTCACTTTTTCTTCCACCTGAAAGTTTTCATCCACAGACCAAATAGCATTCAAAAGTGAATTGAGTGTTTGATTTTCAAGATGCGAAAACAATGCCATGTGAAATTCCCTGTCGTCTGCATGAAAAAAAATATGTTTTTTCCATTTGTTTTTTATTTCCTCTAAAATACCACGAATACGAACAACGTCCTCGTGCGTCAATTGCTGAAATGCTTTCCTCATATACGAAAGCTCTAATTTTTTTCTAATTTCAAGCATTTCTGATATCGTTGTATTTTCCTTGCTCATTGTATCGAACATGACATTTTGAAATATAAATTCCAAATTAAACTCCTGTATAATCGTGCCTCTCCCAGGATATGCCGACACCATGCCCATAAGCTCCATGGATTTTATTGCTTCTCTGAGTACATTTCTGCTCACACCTAGCATTTCACACATGCTTTGTTCTGTTGGCAACTGATCCCCCGTTTTTAATTCATTCTTTATAATATATGAACGTATTTCTCTAAATACCTGTATATATAGCTTTTCCTCCTTTAGATTTTTCATATTATGTTCCTTTCTGATTTAATCTCTTTTTCACCCACAACTACTATACCTTATTTCCTTTACTTTGTCAACCGTTTTCTAAAGCAATCCACACTTTGTAGGTCATTTGATTTTGTTTTTTCAATAAAACGGTTGATTTTTTAAAAATTTTTATATTTTTTTAAAAAAACTATTGACAAATAGAAAAGTTTGTAGTATAAAGTATGTATGACGATGTAGCAATGATTACGTTTTAAAGATCAATGCCTTCATCTGTTAGATTTCGATTCATTTGTTAAAATCAAGGAGGGAATCTCTAATGTCAAAAGAAACCTTCGTTGTAAGCAACGATGAGAGCATTTACGAATCTTGGCCAGATGTTGTTCTTACAAAAAAGGGACAGCTCATTTGCATCTTTTGTGAATGTACTGCGCACGGCAATCGCAGTTATTCAAGAATCATGTATACAAAAAGCAGTGATAGAGGCAGAACATGGAGCAAAAAAGTTCCTTTAACGGATGCAATATATTCGGAGGATGGTAGCCACTATTGGAATAATCCCCGACTTACACGTTTAAAAGACGATTCTCTCATTGTATTATGTGATCAAGTTCATTCGTCATCTCAAACCAAAGCAGAAGTATTCATGTGGCGTGCAGATGCAGAAGGAGAATGTTTTTCAGCACCTCAAAATTTGCACATTCATGGCATTGTGCCAGACAAATTGCGTGAATTAAGTGATGGCAGATGGCTCATCACATGTCACTTAGGGGACATTGACGGATTTAAAAATCTTCAAGTACGTGCTTTTACCTCCTTTGATCAAGGCGCCACATGGAGTGCCCCTGTAATTGTTGGCAAGGATGAACGATACAATTTATGTGAATCTTGTGTCATTGAAATGGAAAATGGTACGCTCGTTTCCTTGATGCGAGAAAACAGTTCCATGGGTTATGAATGCTTTGTTGCAAAATCTACTGACTATGGTCAAACATTTGGTCCTTTATATACTATTCCTCTCTCTTGCTGTCACCGTCCTGTTGGTCAATTCATCAACACAGGAGAAATTTTAATCACCTATCGCTATAAACAAGGTGCGCAAAAAGGGTGGCTGGGCAATTGGACACAGAACACTTTTTTAGCAATCACCGATAAAGAAACACTCTTGTCGCCTGACAAGAAAGACCAGCAGGTTCGCATTATGCCTTTGCACTACGATTATGGTAAATATTCTGATTTAGGATACACAGGCATTGTACAGTTTGAAGACGGAGAAATATACATTGTCGATTACATTAGAAACAACGAACCGAATTGTTACATTATCGGCACTTCCTTAACAAGAGAAGACATTGGCGGTATTTGATAAGTTACTTTATTTATAAAAGGAGAAAACATATGACGACGCAAACCAAACGCCTTAACAATACCCCTTCATTATTCATACGTTGCAAAAAATACTGGCCCTTTTATTTGTTCTTAATTCTCCCATTAGCTCAGGTTATTATATTTAATTATCTACCTATTTATGGTATACAAATTGCATTTAAAGACTTCAAGATGCGCCGTGGAATTGTTGGAAGTGAATGGGTAGGATTGGAACATTTTGAAAAAATGTTTTCAGACCCTATGTTCTTTCGTGTATTATTCAATACTTTAAAATTAAGCATTTTAAATCTATTGACATTGTTCCCCCTAACCATTATTTTTGCTCTGATGATGAACGAAGTGCAATATCCTCGTTTTAAGCGCATAACACAAACAATAACGTATCTACCTCATTTTCTATCATGGGTAGTAGTTGGTAACTTTGTCTATCAAATCTTATCCCCAAGTCATGGCATAATAAACGCACTTATGCTTCGATTGGGTATGATAGATACACCTATATACTTTATGATACAGAAAAACATGTTTACACCCGTTTATCTATTATCCGTTATTTGGAAAGAACTCGGTTGGGGCATTATTATATACTTAGCTTCTATCGCAAGTATAAATCCAAGTTTATATGAGTCTGCTGTTATAGATGGCGCTGGAAGATTTAAAAAAATAATATATATAACACTCCCATCCATCATGCCTACCATTAGTACATTGCTCATCCTTCGATTAGGCACTTTAGTCAACGTTGGTTTTGACCCTATTTTCAACTTATATAATGAGGGAACATATGAAGTAGCTGATGTTATATCCACATATGTATATCGTCGTGGTATGTTAGATGCGAAATATGACTACACAACAGCAATTGGATTATTTCAAAACGTTGTGGGCTTTATACTCGTTATTGCTGGCAATTTCATGGCAAAAAAAGCTGACCCTGACTTTAGAATCATGTGAGGTGTAATATAATGAAAACAAAACGTAAAATAAAGACTTCTATATCCAGCAAGATTTTTGATATTTTTAATTACTTTTTTATATTGTTTTTCTGTTTTACAATTCTCGTCCCTCTTTGGGACTTGATTGTTATCTCAGTTTCAAGAGCACAAGATGTCTCTATCGTTCGCACGAACATTTGGCCTGAAGTTTGGTGCTTTGATGCCTATAAATATTGCTTGAACACGCCTATATTAGGAACAGCTTTCGTCAACTCAGTATTGCGCACAATATTGGGAAGCGCATATCACTTGCTCATTTGTTGCTTATGTGCTTTTTCTTTAACAAGAAACGAAATGCCTTTTAAAAAGTTTTTTTCAACTATTTTTCTTATCACCATGTTTTTTTCAGGTGGTCTAATTCCAACTTATTTAAATTTAAAAAGTCTAAAAATGTTAGATACATTTTGGATTTACATTCTTCCTACTGGATTTAGCATGTACAACACGATCATCATTAGAAATTACTTCTTATCCATTGATAAATCTCTTGAAGAATCTGCTACAATTGATGGTGCATCCATGCTACAAGTAATGTACAAAATTATTCTTCCACTTTCAACACCTGTGCTCGCAACCGTCGGTCTTTGGCAACTTGTTGGTCAATGGAATGCATGGTTTGACAACATGGTATATGTACGCCCTGAAAAGCTCATTACATTGCAATATCTCTTAAGAAGAATGTCCGTAAATGCGGCTCAGGTTCAAGACGAGGCAGCCATGACCATGCAAGTTGTGTTTGATCAAACATCTGCTTCGTATACGCCAGATACGATCATAGCTGCAACCACTGTCATTGTTCTTGTTCCCATTATGATGGTATATCCCTTCCTGCAACGATATTTTGTGAAAGGTATTATGTTAGGCGCCGTAAAAGGCTAATCTTTGCGCTTATAAGCATGGTCAATAATGAAAAAGGAGGTTATTAGCAAGGCAGACCGTGCACCATTCTATAATAATTA
>CAYTPJ010000128.1:0-4542 GCA_964439755.1 uncultured Oscillospiraceae bacterium
CCAGTCACAAGCAAATGCACATTGTCTTTTAAATCATCCATTTCAAATGTCCTTCTAAAATAAGGCGCAGGGATGTGCTTTTCAAGCGTTGTAAACTCGTGTGTGGCAGAGATAAAATAGTTGCAAAATTCCATTTTTTCCTCCCTCATATGCTTTTTCTTTTATAGATAGAGCGCATTGCTTTCGTTTCTTGTGAGATTGTTTTTGTCTTTTTTATTGTACACGATTTGTGTTTTGCTGTCAACTATATTCTAAAGAATGTCCATGTCATCCTTTGTAAAGAAATGGAAAAAACAAGAAAAGTACAAAAGAAATGTTTTTTGTGCTTGACAAAAAAATGCTTTTGCGTTATGATACAGATACAAACTGGCGAGGAAGAGTAGTAGGCGAAAGTGCAGTTTTTAAAGAGAGCTGTGGCGGGTGTAATCACAGCATAACGCATTCGTTGAATGGACTTCTGAGGGCAAAGCCGAAACAAAGTAGGTTTTGACGGGGTCTGCACCCGTTATCAGGGCAGCATATGTGATGGCATATGGAGAAAGAGGACCTTTATACTGCATATATTTTATGCAAAGGTCGAAATTGAGTGGCACCGTGGATTTTCCACCTCAAGTACGCTGTACTTGGGGTGTTTTTTAATTCCTTTGCCCTTTGTCCTTCCATCTGACACAATCAACAGACAACATGAGGAGGAACATGGAAATGAAAAAAATCACAACAATTTTACTCGCCCTATTGATGGTGCTCGTCACTTCTTTTGCATCTGCACAAACGTTTACAGTAGGTATTGAACAGTTTGCAGAGCATGCCTCTTTGGACAATTGTAAAATAGGGTTTATTGAAGGACTGAAGCAAGAAGGCTTTGTGGAAGGGGAAAACTTGGAAATCTTGTTCCAAAATGCGCAAGCGAATACAGGGGATGGCGCACAGATTGCACAATCCTTTGTGGCAAATGACGTGTCTTTGATTTGCGCCATTGCAACGCCCAGTGCACAAGCGTGCTACAATGCTGTGCTCACATCGGGCAAACAAATTCCTGTTATTTACACAGCTGTGTCTGCTCCCATTGAAGCAGGGCTTGCAATGGAAGACAATATGCCTGTGGATGAAGTGACAGGCACGAGCGATTTATTGCCCGTTCAAAAACAGCTTGAAATGATTAGAACAATTTTGCCAGATGCAAAAAAAGTGGGCATTTTGTACACTTCTTCTGAAACAAATAGCGAAGTGCAAGTGCAACTATATGAGCAATACAAAGAGCAGTTTGGTTTTGAAATTGTCACTTCCACAGTGACAACAGGGGGCGAAGTGGCGCAAGCAATTGAAATGCTCCTCCCTGAGGTGGACTGTGTGACCATGGTGCTGGACAACACGGTGGTGAGCTATTTGCCTACTATTTTAAATGCAGCAGAAAAAGCAAACAAGCCTGTGTTTGGCAGTGAAATTGAACAAGTGAAATTGGGTTGCTTGGCAGCAGAAGGTCTGGACTATGTGGCACTGGGCATTCAAACAGGCAAGATGGCAGCTCGTGTGTTAAAGGGTGAAAAAGCTTCTGATATGCCTTTTGAATTGCTTCAAGAAAGCGCATTGTATTTTAACTCCTATGTGGCAGAAAACTTAAATATTACATTGCCTCAAGCGCTTGTAGCACGTGGCACAGATATGGCAGAATAATTTTGTTAGGACGTAAAGAAAAATGGCAATTCTAATCAACACTTTGGAACAAGGGCTCATTTATGCGATTATGGCGCTGGGTGTGTACATCACGTACAAGATTTTGGATTTTCCCGATTTGTCCGTAGATGGCACCTTTCCACTTGGGGCAGCAGTGTCTGCCCTTGTGGTGGTCAATGGAGGGAACCCTGTGTTGGCGCTTTTGCTCGCTTTTGTGTGTGGCAGTGTGGCAGGTCTGTGTACAGGTTTCATTCACGTAAAGCTCAAGGTGCGTGACCTTTTTTCAGGCATCATCATGATGACAGCGCTGTACGCAGTCAATATGCACATTGCAGCAGGCTCTTTTGTAAAAGCAAAGGCAAACGTGCCCTTTTTTAGCAACAGAAAGGTGCAGTATCAGACGATTTTTGAACACAACGCTGTGACAAACAATTTGCCTGAATTTTTACAGCCCTACACTGTGCTCCTTGTAGCTCTTGTTGTGGTGATTGTGGTCAAAGTGTTGCTGGATTTGTTTTTAAAAACACGCCTTGGGTATTCGCTCATTGCCGTTGGGGATAATGACACAGTGGTCACTTCTTTGGCACGAGATAAAGGCAAGATTAAGATGATGGGCTTGATGCTCGCAAATGGCTTGGTGGCGCTCTCTGGCGCTGTGCTTTGCCAACAACAGCACGCTTTTGAAGTGTCCATGGGCACAGGGGCGATTGCCATGGCGCTCGCCTCTGTCATCATCGGCGTCAATGTGTTTAAATTCTCTTTTATAAAAGGCACAACAGCCGTTGTGTTGGGTGCAATTTTGTACAAAGGGTGCGTGGCGCTTGCCATCAAAGCAGGCGTGCCTGCCAGTGATATGAAAATCATCACGGCGCTTTTGTTCTTGGTGATTTTGGCAGTGAGTGGTATGGAAAAAAGGCAGGTGAAAAAACGTGCTTGAACTTCAAGATATTGTAAAAGTGTACAACCCACACACAGCACAAGAAAAGGTGCTGTTTGACCATTTTGATATGACGGTGAAAACAGGGCAATTTGTGTCCGTGGTGGGGAGTAATGGGTCGGGCAAAACAAGCATGCTCAACTTGATTTGTGGGAGCATAAAGCAAGACAGTGGGCACATTTTGGTAGATGGGAAAGATATTTCCAAAGAAAAAGAGCATGTGCGTGCGCAAAAAATAGGGCGTGTGTATCAAAACCCTGCCATGGGCACGTGCCCTAAAATGACGATTTTGGAAAATCTTTCCCTTGCAGATGCAAAAGGCAAAAGGGCTGACTTGCATTTTGGTGTGGACAAGAAAAAAATCAACACGTATAAAGATATGCTTTTGCCTTTGGGGTTGGGGCTTGAAAACATGCTCAACACACAGGTGGGCATATTGTCTGGTGGACAAAGGCAAGCGCTGGCGCTTTTGATGTGCACCATGACGCCCATTTCCTTTTTGATTTTGGATGAACACACAGCAGCGCTTGATCCTAAAACAGCAGAAATTATCATGGAGCTTACAGAAAAGGTGGTCAAGCAAAAGCAATTGACTGCCATTATGGTCACACACAATTTGCGCTACGCATTGGAGTATGGCAATCGTATTTACATGATGCACCAAGGGCACAGCGTGTTGGACAAAGAAGACGCAGAAAAAAAAGCATTGAAAATTGAAGATATTTTGAAAATCTTTAACGAAATCAGCATAGAGTGTGGCAACTGAACTTGTTTTATATCTTTTTTTATGAAAAATGTGGCAAAATTTTGTTGACCATCAATTAACAATTGAAATTTTATTGAAAAGGGTATATAATAGGAGAAGATCATGTGTGCAGGAGGGGTTTTGATGGACGAAGAAATCCGTTTGGGGGATAAAATCAGGACAAAGAAACCGCATCCTTGTGGCAATGACCTTTGGGAAGTGGTGCGCACAGGGGCAGACATTAAAATCAAATGCCTTGCGTGCGGACGCATTGTGATGCTCGATAGACAAGTGTTTTTAAAAAAACGCAAAGCGACACTCGAAAGAGGCACGCTCCCGAGCGAAAGTAAAATAGATTAAAGGAGGGCCTCTTTTTTGGAAAATAACCCACAAGTAACTCAAGTAGAAGAAGAACCTAAAAAGAAAAAGAACAAAAAGGATAAACCTAAAAAAACAGTGATGCAAGAAATTATGAGCTGGGTATGGTTGATTTTAGCTGCCGTAGTCATTGCATGCGTCATTCGCAGTTTTGTGTTTGAACCCATCAAGGTGGATGGCCGTAGCATGGACAGAACGCTCAAAGATGGCGAAGTGGTGTATTGCTCCAAGGTGGAATATCTGTTCAGTGAACCACAACGTGGTGACGTAATCATTTGCCGTTTCCCAGACCGTAACAAGACACTTTTTAATGTGGGAGGCTCGCTCTCTGTAAAGAGCCATACGCTCTTTGTAAAACGCTTGGTTGCGCTCCCACACGACACAGTGGCGATTTTGGAAGGCAAGCTCTATGTCAACGACCAATTGGTGGAGGACCCTGAAAACATGGGCAGTTTGCCTTATGCCAACTATAAACGCACCACCCTTAAAGACAATGAATACTTTGTGATTGGCGATAATAGAGGCAATAGCCATGATAGCCGTGCAGAGGACGTAGGCCCTTTAACAAGGGATGACATTGTGGGTAAAGTGGACTTTGTGCTCTTACCCCTTCAAAATATCCGTACAATTAAATAACCATGAAAGAGACTGTTTTTATAATGGTCTCTTTTTTTGTTTTGTAAAAATATCTTATAGTTGACTTTAGAGGTTAAATGTAGTATAATATTTGAGTAAGGAACATACAATGATGAAGGAGGCACAAGTGTGGATTTTTTAAATTATTTAGTTAAAACTTTTGGATACAATG
>CAYTPJ010000128.1:4552-6588 GCA_964439755.1 uncultured Oscillospiraceae bacterium
TAGACTGGTCGTCTACAAGAAGAAGGGAGATTGAAACACATGAGGAAAATTCAAATGTTGCTTTGTTTGCTTCTGTGCTTTGTAATGGTTGCCAATTGTGCTACTTTTGCAATGGCTGAAGAAGTATTTAAAGCAGGTACTTATCAAGCAACTGCCAAAGGTTTTGGGGGCGATGTAAACGTAACAGTGGAACTTTCTGACAACGCCATTGTAAGCATTACCGTAGAAGGTGATAGCGAAACAAAGGGTATTGGCACAAATGCAATGGAACTTTTACCTACTACAATCGTTGAAAAACAAACTTTGAAAGTGGATGCTGTTGCAGGGTGCACAGTTACTTCTAAGGCTATTTTAGATGCTACTTGTGAAGCTATGAAACAAGCAGGCGCAAGCGATGATGTTATTTTTCAAGAACCTGTTATGGATGCTACTCCTGTAGAAGCTGAAACATTAACAACAGATGTGCTTGTTGTAGGCGCTGGTGCTGCTGGTCTTTCAGCTGCTCTTTCCACCTACGAAAACGGTGTTAAAAACATTATTGTTATTGAAAAAATGCCTGCTGTGGGTGGTGCTACATCAACTGCTGGTGGTGGTTTGGCTGCTTATCGTGAAGATGCAGATGAAGATGTAACACAAGCAAACATTGAAGAATTGTTTCTTGATTTTTGCCGTATGGGTAAATTTACCAACAATGCTCGTTTAACCATGATGCAAGCGTCTTTATCCACACCTACCATTCATTGGCTAAAAAGCGTAGGCGTGGGCATTACTGGCGAACCTGATCCAGAAAAACCCACTGTAAGTTATGGCTGTGCCAATCGTGCAGCTGCTGCCATTGATACTTTGTATGCCAAAGTACAAGAAGCCAATGTGCCTGTATTGCTTAACACCAAGGCAGAAAAGCTCATTATGGATAATGGCCGTGTAGTGGGCGTAGAAGCAACGGGTGCAAAAGGACAAAAAATAACCATCATGGCAAAGGCTGTTTTAATGGCAACAGGTGGCTATGGTAACAACATTGATTTAATCTCTGATACTTCTATTTTAGATCGTGTGATTTACTATGGTCCAGTTTGTGCAACAGGCGATGGCCATATTATGATGAAGGAAATTGGTGTGCCTATGTTCAATATGGACAAAGTGGCAACCAAACACTTTGGCGTGGAAACCAAACCAGGTTTTGGCATCCATATTCATTGGGGTGTTGCTCAATTATTCTCTAAAACAGGTTCTATTGCTGTAAACAAAGAATGTGAACGTGTTGTTAATGAAGGGGGCGATGAACTTGACATCGCTTTAGCTTCCATGTATAAATCTTCCGATGGTCGTTTGTATATGGTGATGGATCAAGCTTCGTATGATTTGTTTAGTAGCGTACTTGTACAATACAAAGCTTTTACCCCCGAACAATTGGAACAATTCATTGCAGAAAATGGCACGGGTGTTACCAAACTTGTAAAGGGCGAAACACTTGCCGATGCTGCTAATGCACTTGGTCTTGATGCAAATAAATTGTCTGATACAGTTGCAAATTATAATGCAGATGTTGCAGCGGGTAAGGAAGATGCTTTCAAACGTGCTTATACTGCGCCTATCGCAGAGCAAGGCCCTTATTATATCATGCAAACTGTTGCACGTTATGCAACCACTTTAGGTGGTGTAAATGTTTCTAACCATCTTGAAGTGTTGGATGGCAACGAACAACCGATTCCTGGTTTATTTGCAGCAGGTGAAGTGGTTGGAAATATTGATGGATCTTATGCCGAGTATCTCATCTGGTGCTTCAGTTCAGGCATGGAATTTGGTAATGTGGTGTCTGACAAATTGCAGTAATGTATTTTTGCAAATATAAAAGATAACACAAAAGGAACGAGTTTTGATTTTGAACTCGTTCTTTTTTTAATTTATACTTGCTTTTTCTGCAAAATAGGGTAAAATATAAGGGGATACAAGCGCTAATGTAAAGGTGATTTAGATGGATAAAAAAGAAAAGATTTTGAAACGCAAATAGACTATGAGGAAAAAGTAAAGGAAAT
>CAYTPJ010000129.1:0-6553 GCA_964439755.1 uncultured Oscillospiraceae bacterium
CATTCTTCAAAATCTACAAACTGAAATAGATACAATGAAGTATGATGCGTTAGGTATTGAAAATATGAAAAATATAAGCAGTTTCTTTAATGCATGTCGTACAATGAATCAGGATATTCTCAACATTTCATCTAAAGAGGTTTGACGATTTAAGCCGTTAAAAGTATATTTGTATAAGAAAATGCCAGCAAGCTTTCGCTTACTGGCATATATTTTTGAACAAGAGTTATTCTTCTTCTTCCACTTCTTTCACAGCGTTTTCGATGATCTTCTTTGCTACGTCCAAAGGCATTTCTTCATAGCGTTCAAACTGCATGGTAAAGCTACCACGAGCTTGGGTCATAGAGCGCAAGTCCGTTGCGTACTTGAACATTTCGCCCATAGGTGCTTCTGCAATCACCTGCTGGAGGCCGTCCACCTGATTCATGCCCATGATGCGACCACGGCGCTTGTTCATGTCGCCCATAATGTCGCCCATGTATTCATCTGGCACAAGCACTTCAACGTGCATGATGGGTTCAAGCAATGCAGGGCTTGCATCCAAGCAACCCTTTTTGTATGCAATGCGTGCAGCCGTCTTGAATGCCATTTCAGAAGAGTCCACAGGGTGATAACTGCCGTCATAGAGCTTTGCGTGCAAGCCTACCATGGGGTAGCCAGCCAAAACGCCCTTCACGATGTTTTCTCTTAGGCCCTTTTCAACAGAGGGGATAAAGTTACGAGGCACTGCGCCACCCACGACAGCATCTTCAAACTCAAAGGCTACATTGGTATCGCCAATGGGGGAGAACTCAATCCACACATCACCAAACTGACCGTGGCCACCAGATTGCTTTTTATGGCGACCTTGGCAGGAAACCTTTTTACGGATGGTTTCACGGTAGGGGATTTTGGGGTCTGTAAGTGTTGCTTTGGCAGAGAACTTGGAGGAAAGCTTGTTTCTAATTACGTCCAAGTGCAATTCGCCTTGACCAGAAACGAGCGTTTCTGTGGTTTCAGTGTTCTTTTCGATCTTAATGGAGGGATCTTCTTCAGCCAACTTTGCAAGGCCAGAGAACACCTTGTCTTCTTCGCCCTGCTTGGAAGCGTGAATGGCTTTTGAAATGCAGGGAATGGGGAAAGAAATCTGGTCATACACGATGGGGGTTTGTTGATCACAAAGCGTATCGCCAGAAGCTGTGTGTGAGAGCTTACTCAAGGCACAAATATCGCCCGAGTGCACAACGGTAGTGTTCTTTTGCTTTTTGCCACGGAGGATAAATAATCCGCTTGATTTTTCTTGCTGTTCTTTCCGAACATTATATAACACTGTGGTGGGTGTAAGCTGACCAGAGCAGACACGAGCAATAGATAATTTGCCTACAAAGGGGTCAGCAATTGTTTTAAACACAAAGGCAGAGAAGGGCTCTGCGTCCGAGCAAGGACGGAGAATATCTTCTTCTGTTTTGGGGTTTTTGCCTGTTGTAGATACGTGACGTGGGGAGTGCATAACGTTCATAATCGTTTCAATCACACGTGCTACGCCTACGCCTGTTAAAGCAGAGCAGGGCACAACAGGAACAATAGAACCGTCTTTCATACCAGCACGGAAACCTTCAATGATTTCATCGTGCGTTAATTCTTCACCATCAAAGAACTTGACCATGAGGTCATCAATTGCGCCAGCGGCAGCTTCTGTGATGACGTCCATAGCGTCAGAGATTTGCCCCGCCATATCACTTGGCATAGGCACTTCTTTTAAAGACTTAAATGCGCCTTCATAGGCTGTTTTTTCAAGCACGTTGACAACGCCCTTGAAAGAGGAGGCTGTGCCAATAGGCAACACGAGGGGCACAACACCTGTACCAAACTTATCACGAAGTTGGTCGAGTGTTTTGTAATAATCTGCATTGTCACGATCCATTTGGTTGACAATGATTAAACGGCAAACATTTTCTTCTTTGCCTGCAGCGTCCCATGCTTTTTCAGCACCTACTGTGACGCCAGATACTGCGCTGACTACGATGCCGGCAGTTTCAACGACACGAAGTGCGCTTGCCATTTCGCCCGAAAAATCAAAATATCCGGGAACGTCAATGACATTGATTTTTGTGTTATTCCATTCAATAGGTACAACGGAGGCATTGATTGAAATAGCACGCTTTTGTTCTTCAGGGTCATAGTCAGATACCGTTGTACCTTCTTCGACTCTCCCTTGACGATCAATTAAGCCTGCAGCGAAGAGCATTGCTTCAGAGAGCGTTGTTTTGCCTTCGCTGCCGTGTCCCAGTAGCGCGATGTTCCGGATATCCTTTGTTTGAAATTCAGCCATGGTTTTGATCCCCCTTTTGATATAATGTTGAACGATTTATCACATTCGACTATTATTTTACCAAAATTTCTTACAAAAAGCAAGGGGTAAATGTAAATTTTTTTAAAAAAAACAAAAAATGTACGAAAATTCTATAAAATTCATCGTTTTCCCTTGTAATTTATGTGTTTATTCGATATAATATAGGTGGCGAAATATTTTCGCATGAAAAGAGTTACTGAACACAATTGAGAGGGGACTTTCTAATTTATGGAAAACGAAAGTGTACGCACCAATTTTATATGGGATCAGATTGATGAGGATTTGTCTGAAAAAAAATGTGAGAAAATTCATACCCGTTTCCCTCCTGAACCAAATGGGTATTTGCATATTGGGCACTGCAAAGCGCTTGTGACCAACTTTGGTACAGCTGAAAAGTACAACGGTTTGTGCAATTTGCGTTTTGATGACACCAACCCTTCTAAAGAAGATACAGAGTATGTGGATGGCATTATGGAAGATATCCACTGGCTGGGTTTTGACTGGAATGGTGGACTGTATTACGCAAGCGATTATTATCAAAAATTATACGATATTGCAGAAGATTTTATTCAGCGTTCTTTGGCATATGTGGACGAATTGTCAGCAGAAGAAATGTCTTTATATAGAGGCACGCTCACTACGCCTGGTAAAAATTCTCCTTATAGAGATCGTCCAATAGAAGAAAGCTTAGATTTATTTAGACGCATGAGAAAGGGCGAGTTTAAAGAAGGCAGTATGATTTTGCGTGCCAAAATCGATATGTCTTCCCCCAACATCAATATGCGTGACCCTGCGATGTATCGTATCTTATACATCAATCATCACCGTACTGGCAATACTTGGTGCATTTACCCTATGTATGACTTTGCACATCCACTCAGTGATGCGTTTGAAGGCATTACACATTCTTTGTGCTCTTTAGAGTTTGAAAATCACCGTCCTTTGTATGACTGGTTTGTTGAAAAAGCAGGCCTTCGTGCGCCCCATGATGACGGCAATGGCAACACAACGGTTGGACCACGCCAAATTGAGTTTGCACGTTTAAACATCACAAGAACTGTGATGAGCAAGCGCTATTTGAGAAAGCTTGTGGAAGAAAACTATGTGACAGGGTGGGATGATCCACGTATGCCCACTCTTTGCGCCATGCGCCGTAGAGGGTACACCAAAGAGGCAATCCGTTCTTTCATTGAAAGAGTAGGCCTTGCAAAGGCTGATTCCGAAGTAGAATTCCAAATGCTCGAATACTGCGTGCGTGAGGACTTGGGCAAAAACTCCCCTCGTGTGATGGCTGTTATTCACCCCCTTAAAGTGATTTTGACCAACTGGGCTGAAGACCGTGTGGAAGTGATTGAAACAGAAAATCACCCCGAACATGAGGAAATGGGCAAGCGTACCATGACCATCAGTAGAGAAATCTACATTGATCAAGATGACTTTATGGAAGATGCCCCTCGTAAGTTCTTCCGTTTAAAGCCCGAAGGGGAAGTGCGCTTAAAGGGTGCATACATCATCAAGTGTGAAAATGTGGTGAAGAATGAAGATGGCACCATTCATCATTTGGAGTGCACGGTGGATGAAACTTCCAAATCGGGCACACCAGGTGCAGACAGAAAAGTAAAGGGCACTTTGCAATTTGTGGATGCGAAAAACTGTATGCCTGTGGAATATCGTTTGTATGAACAGCTTTTGAATGAAGAAACAGACAATCAAGAAGAAAAGGCTGACTTTATTCAGCGTTTAAACCCCAACAGTTTGGTGGTTCAAAATGGCTTTGCAGAAAAATCCTTAGAAAGCGCTCAAATTGGAGATAAATTCCAGTTCTTGCGCATTGGTTACTTCTGTAAGGACAAGGATTCTACAAGCGAAAAAGCTGTATTTAACCGTGTTGTAGGGCTGAAAGATAGTTACAAGCCCCAAACGGTGTAAGGAGATAGAGAAATGAAGGAAGTTAGAACACGCTTTGCGCCTTCTCCCACAGGGTTTATGCACTTGGGAGGTTTGCGCACTGCACTCTATAATTATTTATATGCCAAAAAAATGGGTGGTAAATTCATCCTGCGCATTGAGGACACGGACCAAGAACGTTTTGTAGAAGGTGCAACAGAAGTCATCTATGAAACGTTAAAAGGGTGTGGCATGCAATGGGATGAAGGCCCTGACGTGGGGGGCGAATATGGCCCCTACATCCAGTCTGACAGAAAAGAAATGTACTTGCCCTATGCCAAACAATTGGTGGAACAAGGGGATGCATACTATTGCTTCTGCACCAAAGAAAATTTGGAAGAAAGACGGCAAGAAGCAGAAAAAAGAGGCGAAGTGTTTAAGTATGACAAGCATTGCTTGCACTTGTCTAAAGAAGAAATTCAGCAGAAATTAGACAACAATGAGCCTTATGTCATCCGTTTAAATGCGCCTACCACAGGCGTGAGCACATATCACGACATGGTGTTTGGTGAAATCTCCATGCCCAATGACACACTGGATGACATGGTGTTAATCAAACAGGATTTAATGCCCACATACAACTTTGCAAACGTGATTGACGACAATTTGATGGGCATTACGCACATCATGCGTGGTATGGAATATCTGTCTTCCACTCCAAAATACAACCTCTTGTACAACGCATTTGGTTGGGACATTCCACAGTATGTGCACTTGCCCACCGTTATGCGTGATGCGCACAACAAACTCTCCAAGCGCCATGGCGATGCCTATTACAGCGACTTTGTTCAAAAAGGGTACTTAACAGAAGCACTCGTGAATTACTTGGCGCTCGTAGGCTGGAGTTCAGGGGATGACAGGGAATTTTTCACCATGGAGGAGCTTGTGGATGCCTTTGACATCAAGGGTTTAAACAAATCTCCCGGCATTTTTGACATGGATAAGCTTACTTTCTTTAACTTTGAATACATTAGAAAATTGCCCTTTGACACTTATCTTGAAAAAGCAGTTCCATGGTTTGATCAAGAGCTTTCTGGCTTGGGCATGGATTATCACCGTTTAGCAGAGCTTATGCAAGGGCGCACAGAAGTGTTTAATCGCATCCCCGACATGATCAGATTTTTAAAGCAAGTGCCCGAGCACGAGGTTTCTCTCTATGAAAACAAAAAGCAAAAGAGCACACTTTCTTCTTCTTTAGAAGCGCTCACCACCTTTTTGCCTGACATTGAAAACATTTCTTCATGGACAGAAACAGACATTCACGACCTTTTATTGCCCTTGATCAAAGAAAAGGGCTACAAAAATGGTACCGTCCTTTGGCCCTTGCGCATTGCACTCAGTGGTCAAATGTCCACCCCTGGTGGCGCCATTGAAATTGCCTACCTCATTGGCAAACAAGAAACCCTCAATCGCATTCACTCAGCCATTCAAATGCTTGAAAATGCACAATAAGCCTTGCTCTACCAAGGAAAATATGGTATACTATATAAAAACATTAGGAGGAACTCATCATGAAATCTATCCCACTTAAATTAACCCAAGCAGAAGAAGTAAAGGCATTCGTAAACATTGTCAATCGCTACCCCTATGAAATGGACTTGCGTGCTGGCCGTCACGTTGTCGATGCAAAATCCATCTTAGGCATTTTCTCTTTGGATCTCTCCAAGCCCATCACTTTGGAAGTGTATACAGACGATTGCGAAGATTTAGTTTCTGATATTCAACCTTTTGCCCTCTAATCCTGCGCACTGAAAAAACCTCATCTACGTTGTCAACTGCGAGATTTTTATGGGGTCACGTACCTTATGTACGCTCCCCCATAAAAACTCTTGTTTCCTAGTATCTGAGGCTTTTTGAGCACGCAGGGCGTTCGAACGTATGAGTTGGGTACGTAGGGCATATGTTGAAACCTCATCTGGAGTGTCAACTGCGAGATTTTCAGTGCAGTCACGTACTCTTTCACCGTGGTGATAAGGGCACATCTACTGTGTCAACTGCGTTTCTTTCAATCGGTCACGTACTTTATGTACGCTCTCTCATGAAAACTCTTATTTCCTACCATCTAATACGTTCTGACCACGCAGGGCGTTCGAGCGTAGGTGTTAGATGCACAGGGCGTTTTGCGTGCAAACATTGGGTACGCCTATCTGCTCATTAACGGGACGTCGAGGACTTTCGTCCCCTACAACCTATAACCCACTAAACACTGAGCACTTTTATTGACAGCTAAAGAGGAACGGAGTTTCCGTTCCTCTTTTTTGAAATACACAGTTT
>CAYTPJ010000130.1:0-6534 GCA_964439755.1 uncultured Oscillospiraceae bacterium
TCAGCACATGAATTGGCAGACATGTCTGGATTTAGCTATCCCTACTTTTTAAAAATTTTTTCTAAAACAGTGCATTTATCTTTTTCTGATTATTTATTAAAAGTTCGCTTATCTGAAGCAGAACAACTTTTATTAACCACAGAAATGGATATGACAGAAATAGCACTGCTTGTAGGTTTATGCGATGCCAGTTATTTTGGAAGACGATTTAAAGAAAAAAATAACATGTCACCAAAGTCATTTAGAGAGAAAAATAGAATGTTTAAAAAATAAAAAACAAATCATATGATACATTTTATATTATGCATTAAAAAAAGCTACCCACCAATGACGGGGGTAGCTTATTTTAGTAAATTAATACTTGCGCTTTCTTGCGGCTTCAGCCTTCTTCTTACGCTTTACGCTGGGCTTTTCATAATGCTCGCGCTTACGAACTTCTGCCAACACACCAGCACGTGCGCACTGACGCTTAAAACGCTTAAGAGCACTTTCTAAGGATTCGTTTTCCTTTACTCTAACTTCAGACACCTTGTTTCCCTCCCTTCGCCACTCTCGCCCGGATAAACGCTGTTATGCAGCGGATTGGCGACTGTATCTTTATTATACAGCGTAGAACGCTTTCAGTCAATATCTTTTTTTAAATTCTCACAATTTCTTTACATCTTAATAAAAAGATGGTAGAATTTAAACCTTTTAAGCCATTTTTTCAGATAATTTTTCGCCACCCAGTATATGAATGTGGAAATGTTCTACGCTTTGGCAAGCATTTTGACCACAATTTGATACAATTCTATACCCCGTAGACGCAATATTTTCTTGCGCTGCAATGATGTGAATGGCACGAAAGAGCGCAGATTTTTCAGTATCAGAAAGCAAGTATTCCTCATTCATGCCTGTGATATGCTTTTTGGGCACGAGCACCACATGTACAGGCGCTTGCTTGTTGATGTCATGAAAAGCATAGCAATACTCATTTTCAAACACCATTTGTGAAGGGATTTCGCCCTTGATGATTTTACAAAAAATACAGTTTTCCATTTTCATTCCTCCACTTTTCCTATAAATCCATTTTCATCGTAAGAAAGCAACACACAAGGCAAAATACCTTTGTGGTGCCCTTGAGCATATACTTCTATATACTCTTTGGTATACCCTTTTGAAATGTTATTTTCACACGTTTCAAAGAGCACTTCTGCCTTTTCTCCGATAAATTTCTGTTTATACTGATTGGCAGCTTGTTTGCCCACTTCTATGAGCTTTCTCGCCCTGTCTTCCCTTACTTTTCTTTGAATTTGGTCTTGCATGTCATACGCTTTTGTACCTTTTCTTTTGCTAAAAGGGAACACATGAATGCGTGCAAACCCAATTTCTTTTACAAAATTGCACGTTTGTTCAAATTCTTCTTCTGTTTCGCCTGGAAAACCTGTAATAATGTCTGTGGTAATAGCAGGGTCCTTATAGTATTTTCTCAAAATCTCCACAGATTTTCTATATTCTTCTATCGTGTATCTGCGTTTCATGCGCTTTAACACGCTGTCAGACCCTGATTGCAGTGCTAAGTGAAATTGCCCACACAAAGCTGGAATGTTTGCAATCTCTCTTACAAAATCCTCTGTGATGATTACAGGCTCTAACGACCCTAAACGCAAGCGTTTGACCTCTTTTGTATTGGAAGCCTTAATAGCATCTAACAAAGTGATGTCTTCTTTATCTCGCCCATAGCTCGTTAAATGAATGCCTGTGAGCACTATTTCTTGATAACCGTGCGCCGTCAATCTCAAAGACTCTTTTTGGATATCTTCCAGATCTCTTGAACGGATGCCCCCTCTTACATAAGGGATGATGCAGTAGGTACAAAACCTGTCGCACCCTTCTTGAATTTTCATAGCCGCCCTTGATTTGCCTTCATCTTCTGAAATTTGAAGCTCCTCAAAAGGCACTTTTTGAATATCTTCAATTGCTACAATCTGCACATTTTCTTCTATCGCTTTATTTAAAAGAGATACTACTTCATGCCGTCTTTTGTTGCCAATAATCAGGCACGCTCCTGTATCTAAAAGCGCCTCCCCTTGCTTTTGTGCCAAGCATCCAGATATGATCACATGCGCTTGTGCGTTCTTTTTAAAGCACCGTCTGACAGCATTTAAGCTCTTTTTATCTCCTGTATTTGTCACTGTGCACGTGTTCACTACATACACATCGCATACTTCCTCAAAAGGGCAAATTTGATACCCTTCTTTTTTAAACAATTCGAGCATGGCTTGTGTGTCATACTGATTGACTTTACAGCCCAGTGTGTGAAAAGCTATTTTTTTCATTCATAATCTCCATTTACCGTTAAAAGCATGATGAGCGCAACAAGACCTGCCGTTTCTGTGCGCAAAATACGTTTTCCCAGTGTCACGCTTATTACGCCATTTTCTGTCAGCTTGGTCGCTTCTGTTTGGTCAATGCCCCCTTCAGGGCCAATGATGATGGCAACATCTTTATAATTTGCCTGTTTAAAGCTTTGAATGAGGCTCTGTGCCTTTTCTTCTTCCCACGCCATAAACACAGCGTCATGGCTTGTAACACGCTCTAACAGCCCTTTAAACGAAAGGGGCTTTAAAATAGTCGGCACATGCGTGCGCCCCGATTGCTTGGCTGCCTCTAATGCGATTTTTTGCATTCTGAGCGTCATTTTATCCTTGCTTTTTTCGTCCAGCTTTTTAACGCAGCGCATCATTTCAACAGGCACTACTGCGTGCACCCCTGCTTCTGTGCATTTTTGCACAAGAAAATCCATTTTATCCCCTTTGGGAATGCCTTGATAAATGGTCACTTTTAAGTGAGGTTCAGGAGAAGGGTATATGGACAAAAGCTTGGCTTTTACATTGTCGCCCATTTCAACAATCTCTGCTTGATATAGATTTTCATCCAGCACAACTGCAATTTCTTCTTTTTCCTTTAAACGAAGCACCACACGAGCATGGTAGCTTTCATCAGGTAAAAGCATAACCAAATCATTATCTATTTTTTCACAAAAAAATCTATGCATACTTTAAATCCTTGATACAATGGCTGTCCAATCTCCCATACGGAGCACTTCAAGCACTTTGTAATGTTCTCTTTCTAAAGCGTCTAACACATCTTGTTCTTTATCGTTGATGATGCCCGAACAAATAAAGAGTGCATCCTTTTTCAAATGTTTTTTGAGTGGGTTTAAAAGCATAATGATGATGGGCGCTAAAATGTTTGCAACAGCAAAATCAAAAGTTTGGTCAATGCCTTGCACCAAATCCCCTTCTTTTACAACAATTGTGTCAGACAAATGGTTGAGCGCTACATTTTCAATAGCCACTTGAACAGCGTCCTTATCAATATCAACGGCTGTAATGTCCTTTGCACCCAATTTTGCAGCGGCGATTGCCAAAATACCACTGCCCGTGCCAATATCTAAAATATTGCCAGCAGTATAATATTTTTCAATCAATTCAATGCACATTTTGGTTGTTTCATGCGTGCCTGTGCCAAACGCCATGCCTGGGTCAATTTCAATGATCAGGTCATCTTCTTTTTTGTCAAATTTTTCCCATGTGGGCTTAATGACAAGGTGTTTGCCTGCTCTAAAAGGCTTGTAATATTTTTTCCAATTTTCAGACCAGTCTGTCTGCTGTACTTCTGTTTCATTAAGAGATAAAGTGCCCAACATCGCCTCTGTATCTTGAGATAAAAGTGCGCTTAAATTCTGCTTTAACAGAGAGATCTTTTCAAACAGTGTATCGTCTTTTTCAAACCATGCCTTGACTTCGGGCGCTTGTGGCATGTTTTCTTTCACAGTCTTGTCAATCAATTCCCAATTATTCTTGGGTTTATCTTCATCCGGCACATCATTTCGATCTATAATTTGCGTACCTGTTGCGCCCAATTTCATAAATACTTCGGACACAATTTCCGTGCCCTCTGTGGATGTACTCACAGTAAGCTCTATATATTCCATACAATTTTCCCCTTTTTACGACATAATAAATGTAAAATTTTCATTTTCCTGCTGTGCATCCAAAAATGTCTGCAACAAGTCTTCTCCGTATTCGCCCAAATATTCTTTGAGCTTTTCGGAGTGATAAAACACAACTTTGACATTTTGTAAATCCGTTAAGCAATCGTAGAGTGCATCCAAATTTTTCCCATAATAGTTTGGAAAAGAGAGCGTATCACAAAGCACATCATGTACGCTTTCCCTATCTTTGAACAGCTCACAGTCTATCATAATTTCTACTTGATTACTCATCTTTTATCTCCGTAAATGTTTTATAATGGTCCTCTGTGTAATACACCAAACCGTCTAACGAATACACAATGCGCTTTGCATTTCTGTATCCCCCTTCAAAGTCAATGTCACATTCATACCACGTGCGCCCTTTTTTAGAAGGCAATTTCTTTTCTCTGTTTGAAAACACATCGCCACCAATGCTCATTTGGTCGAGCACTTCCCAAAGGTTGCCTTTAGATGCGATATAGCCATGTTTTTTGGCTTGATTTTTGGTGATATAATTCTTGGGCAATTTTTCATACGTGAAAAGATAATCAGCCACATTGTCTTTATCGCTGTACCTGCCCTGATAGTCTATCTTTTCTTCTTGTTTGGGCGCATGTGTTTTTTTAGGTGCTTGAGTATTTTGAGAGGAAGAAAATTGATTGTTATCATTGAGCACTTCTTCCAACACAACTTCACCAAGAGATATCACTTCTTTTATTTCCTTTTGGTTGCACCCTGCAAAAGGCACCAGAAGAAGCAAAACAAGCAACAGAGAGAGAAACTTTTTCATTTTCTTACCCCTTTAATTTTCTTTTACCCTCTGTCAAAAGTACGTACAGGGAGCACTAAGAAAATATAATTTTCACCCTCTACGGGCTTTACCACACAAGGAGATACACTCGAATTAAAGCACATTTTAATTTTATCAGAAGAAGTGTTTCTAATAATGTCCGTTAAATAGCGTGCATTAAAAGCAATTTTAAGGTCATTCCCACTTTTTCCGATATATATTTCTTCATGCACATTGCCTTTTTCAGCCGTAGAGGTCATAATCATTTTTTCATCTTCAATATCTAAATAAATGAGGTTGGATTTGCCTTCTCTTGCCATCAAGCCACAACGGTCAATCGCTTCTCCAAACAAAGAGCGTTCAATCACAATTTCTGTTGTAGAAGATGCAGGCAAAATACGTTTATAGTCGATAAATTCACCTGTTAAAAGTGTGGAGTATAATTTCACATGGTTAAATTCAATCATCACATGAGATTGATTGTATGTGAAAGTTGCTTCCACTTGGTCATCATCAGGGAGCATTTTAGATAATTCTGTCAGCGTTTTGCCTGGAATTACAGCAGATATTTTATCCTTGCCTTGAGGCAACGTGTTGTTGCCTTCAATTTTTTGGAGTGCCAAACGGAAACCATCCAAGCCAATAAAGGAAGTGGAAGAAGATGTTGTTTCTATTAAAATGCCTGTCAAAATCTTTCTCGCTTCATCCGTAGACACAGCAAACAGAATTTTACTAATGGCATCTCTTAAACGGCCACAAGGCAAGTGCACCACATTTTCGCCTACTACGTCATTGATTTCAGGGAAATCTTCTGCTGTCATGCCCACCATATTGGTACTACTACCTCTTGTTTTAATAGAAGCACGCATATTTTGATCAATACGCACGTCCACTTCACCAGAGCTTTGTTTTCTCATGAGTTCAGCAAAAAGCTTTGCAGGCATGATGCAGCAACCATCTTCTACAATTGTTGCTTCAATTTGAGCTTTAACGGTAATTTCACCATCTGTTGCAGTGAGCAACAAACCTGTTTCAGGTGTTTCAATGAGCACACCTTCATATATAGGCTTGGGTGGACGCACTGCAATTGCTCTACTGATCATGCCCATGCCGTAGTTGATATCTTCTGTTTGAATTTTAAAAAACATGTGTAATCCCTCTCTTTTATTTCTTTCTTTATAAAGCAGAATTTTGCTATTGCAAGTCAGAGCCTTTTTTACTGAACGCAAATGCGCTTTTGCGCTACAAAAAACAAACTTTTGTAGTAGTATCTTATATATAGTAGTCGTAGTAGGGGTTGTGGATATTGTGGAAAAGCCCTGTAAACGGCGTAATATAAGCGTTTGCGCTATGGATAAAAAGGCAAAAACAGTGGATAAAAACTGGATAACTTAGGGATAAACTCCAAATGGTGTCTAAAAGTTCTCCGTGGTTCTTTTATGCTTTCAAGTGCATAAGTTGTGTATCCTTTTCTATTATCGCACAAATTGCGCATTTTTACAAGAAAAACAAAATTTATCCTGCAAAAAGTTTAAAATTGTGTTTTGAAAAGGAAAAAAAATAAAGTTATCCATAATTTAGAAATCGATTTTCAACAGCCTGTGGAAACAGCCTCTAAATGAGTAAAATCAAGGGGTTGCGCCTTGTGGATAACTTTACTTATCCACAGCGAATTGTGTAAATACGGATTTTAAAAAAGTTCCATATCTTTCGCGCCTAAGCGTTT
>CAYTPJ010000131.1:0-2975 GCA_964439755.1 uncultured Oscillospiraceae bacterium
CGGGGTACGGCACGATTTTAGGCCGTGTTGCTTATTGTTTCGCACAAGACATGACAGTGTCTGGTGGCGCTATGAGCGAAAAGCAAGCACAAAAGGTGCTCAAACTCTTAAACTTAGCCAAAGTAACTGGCGCTCCCGTTGTTGCACTCATTGACAGCGTAGGTGCAAAGGTATTAGAAGGTGTGCATGCACTTTCTGCTTATGCAAAAGTATTTGCTCAAATGGTTCGCTTATCTGGCGTGTGCCCCATGATCGCATGTGTGATGGGCCCTTGCAGAGGCGTTATGACCATGTTAACAAAGATTGCAGACATATCTATTGTTGTTGACAAGACAGGCGAAATCGAGCTCAATGCTCCCCTTGTACTCGGCAAAAAGCTCTCTGCAAAAGAAATGGCTGCAATGGGCGCTGTGTCCTTGGTGGCTGAAAACGAAGACCAGGCAATGCACTATGTGGCTACTTTGCTTGATTATCTTCCTTCTTGCAACGTAGAAGATGCCCCCATGACAGAAGGCGAAAACTTAAACCGTGTGCTCTCTAACGTGAACGAAGAAAACGGTTTAGATTTGGCTTTCCAGATTGCAGATGACAACAAGATTTTGGAATTGGGCGTAGACTATGGCAAAGCTGTACACACGATTTTGTGTCGTGTAGGTGGCCGTACCACAGGCATCATCGCCACAGACTACACAGTGGACAATGGTCGTTTAGACCCCTTGAGCTGTGAAAAAGCTGCTCGCTTCATTCGCCTTTTGGACTGCTTCCAGCTCCAAATCGTAACACTTGTAAACTCTGACGGCTTGCAAGTCATGGGCGAACACGAACAAGCATGGTCCATCTCCTCTGCCTCTCAGCTTCTTTACGCTTATGCAGAAGCGACCACTGGCAAAATTGCTCTCTTTACAGGCAATGCCATTGGCTCCAGCTACGTCGCTCTTGGTGGCAAAAATATTGCAGACATTGCATATGCTTTCCCCAGCGCTATGGTTGCTCCTTTAACAGAAGAAGTGGCTGTACAAACACTGTGCGATGAACAATTGAGCGCAGGTGCAAACAGAGAAGACCTTCAAAACAACTATCGCAATTCAACAGATGCGCTTTATGCTGCACAAGAAGGCATTGTAGATGATGTAATCGAGCCTGAAAATGCAAGAAAACACATCATTTTCGCTATGGAAGCACTTGCTTCAAAGCATGATGTCAACCTGCCCAAGAAGCACGGCAACATGCCTGTGTAATCCAAGGGAGGATATAAAATGGAAAGCTTGATGCTCGGTTTAAGTACCACACTCATTGGGATTACCGTTGTTTTTGTGGGTTTGATTATCTTAATTGTCTTTATCACTTTGATGAACAAAATTCAGTTGATGAGTGACAAAAAGCAAAAGAACAACGCACAAAATCAGGTAACAGAAACACCTGCCCCTGTCGAAGAAGACGTGGCGGAAGCATACACAGATGATGAAGCCATCATCGCTGCCCTTTCTGCAGCCATCAGCGCTGTTTGGGAAAACGAAAACACTGGCTTTGTCGTTCGCCGTGTTCGCCGTATCAACACCAGTCCTGCTTGGCAAGTATCTGCTCGGGACGAACAACTTTACAGTAGAATGTAATTAAAAAGGAGATTAAAAACATGCGTAAATTTAACATCACCGTCAATGGTACCGCATACGAAGTTGAAGTAGAAGAAGTAGGCGCAGGCACTGTTTCTGCTCCTGTTCAAACAGCTGCCCCTGTTCAAGCAGCACCCAAAGCCGCTGCCCCTGTTGCTAAAAAAGCAGCTGCCGTTCAAGGTGGCGTACAGGTGAAGGCTCCAATGCCCGGCACCATTTTAAGCACCAAAGCAGTATCTGGCGCACAAGTGAAAAAAGGCGATGTGCTCGTTGTGCTCGAAGCTATGAAAATGGAAAATGAAATCGTTGCGCCCCAAGATGGCACAGTCGCTCAAGTTGTTGTTCAAAAGGGCGCTACTGTAAACTCTGGCGACGTGCTCGTCGTTCTTAACTAACAAAAAGCATAAGAGAAGGTGAAGTGATCATCGTGGAAAACGGAATCATGGAATCAATGAATAATTTGGTTTCAACTTCTGGTATCGCCCAGCTCATTAAAAATCCCATGCCCCTTATCATGATTGCAATTGCTTGTCTTTTGCTTTTCCTTGCCATCAAGAAAAAGTATGAGCCTCTCCTTCTTCTTCCAATTGCCTTTGGTATGCTCATGGTCAACCTCCCTTTAGGTGGTTTGATGGATGCTCCAAAGTACACAGTCAATATGGAAGAATACTATCATGGTAAGCAAGGGTCTGCCATCTTTGTAACGGACGAAAACGTGAAAGATTTAGCAGAATCCATCATCTTAGCCGAAGGTCAAACCATCGTTCAAAATGTAACGGGTAAGGATGCAGATGGCAAAGATATTTTAACGTATCAAATCGTAGACCAACAAGGCGCTGTGGTCAGCTCTTTAAAGGGCATGACGCTCTATCAGCATCTTGACACAGCAGGTGGCTTGCTTTACTACCTCTATCAAGGCGTAAAGTTGGGTATCTTCCCGCCCCTCATTTTCCTTGGTGTTGGCGTTATGACGGACTTTGGGCCTTTGATTGCAAACCCAAAATCCTTGCTCTTGGGTGCTGCTGCTCAGTTTGGTATTTTCTTCACATTCATTGTGTGCCATTCTTTGTTCGGCTTTACCCCTCAAGAGGCAGCCTCCACAGGCATTATAGGGGGTGCAGACGGCCCCACGGCTATCTTCTTAACAGGCAAATTGGCCCCCCACCTCTTAGGCCCTATCGCTGTTGCTGCATATAGCTACATGGCGCTTGTGCCTGTTATCCAGCCCCCCATCATGCGTGCGCTCACCACAAAGAAAGAGCGTGAAATCGTGATGGAGCAGTTAAGCCCTGTTTCTAAAACAGCAAAGATTATTTTCCCCATCGCTGTAACCATCGTGGTTGCCTTGTTGCTCCCTTCTGC
>CAYTPJ010000131.1:3075-6485 GCA_964439755.1 uncultured Oscillospiraceae bacterium
CTTGCAAAGCTCATGAACAAGCTCTCTGGTGGTAGAATTAACCCCTTGATTGGTTCTGCTGGCGTTTCTGCTGTGCCTATGGCTGCTCGTGTTTCCCAAGTGGAAGGTCAAAAAGCCAAACCTGGCAACTACTTGCTCATGCACGCCATGGGTCCAAACGTTGCAGGTGTTATCGGCTCTGCCATTGCAGCAGGCGTACTTTTAAGCATGTTTGGTTAATAAGGAGGAAGAAAAATGGCAAAGGTACAAATTACAGATACCATTTTGCGTGATGCGCACCAGTCCCAAGCCGCAACACGTATGCGCACGGAGGAAATGCTTCCTGCCTGCGAAATGCTCGATAAAGTGGGATATTACTCTTTGGAGTGCTGGGGTGGCGCTACCTTTGATAGCTGCTTGCGTTTCTTGAATGAAGATCCATGGGATCGTCTTCGTAAATTGCGCAAAGCAATGCCCAACACCAAACTTCAAATGCTCCTTCGTGGGCAAAACATTTTAGGGTATAAGCACTATGCAGATGACGTGGTGGATTACTTTGTTAAAAAGTCCATCGACAATGGTATTGACATCATCCGTACATTCGATGCTTTAAACGACCTTAGAAACATGGAAACAGCTGTAAAAGCAACCAAACAATACGGTGGTATTGCTGAAATTGCTATGAGCTACACCGTATCTCCCGTGCACACAGAAGAATACTTTGTGAACCTTGCAAAGCAAATTGAAAACTTGGGTGCTGACATCATCTGCATTAAGGACATGGCAAACCTCTTGCTTCCTTATCAGGCATACTCCCTCGTGAAAAAGCTCAAGGCAAACACAAAGCTCCCTGTTGTGTTGCACACACACGATACCACAGGTACAGGCGCTATGACCATTATGAAAGCCATTGAAGCAGGTGTTGACGTTGTGGACACTGCACTTTCACCCCTTTCTAACGGCACAAGCCAACCTGCTACCGAATCCATCGTAGCTACATTAAAAGGCACAGAATATGATACAGGGCTTGACCTTGCATTGCTTGGCGACATTGCCACACATTTCCGTACCGTGGCTGATCGCTTGACCAAAGATGGTTGGCGTGATCCCGGCCGTGTGCTCTCTGTTGATGCAAACACCTTGCGTTACCAAGTGCCCGGCGGTATGCTTTCTAACCTCATCGGTCAGTTAAAGCAAGCCAACAAGATGGACAAATTTTACGATGTGTTGGCAGAAGTGCCACGTGTTCGTGAAGACTTTGGCTTCCCTCCCCTTGTTACCCCCACCAGCCAAATCGTGGGCACACAAGCTGTTATGAACGTTATCGGTGGCGAACGCTACAAGATGGTACCCAAGGAAAGCAAGGGCCTCTTGCGTGGCGAATATGGCAGATTGCCAGCGCCTGTCAATGAAGCAATTAGAAAGCAGATTTTGGGCAATGAAAAGATCATCACCCACCGTCCTGCTGATGACCTTTCTCCTGAATTAGATGGTTACAGAAAGGAAGTTCAAAAGTACATCGAACAAGACGAAGACGTATTGTCCTATGCACTCTTCCCCCAAGTTGCCACCAAGTTCTTTGAAGCTCGCCAAGCCAAAAAGCTCAAGGCAGACCCCACCCAGTTTGATAAAAAAGAAGGCACCATGCCTGTATAACTTTTTGAGGGGATATCTACACGATATCCCCTTTTTTATTTGACTTTTTTTGAAAAATATACGATAATATAGGTAGAAGAAAGACGGAGGGTTTTGCGCATGAAAAAGATGGCGATCGGTGTGGATTTTGGCACATTAAGTGCACGTGCTGTGCTCTGTGATATAGAAACAGGGGCAGTGCTTTGCCAAACGGAGTACGCCTATCCACACGGTGTGATGGATGAAACCTTTATGGGGCAAACGCTCCCTAAGGACTGGGCACTCCAGTCCCCCTTGGATTATCAAGAGGCACTCATTCAAACAGTGTCTTCTTTAATGAAGATTTCAAAAGTAGACCCCAAAAACGTGCTTATTATAGGCACAGACTTTACTTCTTGCACCCTTTTACCCATTTTAAAAGATGGCACCCCCCTTTGTGTGCTGGATAAAGAAAATCCATACGCATATGCCTTCTTGTGGAAACACCATGCGGCGCAAAAATATGCCGACCAAATGACGCAAACAGCCCTTTCTTCAAACGAACAGTGGCTTGAAAAATACGGTGGTAAAATCTCCAGTGAATGGATGCTCCCTAAAGTATTTATGGTGTATCAAGAAGATAGAAAAACGTATGAAAAAGCAGATTATTTTATAGAGGCAGGGGATTATTTAACGCTTTTAATGACAGGGAAAATCACGCACAACGTGTGCGCTGCCAGTCTAAAGGGCTTTTATTTTGATAAAACATTTATGCCCAGCGATGCTTTTTTGTCTGCTTTAGACAAGGATTTTATTTCCGTAAAAGAAAAGCTCCCCCAAAGTATCTCCCCTTTGTCTACCTGCGCAGGGCACTTAACAGAAGAAATGGCGCATAAACTGTGCTTAACAAAAAACACCATGGTCAGTGTGTCACACGTGGATGCGCCTGTGTGCCTTGCAGCAGCCGGCGTTCAAAAAGAAGGCGACTTGCTCGCCGTCATTGGCACTTCTTCTTGCTTTTTAACCGTCACTAACAAAATACACGAGGCAAAAGGCATTTGTGGCGTGTATAAGGATGCCTTTTTAGAAGGCCTTTACGCATACGAAGCAGGGCAAAGTGGCGTGGGCGACATATTGGCGTACTACGTTGCGCACATGTGCCCTGCTTATATAAAAGAAGAAGCAGAGAAACAACACATTTCTGTGCACACGCATTTAACGAATTTGGCGATGCAAAAGCAAATTGGGGAAAGCCGTTTGCTTGCGCTCGATTGGCTCAACGGCAACAGAAGTGTGTTGTCTGATGCCCATTTGTCTGGCATGATATTAGGGCTTACACTACACACAAAACCCCAAGACATATACCGTGCGCTGATGGAGAGCATTGTGTTTGGGGGCAAAAAAATTGTGGACAATTATAGATCACAAAATATCCCTGTCACACGGTTTTTTGCAAGTGGAGGCATCCCTAAAAAGAACGCTTTTATGATGCAAATGTACGCTGACGTGCTGAATATGGAAGTGATTGTGTTAAACAATGAGCAAGGGCCTGCCCTGTCCAGTGCCATATTTGCAAGCGTTGCTTTAACAAAAGAAAAAGGGGGCTATGACGATATTTTCTCTGCCATAGAGCACATGAAAATCAAAGAACATATTGTCTATACCCCCATAAAAGAAAACGTACAAGCGTATCAAAAGCTCTATTCATTGTACGAACAAATGCACGATTATTTTGGCATAGACCATAAAGACATTATGCACGGTTTGCAAAACACGTAAACTTTTTATTCCTTTTTCTATGTTTTTATGCTATACTA
>CAYTPJ010000132.1:0-6447 GCA_964439755.1 uncultured Oscillospiraceae bacterium
GGTCAAAGTAAGTCAACTTATATGGCTTTTCTAAGACCAAGGAGGTTGCTATGCGATTAAGCGATACCATCGAGCAATTTATTAAAGAAATGCTTACTGCTCAAGATGAAGGCGTGGAGCTCAAAAGAAATGAGCTTGCAGAATATTTTCACTGTGCCCCTTCTCAAATCAACTATGTGTTGTCCACCCGATTTACACAAGATGATGGCTATGTCATAAAGTCTAAGCGAGGAGGTGGTGGGTTTATCCACATTGTGCAGGTTCTCACAAACAATCATGAGCACATCGACTATCTATTAAAAGAACGCATCACAGATTGTTGCACAGAAAGAGAATGTGAAATGTTTATCCATCGTTTATTAGAGCGAAACACCATTTCCAAAGAAGAAGCAAATTTGATTTTATCTGCCCTCTCTAATCAAGCATTTTCTGTGCCCATTCAAGAGAATTTAAAAAACACATTGCGTGCCAAAATTCTGCGCTCCATGCTCATTGCACTTGTTGAAAATAAAAACAATGATTAAAAAATACCAAAGAATTTGTTATTACAAAAAGGGGTACTTTAGATATGCAAAACATTGAAATCCATCTGTTTGGAGAATTTACACTGTACGTTGACGGCAAAAGGGCTGACGATGCGCTTTTGTGTTCCAAAAAAGGGCTCAAACTCGTTGAATACATGCTCTTGCATAATGATGAGCTCGTGTCCTACAAAACACTGTACAAACTCTTTTGGCCCAACAGAGAGAGTGTCAATAATGAAAGTGCGCTCAAAACGCTTGTGAGCCGTACTCGCTCTATCTTAGCTTCTATTTCTCCACTTTTAAAAAACCTCATCACCACTGCCCATGGCACCTACTGTTTTAACAGAGATTTAAAAGTCAAGGTGGATTTATTTGACTTTTTGGAATGTACAAAAAAATTAAAATATGCTGTCACAGACGATGAAAAAATGCCCCTTTTAAATCAAGCTCTGCTTTTTTTCCAAGGAGATTTGCTCACAAACAATGCTGTTGAAAACTTTGTCGTTGAAAAAAACATGCAGTTACAAGATGAATACATGGCGCTCGTATATCAATATGTAGAAATACTTAAAAATAAAGAAATGTATGAAGATATTTTGGCTGTTGCAAAGCGTGCGCAGCAATACAGAGCTTTTGACGAGCGTCTTAATGTCATCATTATGGCTGTATTCTCCAAGTTAAATAGAAAAAATGATGCCTTGCAACAATACAACCACATCGTAAAGCAAAATGCACAACGTTTAAACCCCTCTGCTTTTTCAGAACAAGATTTTTATACATTTCTCCTACAATCGGGGAAACAATTGGATGATGAAATCAACAGCATCAAAGAGGACGTCCTCTTTTTAAACAAAAATGAAGTCGCTGTATTCTGTGATTATTCCGTTTTCAAACAATTTTGCAAATTGGAGCTTCGTTTAAATGAGCGCACTGTGTTTACACCCTTTTTGGCACTCATTCAATTGAGCAGTGCAGAAAATGACGTTCCCCTTTCTCGCCTCTGTTTAGACCAAGAAATGCAAACGCTCAAAAGCATCTTAGAAAGTTCTTTAAGACGTGGCGATATTATATGCAAATACGATATTTCAAAGTATGCCCTCTTGTTGCCTATCCCAACGCTGACGGAAGGAAAAAATGTATTAGAGAGAATTAAAACAAATTTCTACAAAAAAACAAGCACGCCCTCTCTCCTTTTCAGCTATCGCCTCACTTCGTTACACCAAAACACGCTCTAATCTTTACAAAATTGTGACAATTGTATGACAATATCATTAAAAAGCAAAAAAAATTCAATTATTTGTAAAAAAAACAAAAAATAGACTGGAAATTTTTCAAAGAATGTTGTATAATAGAGACAGGTAAAATATTTTTAAGGGGGAATGACCCATGATACAAGTAATTCACGGTAAAAAAGGTTCTGGTAAAACAAAGAAAATCTTAGATTTGGCTAACCAAGTCGTGCAAGAAGCAAAAGGTGATGTCATCTTCGTCGATGACGATAACCGCTACATGTTCGACCTTCGTCATGAGGTTCGTTTTGTCAATGCAAGTGAATATGGTGTAAAAGGCATTGATGTCTTCTTCGGCTTTATTTGTGGTATGCTCGCTCAGAATTTTGATATTCACTACATTTTTATTGATGCGTTTATGAAACTTGCAAACACAGATGCGCCAAACACTGCTTGCTTCTTTGAAAAATTAAAAGATCTTGCAGACAAGCGCAATGTACACTTTGTGCTTTCCGTCAGCCTGGACGATAACGATGCGCCTGATTTCATCAAGCAATATTTCATCTAATTTCGTTTTTTTCATAAAAGGGAAGGCTTTAAAAGGATTAGCGTATTAAAAATGCTTGCGTTCATCACAAAGCCTTCCTTTTTGTGTAATGTGCGTTTTTAAAAGCGCACATTTTTCTTATGATGATATCTTTTTTATCTTATTTTAAAGGAGCGTGACCTGTATGGATGTGTGCTCCCTCCATCAACTGCTTACACCCTCTCAACGTGCAAGGCTTTTAGATGCTGTTGCGCACAGAAAAAGCGTGCGCACTATGGTCGGTGGTGCAGACATTGCACAGCAGACTGCTTTAAAGTTTACAGCAGATAAACTGTCCACCAACGGTGTTCGTGTGGTGCTTTCAAGTGCTGACCAGCTTAAATTATATCGTTCTCTACCCTTTGTAGATACCATTGTAGGGAGCAATGATTTTGCCGCCGTCATTATTGATAAAGAAACACCCCGTGCTGCACTTTACGCAGGCATCATTGGCGAAATATTTTGTTTGGAAGCTGTGGCTTTGGGGCTTGGCACGTGCTTTGTAGAAAGTTCCTACAATAAAAAATATGTGGACGTGCCTTTACTTGAAAATGAAAAATTGCTTTTCATTATATCTTTTGGTGAAAAACAAAAGGAAAAGCATCGCCCCATCAAACGAAAAAAGCTCTCCAGTATATGCAGAACAGACCCCTCTCAATGGCCCTTGTGGGCATATGAAAGCGCAGAATGTGTGCGTGTTGCCCCTTCTAAGCTCAACCGTCAACCGTGGAAATTATCTTATGAAAAGCGCATGATGATGCTTGAAAAAGATATTTTTGCCTCTGATGTAGAAATGGGCATTGCGCTTTTACACATGTCTTTAGGTGTAAAAGAACAACCCCACATCATTCGCTTGTTTGACCAAAAACAAATTGCCACATTGTATGTGGAAGAAATTTTAAAATAACACTGCACATCAAAAAGGAAAAAAATATGACACTCTTTGACGCCCTTGAAAACAACACCAAAAATGCCCCTTTAGCAGAACGTATGCGCGCAAGAAATTTAGATGAATTTTTTGGGCAAGAAGACATTGTCGGCAAGGGGCGTTTGTTGCGCCGTGCTATTGAAATAGACAGGCTCACAAGCTGTATCTTTTACGGCCCTCCAGGATGTGGAAAAACCACGCTCGCCTCTGTCATTGCCAACATGACCAAGGCGCATTTCATCAAAATGAATGCTGTCACATCAGGGGTCAGTGACGTGCGTGAAGCGCTCAAAGATGCCAAGGAAAGGCAAGCGATGTACGGGCAAGCTACTTACTTACTTTTGGACGAATGCCATCGCTGGAGCAAAGCGCAAAGTGATAGCATTTTACCCAGTATGGAAAGTGGGCTCATTCGCTTTATCGGCTCTACCACAGAAAACCCTATGATTTCTATGACACCTGCTATTGTTTCCAGATGCCGTGTGTTTTCTTTTAAACCATTGAGCAATCAAGATGTCATCCACGTGATGGCGCTTGCTTTAAAAGACAAAGAAAGGGGCTTGGGCAACCTTCCCATACAAATAGATAAAGAAGCATTAGAGCACTTTAGCTTTGTTGCAAATGGCGATGTACGCACAGCGCTCAATGCCTTAGAGCTCGCCGCCCTTTCTACCCCTATGGAAAACAACACCATTCACATCACCTTAGAGATTGCGCAAGAAAGCATTCAAAAGCCTATTTTGCGCTGTGATGACACGATGTTTTACGACATGCTGTCTGCCTTTTGCAAATCCATGCGAGGTTCAGACAGTGATGCTGCATTGCTTTGGTTTTCTCGCCTCATATACGCAGGTGCAGACCCTCGTATGCTCGCCCGTCGCATTGTGGCGCACGCAAGTGAAGATGTAGGGCTTGCCAACCCCATTGCCATGCTCCAAGCAGTGGCAGGCATTGAAGCGCTCGACAGGGTGGGTATGCCAGAAGCACGCTTGCCCCTTGCACAAGCCATCATTGCCGTATGTGAAAGCCCCAAATCCAACAGCGTATCCGTTGCCATCGACAGAGCGATGCAGGATGCTGAAAAAGGAGGCTATGGCGCTGTTCCCTCTCATTTAAGGGATGCTCATTATGTCGGCGCACAGCGTGTAGGGTACACGGATGATTACCTATACCCTCACGATTTTCCCAACCACTACATCAAACAACAATACATGCCAGATGAACACAAACACACGATATACTATGAGCCCAGTGACCAAGGGCATGAAATCAAAATCAAAAAACATGAAAAATAAGCGTGCGTGATTTTTATCGCAAAGTAAAACGGCTAATGTTTGAACACATCAGCCGTTTTTTATAACTTTTATTTCAGCCTTTGATACCAATTTTATCAATAATCTCTTGTGTTGAAGTGGTATCTGCCATGAGTTGTTCGATTTTTTCTTGCTCCGATTTAATGTTTTGGAGGAAGGAATAGAGCATGCTTTCATCCTTAGGCACTTGATTTTCACCCTTCAAGGTATAAGAGGTTGCCGTATCAAGGACTACTTGGTCATCCTCTGTTTTAAAGTGCCAGCAAGCATTGGAAAATCCATTTAAATCTTCAATCATATTTTCATTGCCTTCTTGATTGATGAGCGCAATCATGGTTAAACTGCCTGCTTCTTTGGTCATCCTTGCAGCGCCAAAGAACTTCTTTAAGTGGCTGAGTGCATATGTCGTTAAGCCATCTTTGAGCATGCGTGTGTTTTGTGGAGCCGCCTCATTGTATGCACGAGCAATTTTATCCAAAGAATTGACAATCACCACCACATCACGTTTCATTTCCACCAAACGCATCATGCGCTCTAATGTCAATTCGATCATGCGCACCTGTGCTTCTGCTGTTTCATCCGAATTGGCGCAGAGCAGTTCGCCACGCATTGCGTCACGCATCAAAGTCACTTCTTCAGGGCGTTCGTCCACCACCACAATCATTTGCTTTAAAGAAGGATGACGTGTTTGAATGGCTTCTGTAATGTCAGAAACAAGTTCGGATTTATCAATGCTTTTATCCACCACAGCGAGCAAACGTTGCCCATATCCCAAGGGAGATACAAGGTCTATTTGTCTGAGCATCTTTAATTCTTCTTCCTTTTTAGCAAGGGAAAGACGCTTTTTGGGATAAAGAGCAGTCAATGCTTCAAAATTTTGTCTATCTGCCATATCTTCAATAGGCATGTCGTTCACTCTCTGCACATAGAGCATGGCTGGATAGCGATCAATTTCTTTTTGAGGACGTGTTTTGCCTTCCACATAGTCTCCTTGACGCAGTTTAAAACGGCGAATTTGGGTGTTGGATACATAAATATCATTTTGCCCTCTCATGCCATTTTGTGCACGCAAGAAACCATATCCCTCTGAATGAATTTCGAGCACACCTGCACCGTCTGAACACTCACCTGGATTTAAAAGGTCAGCTGCAACAAGCTTATTTTCTCTTGCTTGCCCTTCATTGTTTTGCACGTTTTGTTGATAAGGTGCATAGGCAGGGCGTTGTTCAACGCTGGGTTGTTCTGGGTTTACATATTCTGCTCGATAATCATTTTGCGCAGGTTGTCTATATCCTGTTTGTGGCTGTGTTGGACGGCCTTCGGGTGCAAACTGTTCCTGTTGATCTGCTGGTCCAAAATGGTTTGCCATGGGGTGATACGTAGGACGAGGCCTTGGAGATGCAGCTGGGCGCATGGTTGGCGCAGAAGAACGGGGCGATTGCCATGGTTGTGGCTGTGGTTGTTGCCTTGGTTGCTGAAAGGAAGGGGGCGCTTGATAAGGGCTGTTCTGATAAGAGCGTGGGTTGTGCCACGCACGAGCGCCATCCATTGTAAAAGCAGGTGCTTTACTTGAAATATTAGAAACAGTATTCTGCCTAGGTGCAGAAGGAGCAACAGGAGATTGTGATAAAGAAGGGGCAACAGGGGGTGCTTTTCTCACCGTATTGCGCTGATAATTCGGCGTAAAGACAGGCACATCTTCGTCTTCCTCCCATCCTTCATCATCTGCAATGATGGAGGCAGAACGTACTGGCGCCTTTGGAGTTTCAGGCACGACTGGCGCTTGTTCAGCCATTTCAAGTTGTACAGACGCACTGTCTTGCACAGGTTTTGCATCTAAAATCGGTGCACTTTCAGTAGATTGTGC
>CAYTPJ010000133.1:0-6445 GCA_964439755.1 uncultured Oscillospiraceae bacterium
AGCAATCTCTTGATTGGAGAAATATTTTATACGCACATATAAAATGTGCATCAAAATCCACCCCTTGATTTTCCTTGTATTGGAGGTTTTTTATTGTTTTTTAAGTTTTCAAACGTCAAAAAAAATAAAATTAGAAAGTGCCCTTTAAATTTTCTGTTACGTCTACTTCTTCCTTTAAGCGAGAAGTTTTACGGCGCTCGTTTAAGAGCTTTAAGAATTTTTCTTCATCGATAGGCAGTGTCACTGTTTCATGTGTCCAACCAGACAAATGAATAGCGTTTGAAAGCATCAACCCTTTAATGCCTTCTTTGCCTTCTGCAACAAGAGGCTCATTTCTTTCAATGTGTGCTGCAAATGCGTTTAAAACGCCCACATGCTGTTCGTTTTTGCCATCTAATGTTATTTCCACACGCTCTGATTTTGGCAAACCAAACCCTTGCTTGCTCGTATCGCTGAACGTTCTTTCATCCCCTTCAATAATTCTATCAAAAGTGATATCTTGATTGTTGTCCACAATAATGCGACCCTTTGTGCCTGTGATTTCAAGGCGATTGGTGCCCAGTGCATCTCCGGTAGAAGTAATAAATACGCCTGTTGCGCCATTTTCAAACTCCATGTACGCTGTCACATCGTCTTCCACTTCAATGTCATGCCACTTGCCTTCGTGAATGAACGCATGCACTTTTTTAGGCAGTCCACACAGCCACTGCAAAAGGTCTAATTGGTGGGGGCACTGATTGAGCAATACGCCGCCGCCTTCTCCTGCCCAAGTAGCACGCCATGCGCCTGAATCATAGTAGAACTGTGTTCTAAACCAGTCTGTCACAATCCACGTTACACGTTTAATATCGCCCACTTCGCCACTTTCAATCAGCTCTTTGGCTTTTCTATACAAGCAGTTGGTGCGTTGGTTGAACATCATTGCAAAAGTCAAATCCTCATGCTTTGCTGCTTCTTCGTTCATTCTCTTTACATCCAAAGTGTACACACCAGCAGGCTTTTCACACATCACGTGCAAGCCGTGTTGCATGGCATCTACTGCGAGCTCGGGGTGCTGATAGTGAGGCACTGCAATGAGCACAGCATCACATGCGCCACTTCTAATCAATTCGCTGCCTTCTGTAAAGATTTTGACATCCTGCAAGTTTTCCTTTGCCCATGTTCTTCTTGCTTCTTTTCTGTCTGCAACGGCAGACACCACAATGTCTTTGCACAAACCTTTTTGAATGTTTTCTGCATGCCCTGCGCCCATGTTCCCAACGCCAATAATACCAAGCTTTAACATTTTCTTTCTCCTTATAGTGTATGTATGATATTTTTAAGTGCCTGTACAGCAGCTGAAAATGCCTCTTGTTGAGAAGCAAACTGCATGTGGTGCACCAAGGTTTCTGTTTGCAAACTTTGAAGCCCTCTAAACACAGTGAGATGTGGTTCGAGCGTCAAAATCATGCCTTCCTTACGTGTGTTTTTGATATCTTTTAAAATGTCCTTGATGTGCCCTTCCCCACTGCCTGCCGTCACCACTGCGCCATCTGCTTTTATCGCATCTTTAATGTGCATGTACGTGATATAAGGCTTTAACATTTCATATGCTTCCAACACATCTTCACCACTTTGAATGAAGTTGGCAGGGTCAAAAATCAGCCCTAAGCGCCCTTTAAACTGCTCCATGAGCATAAGGCAACGCTCTTTTGTGTCACCAAAAATATCCTTTTCATTTTCATGTAGCAATTGTACGTTTTCTTTTTGAGCAGCCTCCAACATTTTTTCCAAACGTTCAAACACTTTTTCTTTGTAATCCAAAGGATTTTTATCTTTGGGCATGAAAAAGCTGAACATGCGAATGGAGTTGCCCCCCAAAGCCTTTGTGATTTTAAGACCATGTAAAAATTCCTCAAAGTGTGGCGCAAAATCATCTTGGATATTGATTTTGCCATAAGGAGAGCCTAAAGAAGATAGAGAAATGCCTTGTGCCTCCAGCTTCTCTTTGACTTGTTTTGCTTCCTCCAACGTCAAATCCTTGCACCCTTTGCCATTCAAATTCCGAAGTTCAATCTTATGAATATCGTGAAATTTGAGCGTTTGCAACTGTTCGTCCAAATCGTTGCTTGCTTCATCTGCAAAAGCAGATAGAATAAACTCCATGATTTTTCCTCCTCAGTCATTCACAATGATATTTTCTCTACCAAACGTATCCGAAAGCGCTTCCAACGCTTCTTCAGCCTTTTTTTGTTTGCTCACATCAATCACAGCATTTTCTGAAACTGCTTCAAAGTGTGCACTGGTTGCACCCGAACGAAGGAGCGCTTCTTCCACCACTTCACGGCGTGCAGGGTCGTTGAGCAACTGCACCCACATGTCATCTTCTTTAGAAAAACGCAAGCGATACACCCCATTGTTGTACCCTGCAAATTTGCCTAAGCCTATGGCAAGACGTGGGTTTTCTTTTTTCACAATCTTAATGGCATCGTTCCACACGTCTTTGGGCAACCTTTCCCCTTTTTGTACATTGTCCACAATCACAGGTTGCGTGCCATCGTTTGCCTTGTTTTCTGCTTTTGGCGCATTTTCTTGCGTTTTTACAGGCACAAATCCCCCTTGCTTTATGTTGCTCAACTTGATTTCAAGCTCGTTTATGCGCTCTAAAAGCCCTGATATATTTTCTTCTTCTGCTTCTTGCGCTGCCTTTAAAGCACACACGGTCAGCACTGTTTTTGCACTCATTTGAAAGCGTGTGTCTGCTTCAGCATGCATAATCAAATCGAGCACCCGAAGCATTCTTTGAGAAGAACAGAGCTTGGCTTGCTGTCTATATCTCTCTGCACTTTCATGCGTGATAGAGAGCATATTGTTTTCCCCTTTTTCACACAGCTTAAAAGTGAGCAAAAAGCGAAAATGCCTGCTTAAATCCTTTAAAAACACTTGCACGTCATACCCTTTTTGCACCACATCATCCACCAAAGTCAACACATCGCCCGTGTTGCCCTCAATGATTTTCTGTGCAAAGTCAAACAGCAATGTCTTGTCTGCAGCGCCGAGCACTTTGCGAACGCTATCTTCTGTAATGTCCTGCCCTGTGCCCAAGCACATGTCCAAAAGGGAGAGCGCATCACGCATGCCCCCTTCTGCACTCTGTGCAATGAGCAAGTACGCATCATCTGATATTTTCTGCTCCAAAGAAGCAGTTGTTTCTTTCATTCTACCCACCAACTCTTTTTCTGTAAAACGCCCAAAATCAAAGCGCTGACAGCGAGAGAGGATGGTGGCAGGGAGTTTTTGAGGCTCTGTGGTGGCTAAAATAAACACCATGTAAGAAGGTGGCTCTTCCAGTGTCTTTAAAAGCGCATTAAACGCTGCGTTGGACAGCATGTGCACTTCATCAATGATGTACACTTTATACTTGCCAAACTGGGGTGGATAGTCCACCTTGTCCAGCAATTCTCTGATTTCTTCCACACGGCTGTTGCTGGCAGCGTCCATTTCAAACACGTCAAAAGAAGCGTTTTGCTCTATTGTTTTGCAAGATTCGCACTCTAAACAAGGGTCGCCCTGTTTGTTGTCCATACAGTTGATGGCACGTGCCATAATCTTGGCAGCGCTTGTTTTACCTGTGCCTCTACTGCCACAAAAAAGATAGGCATGCGCAATACGCCCTGTCATCACCTGATGCTTCAGGGTGTTTACAATGGCTTCTTGACCCACCATTTGAGAAAAAGTTTTGGGGCGCCACACACGATAAAGAGCCTGATACACTATGTTTCTCCCTTTTAATTTTGATTAAAAATGGTCTGGCACAGGCAGTGCCCATGGCAGGGGCAACCAGTTTTTAAAATGTTCATCATCTGCTGTTAAAAACTTTGTGGGCAAAAAGAACATTCTTTCTGCGCTCAATGTATCCAGCGTCAATTGAGGGGCTTTGTCTGTGTAGCACACAGTGCTCACATTGTCTTTGACAGAAATTTCAATGTTTTCTTGCTCAATTTTTACCACCACGGATCCGTCCTGCATATGTTTACATTTTTCATTTAAACGCATCACAGCAGACAGTACGTTTTTAAAATTCAAAATATACAGCATTTGGTTTGCACGGATTTCCATGCTTTCTGCTAAATTTTCAAGCAACTTTAAGCGTTCTTTTTCATATGCCCACGCAACGGTATATGTATGTTCAATATGCTTGTTAAAACTAAACCACTTTTTGATCACTGCATACAAATCATGCTCATTTTTAAGCAACAACTCTGTAATTTCATTTCCTCTTTGAACGAGTGCGCCTGCAAAAACTCCTTTTTTATAAACAGCCAAAAGGTCAGACGTCCAAGAAGACATGATGTCAAAATACATATCCTTGTTTCTTGCGCCGTGCACATACCCTTTTTCATACAAGTCATAGCAAAGTGCAATTTCTTCTTTGTCCAGTTCGGACAATTTTTTCAGCGTAATCACGCTTTCATCCACATCTTTTAAAGCATGGCGCACGTTTGTCGTATCGATTGCAAAGCCTGCGTTCGCCCCTGCATGTTCATAGAGGAAATAATTGTAGCGCTGTCTTTGCCCACCCAAGCCAATCACGTCCACATTTTTGGCTTTCATATCGTCATGCACAAGCTTCATCACATGCTTCATGTGCCCTTCAGAGCGTGCATAAGGGTGCACACTCACTGTGCCTACAAGCCCTAATTTGATGTGTTCCTCCAAGATGTTTACATCCACCACAGGGCAACACACCATCGCTTTGATGTCATTTTCTGCATCATGCGCCACATAGTGACAAGAGGCATTTTCTCTCCCTTTTTTGTACACTTTAGGGAGCAACTTCCTAAAGTCATGGGGGCGTGCGCTTTGGCTGAACACGTAGTTGCCAAAGTTCACAAGCTTTTCTTCTTCGCCTTTTAGAGCCTTTTCATACTTGATCATGCTTTTTCTCCAATCTTTCTTTTAATGTATATAATAGTGTTTCAAAATCAACACCAAAGTGTTCATTGCCATGATGTAAAAACGTCTGTAATACGGCATCATGTGTAAAAGACACGGCAATTTCTGCCCCTTCAAACACGCTTTTGTGATTGAGCAATGCGCCTGTGAGCACAGAGGTAAACACATCCCCCGTACCATCAAAATGCGCCGGTACATGGTCTAACACAAAAGCTTTTGTTTCCCCTTTGGAATAGCAAAGTGCGCCCACTTGCCCTTTTGTTTCTTCATACCCTGTGAGCACAATATCCTTTGCGCCCAAGCGCTGAAAGCCCTCAATCATTTCCTTTAATTCACATCTATTATATGTGTTTTTATATGGAATGTCAAGCAACAAAGAGGCTTCTGTGTAGTTGGGGGTTATCACATCTGCATAAGGGATCAAAGATTTCATCCCCTCCACCATGTCTTTAGACAGCCCCGAATAGAGCTTGCCATGGTCACCCAACACAGGGTCTACCACAGTAAGCCCTCCTTTTTGCTTGATGCTTTTTAATATGTTTAATATGATTTCCGTTTGTTTTTTTGTGGCGATATACCCAGTATACACACCGTCAAAAGACAGATTTTCTTTCTCCCAATGCGCAAACACCTTTTCCATGTCCTCTGTTAAATCCCTAAAAAAGTAATCTGTAAAACCCCCTGTATGCGTAGACAAATACGCAGTAGGCAAACAAGCGCCTGTTACGCCCATTGCTGAAAGAATGGGCAACGCCACAGTGAGTGAACACCTGCCCACCCCTGATAAATCATGGATTAAAACAGCAGTTTTTAAAAAGGATGTTGTGTTGTTCAAGAGAAAATCTCCTTTTGTTATCCTAAAATATTAAGCGAGCACAATCGTTTTAAGCAGTTCAACAATAGTATGCATATGTTCAACAGATGCCATTTCAAGCACACCATGCGCATGCATGCCCCCTGTGCCCAAATTGGGGCAAGGCAAGCCCATAAAGGAAAGGCGTGCACCGTCCGTGCCCCCTCTGATAGGCACAGAAAGAGGAGTTAACCCCATTTTTTGCATTGCTTCTCTTGCTTTTTCAACAGGGCGCATATCCTTTTCGAGCACTTCACGCATGTTAAAATAGCTGTCTTTCAATTGCAAAGAAATTGTGTTTTCTCCATACTTCACATTCAAATACTGCGCAGTATTTTGCAAAATCTTCTTTTTTTCTTCAAACTTTTGCTTGTCATGGTCACGAATGATGTAGCACAATGTGGCATTGTCCACTTCGCCCTGCATGTCGTTTAAATGGATAAACCCTTCATAGTTTTCTGTGTGTTCGGGTGTCATTACAGGAGGCAACATGTTGTCAAACTCAATGCCCACTTTGAGAGCGTTGATCATTTTATCTTTCGCACTGCCTGGGTGGATGCTCAACCCCTGCACCTTTACAGTAGCGCTTGCTGCATTGAAATTTTCATACTCAATTTCGTTGGGTGCACCCCCGTCCACTGTGAACGCATAGTCTGC
>CAYTPJ010000134.1:0-6416 GCA_964439755.1 uncultured Oscillospiraceae bacterium
TTTTTCATCAAAAAAATGTGAAGGCGAATAAATATTTTTTTAAAAACACTTGACGCATAAAGAAATATGTGGTAGAATATTCATGGCTCAAAAGAGCCTGTGCCTAAGACAGCGGGTGTGAGAAGCAATTCTTACTTAAAATTGCCAGCCGAGGTTCAAGTCAGCTTGATTTTAAACAGTTCTGTTTTTATGAAGCCCTTGTGCCTGAATGCACAGGGGTTTCTTTTAATCTTAGCCGAGAAAATGGTGAAACAGAAATGAGCAAGAATTTAGAGAACAAAAAGGTCGTTGTTTCAGAAATCGTTGAGAAGTTCAAGGAAGCAAAGAGCGTTATGTTCATCAGAAATGATGGTTTGAACGTTCAGCAAGTAACAGAGCTTCGTAAGCAGTGCCGTGAGCAAAACGTGGAATACGTGGTGCTTAAGAACACTTTGGTGCGTCGTGCACTCAACGAATTGAACATCGAAGGTTTTGATGAAGCTTTAAACGGCCCTAATGCTTTTGCATTTGGTATGCAGGATGTTGTAGCACCTGCTAAAGTTGTTACAGATTTCATCGAAAAGTCCAAAACAGATCGCCTTTCCATCCACATTGGTTTGATGGGCACTGAAGTTCTTGATGAAAAGGGCGTAAAAGCACTTGCTTCCATGCCTTCACGCGAAGTATTGCTTGGACGTTTGGTTGGCAGCTTGAACTCTTCTATCAGCAAGTTTGTCTTCTGCTTAGAAGCAATCAGAAAACAAAAAGCAGGCGAAGAATAAGCACTGCTAAACACAAAAAATGAAATTATATGGAGGAAAATACCATGACACATGAAGAATTTATTTCCGCTATTGAGTCCATGACAGTGATTGAACTCAACGATTTGGTTAAAGCACTCGAAGAAAAATTCGGTGTTTCCGCTGCTCCTGTTGCTGTAGCTGGCGCTGTTGCCGGTGCTCCTGCTGCTGCTGCTGAAGAACAAACAGAATTCGACGTTATCCTCAAGGATGCTGGTTCTGAAAAAATCAAGGTTATCAAAGCTGTTCGTGAAGCAGTTTCTGGCCTTGGTCTTAAAGAAGCTAAAGAATTCGTTGAAGCTTGCCCCAAGACAATCAAAGAAGCAGTTTCCAAAGAAGAAGCAGAAAAGATCAAAGAAGCTTTCGCTGCTGTTGGCGCTGTTATCGAAATCAAGTAATTTTACCACGTATGTGGTTGAACGGGTCTGTATTTTATACAGGCTCGTTTTTTTGTGAAAAAGTACAAAAAAAAAACTTCCATTTTGCCTACTTATTTGCTATACTTATGTGAAGCACAGCTTTCTGTGTTTATTTATATTATAAAGTCTTACAACATATTTGAAGGAGATACATGATGGATGAAAAAAAGCTGATGCTGGGCAATGAGGCGCTTGCACGTGGTGCATATGAAGCAGGTGTAACCGTTGTTTCAAGCTATCCAGGCACACCGAGCACGGAAATCACCTCTTGCACAGCCAAATATCAAGAAATTATCTGTGAATGGGCAACAAATGAAAAAGTGGCAACAGAAGTTGCCTTTGGCGCCGCCATGACAGGCGCAAGAGCGTTGACGGCTATGAAACATGTGGGCGTCAATGTTGCAAGCGACCCGATTTATACTGCATCTTATACAGGTGTTTTGGGTGGACTTGTGATTGTGTGTGCAGATGACCCCAGTATGCACTCAAGCCAAAATGAGCAGGATAGCAGAATGATTGCTCGTGCCTCCCACATCCCTATGTTGGAACCAGCTGACTCCATGGAATGTATTTCATTTATGAAAATTGCCTATGATATATCTGAAAAATATGACACACCTGTTTTTGTGCGTACCACCACACGTTTATCGCATGCACGCTCTCTTGTTACGTTGGGAGAAAGGCAAAATGTGCCTGTAAAGCCTTATAAAAAAGATTTTACAAAGTATGTGATGATGCCTGCAATGGCTAAGAAAAGGCACTTGGTTGTAGAACAAAGAGAAAATGCGCTTTCTCAAGAAGCTGCTTCTTTTTCCATGAACCAAATGCTGATGCGTGGGGAAGAACTGGGTGTTGTGTGCTCTGGCACCGTATATCAGTACGTTAAAGAAGCTCTGCCACAGGCAAGCATTTTAAAACTTGGTATGACTTATCCTCTTTCTAAGGATTTGATTTTGGATTTTTCTCAAAAAGTGAAAAAACTCATTTGCATTGAAGAATTAGAAGGTGTGCTTGAAAAAGACATCAAAGCGATGGGCATTGAGATTTCAGGCAAAGAAAAAACAGGCGTGCAAGGGGAATTGTCTGTTGAAAAAATAAAAGCATTGTTTTCAAATGAAAAATGCCCTGAAATACAAAATGTTTCTTTAGACTTGCCCATTCGTCCACCTGTTTTATGCCCTGGGTGCCCTCATAGAGCTACTTTTTATGCGCTACAACAACAAAAGCTCACAGTGTTTGGAGATATAGGCTGTTATACGCTCTGTGCATTGCCTCCTTTATCTGCTATGGATTCTGCACTTTGCATGGGCGCAAGCATTGGCATGGCATTTGGTGCAGAAAAAGCAAATGGCAAAGATTTTTCAAGAAAAGCTGTGGCAGTGATAGGGGATTCCACATTTATTCACAGTGGTATTACACCTTTAATAGACGCTGTATACAATGGTGGCACCATCACGGTTGTAATTATGGATAACAGGACAACGGCAATGACGGGGCATCAGAATAACCCTGTAAACGGTTTGAATATTTATGGTGAAGTGGCACCTGAGTTGGATTTGGAAAAATTGTGTACAGCAATTGGTGCACACGCTGTTACGGTCGACCCTTATGATATTCAATTGTTTAAGAAAACGATTACAGAAGAATTACAACGTGAAGCAGTATCTGTGATCATTGCAAAAAGACCTTGTGCACTGCTTAAAAAAGAAAAAATCACTGTGTGCAAAGTGGAGAATTGCAGAAATTGCTCTAAGTGTTTACAACTTGGTTGTCCTGCTATTAAACGCACTGAAAAGGGCATTACAATAGATGAATCTTTGTGTGTTGGATGTGGATTGTGCGCAAAAGTATGCCCTTTCCATGCATTAGACGGAGGTAAAGCAGAGTGAAAAGTTATGATATTGTGATTGTGGGCGTGGGTGGTCAAGGCATTTTACTCACAAGCAAAATTTTGGGCGCTCTCGCATTGGAAAAAGGATATGACATCAAAATGAGCGAAGTGCATGGCATGTCTCAAAGAGGGGGCAGCGTGATTACACACGTGCGCTTGGGCACAGAGATATGTGCGCCTCTTGTTTCCATGGGTCAAGCAGATTTTGTGCTTGCCTTTGAACATTTAGAGGCGCTGAGAGCACAGGATTTTCTAAAAGAAGAAGGGGTGCTCATTCAAAACACACAGCAAATCGACCCTATGCCCGTCATCATGGGCGTAAAAAAATACCCAACAGATAAGCCAAACAAAAAGAGCGTGTTGGCTTTTGATGCCCTTCAAAAAGCAAGGGAAAGTGGCAATCAAAAAGCAGTTAATATTGTTATGTTGGGCGCACTTTCTAAGTATATGGATTTTTCAAAAGAGGATTTTGTAAATGCCATTCAAGCGTGTGTACCTGCTAAATTTTTAGCAACCAATATAAAAGCATTTGAACTGGGTCAAAATGTATAATCATAAATAAGACATCAACGCATTTTAAGAAAAGAGATATGTATATGAAATACTGGAACGAACAAATTGAAACAATGTCACGTGACGAAAAAATGCATTTACAATCAGAAAATTTAAAAAAATTAGTTGCAAAAGTATATGAAAATGTACCTTTTTACAACAAAAAAATGCATGATTTAGGGGTTACACCTCAAGATATTAAAACAGTTGAAGATGTAAAATATCTACCTTTTACCACAAAACAGGATTTAAGAGATCATTATCCCTTTGGCTTATTTGCTGTACCAAGGGAAGAAATTGTGCGTATACACGCATCTTCTGGTACGACAGGCAAACCCACTGTTGCAGGGTATACGCAAACCGACTTGGATCACTGGACAGAGCTTGTTGCAAGAAGCATGACCTGTGCTTGTATTGACAAAGGGGATGTGGTGCACGTTGCTTATGGCTATGGTCTGTTTACAGGTGGGTTGGGCGCACATTATGGGGCTGAAAAAATTGGCGCATCTGTTGTACCTGCAAGTGGGGGCAACACAGCCAGACAAATTATGTTATTAGAAGATTTTGATGCGACTGCGTTGTGCTGTACACCTTCATACGCACTCAATCTTGCAGACTATTATTTGTCACAAGGCAAAGATATAGAGAAATTACATCTCAAAAAAGGTGTTTTCGGAGCAGAACCGTGGACGGATGCTATGCGCAAACAAATTGAAGAAAAATTGCACATAGAGGCGTTTGATATTTACGGCTTAACAGAAATGATGGGCCCTGGTGTTGCGATGGAATGCTGTGAGCACAACGGTTTGCACGTGTGGGATGATCATTTTTTGCCTGAAATCATTGATAAAAATGACCAGCCATTGCCTTATGGCGAGGAAGGTGAACTCGTGTTTACTACGCTTACCAAGGAAGGTATGCCTTTATTACGTTATAGAACACACGACTTGAGTTGCTTGTATGTAGATAAATGTGCTTGCGGGCGCACGAGTGTACGAATGAGGAGAGTGAATGCACGCTCGGATGATATGCTCATTATTCGTGGTGTCAACGTGTTTCCCTCTCAAATTGAACACACATTGCTTCAAATTAAAGGCGTTTCTCCTCATTACCAAATTGTGGTGGATAGAGTGTCTAATATGGATACAATTGAAATTCAAGTGGAAATGTCGAGCCAGCTTGTTGGTGATACAATTAAAGAAGTAGAAAAACTTAAAAACACGATTGAAAATAGAATTGCTTCTGAAGTGCTCGTACACGCAAAGGTCAAACTTTGTCCACCTATGAGCTTGCCACGAAGCGAAGGGAAACTAAAACGAGTCATTGATAAAAGAATTTAATTTTTTTATTTAGCCTATGGTATATGCACATAAAATATGATATAATATAAGAACGAAGGGAGGCGTGTGTTTTATGTATGTGAAACAAATTTCCGTTTTCATCGAAAACACAAAGGGAAAGCTTGCAGACTTTACTCGACTATTGGGAGAAAATCAAATTGATCTTGTCTCTATGTCAATTGCAGATACGACTAATTTTGGTATTATGAGAGGGATCGTAAAGGACTATAAAAAAGCCGTTGCCTTGATTGAAAGTGCAGGGTATACAGCTTGTCTTACAGATGTGCTCGCTGTGTCTGTACCCGATAAGCCGGGTGGACTTTGTGAAATTTTGGAGCTTTTGAGCGAACAGGACATTGGCATTGAGTATTTGTACAGCTTTGTTCGTCACAAAGGGAACAACGCACTCATTGTATTTAGAGTGGAAGAAATCCAAAAGGCAGAAGAAATTTTGCTTAAAAATAATGTTTTACTTTTAAAACAAGAAGACATTATGGATATTTAATGCATATTTAATTTGGAGGCATATTTTGATGCGATACCGTGCGACGCATGTTGAAGTGGACTTGGAAAAAATAAGGCACAACATGCGTCAGATTAAAAAGTATGTAGGGGATACGTCTGTTATGGCAGTTGTGAAGGCAAATGCTTACGGACATGGCTTGGTCAAAGTTTCTCAAAACGTGCTATTAAATGGTGCATCATCGCTTGCAGTCGCCATAGCTGAAGAAGGGGAAACACTGCGTCAAAAGGAGGTGTCTGCCCCTATCCTTGTGCTTGGTGCGCTGAATGAAAAAGGGCTTTATGCGTCTGTTCAAAACAATTTGATTGTGCCCATTGTGTCTATGCAAATGGTGGAGCAGTTGCAAAAAATATCTTCTGCTTTAAATAAAAAAGCAAGCGTGCACATTAAGTTAGACACAGGCATGAATAGAATTGGAATAAGGACAAAGGAAGAATTACAGGACGTTTTAAATGCACTTTCCAATTCCAAGAACATTTCTTTAGATGGCGTGTTTACACACTTTTCATGTGCAGATAGTAAAAACACAAGCTATCAAAACAAGCAACTTGCGTCCTTTTTGGAAATGATAAAGTATATGCCAAAAGGCGTGGTCAAACATGCCAGCGCAAGCACAGCCTTGACAAGGTTTTCAAATGCACACTTTGATCAGGTGCGTGCAGGCATCATTCTTTATGGATACCCTCAATATCCATGTGATTTGGACTTGAAAAAAGCACTTTCTTTCAAGACGGAAATATCCTATTTAAAGAAAGTGGACAAAGGGGCTTTGGTCAGCTATTCAGGCACTTATTGTGCGCCACAAGATGTTCTTTTGGCAACTTTGCCTGTGGGATATGGAGATGGTTACCATAGACTGTTGTCCAATCGGGGTCATGTTCTTGTTGGAGGGCAAAGATGCCCTGTTGTAGG
>CAYTPJ010000135.1:0-6273 GCA_964439755.1 uncultured Oscillospiraceae bacterium
ACGATAATTTTTTCTACACGCACACGGGCATTGAGCAGGACGACTTAATTGTAGTCAAAGCAGGTGAAATATACGTAGGTGGCGAACAAGGGCGCATCCTATATCAAAATATGTTAGATGAATTTGCTCTGCTTGACTGTCAAAATCAAAAGGATTATTTGCGTGCACAAGAATTGATTGATATAGACAGCTACATGAACTATATTGCAAGTGGCATTTATCTGTATTGGGCAGACTGGCTCAACAGCAGTAAAAACTATAAATTATTCCGTTCTTTTAGTACATCAGATGCCCCCTATCAGGACGGAAAATGGCGTTGGACGTGCGATGATTTGGATCAATCTCTCGGTTTTTCCACCAGTCCAAATGTAACCCCCCTTGATTTCTTACAAAACGAGGTTATATTTTCTGCGCTCATACAAAATCCCGATTTTAAAGAAAAATTCCTAACACGCATGATGGATATCGCTCAAATTGATTGCAATAAATATCGCATCAATTCGCTTATTCAGCAGTTTTCAAGCTATTACAGGCAGTATATTTTTAAAGATTACGAACGATATACGCACCCATTTTCTCAAACAACATATGAAACCTATTTGCAGAGAATATATGATTTTTTCAACAATCGCACAGAATCAATCATTGAAGAATTAAAAACAAAATTGCATATTGACATGCCTCTTTATACACTTCAAATCAAAGGCATTCAAGACAATGTATGCAGTTTAAACAACATGGAATTGTCCAATACATTTAATGGCAAATACTACGAACATTCAAACATCACCCTTTCTGCAAGCGACACAGAGGGAAAACGGTTTTTAGGGTGGTATCAAAAAGACACTTGCTTGTCCAAAGAACACACGTATACCTTTTCCATCACAGACAATATGACAATCCACGCCCTATATGAAAACACGATAACGCTCCTATCTTTTGATGAAAAGGAAGGAACGGATTTTCTTGAATTTTATCCATACTTTTTTCAACACACACAAAGCCAACCCCATTTATCTTTTTTCTTAGACAACACATTAAAGATGCAAAACAAAAACAAAGAGCTTGTGTTGTCCCCCACAACAAACTGGAAAGAAAATACGGGCTTTCAATTATCCTTGAAAACAGCACACTCTAAGAACATACGCCTGCGCACCACCCTGGATTGCACATTTGATGCACCAAAACGCTTGACTATTTATGCTACAACGGAGGACACAACCTTAGTTTTGTTCCGTACCTCCCTTCAACCTGGTGTTAACAAAATAGATTTTTATTTGCCAGAGATTTTGGAAGACAGAAATTCCATCACCCTCCAGTTTTCCTTTGACCAAACACAAAACACAGGCTACATTGCCCTTGACCATTTATCCCTCATCTGTATAAAAAAAGAAGTGAGCACAGCCAATTTGCGTGATACCATTAAAAAGGCACAAAGCGTTACAGGTGTTCAGCTCTCTTTAAAATCTGAAACACAGTTAAAACATATGACGCAAGTTCAAATCAATACTTACGAAGATCGCATCAAAACACAAGTAGCAAACACTTTAGTCAAAAATCGTTTAACGACTTTGGGCGCTGCATATCCACATGAAAACCTCCCAAAAGCGCTCTTAAATTACGCTACTTTAGAAGTAACGCAGGAAATTTTACTATTCAACTGCCGTGTACACATCTCTTTACCCAAAGGCTTGTACAAGGATGAAGTTCATGTTATCCGTTTTTACAACAGCGAAAAACGTGAAGAAAATGTGTATACACTCTACGACAACGCACTCCAATTTTCTTTAAAGGAAGGCATATATCTCTTTTTGCCTCAAGCGCTTGAAAGTATATTTCCCCCTTATTCCTTTGAAAACACGCCTTTAAGCGCTACAATTTTACACAATTACTTTTTAAACGTTTCTCCCCCTGATTATTCAATTTTAACTGTGCATTATGAACGTCATAAAGGCGCATATTCCCCCCTTGACATCCCCTCCATCTTATCTGCACGCATCCTTTTTGTATACAAAATACAAGGTGATACACTGGTTTTTGTGCAATCGTTAGAAAGGATGGAAAAAGAAAATTTTGCTCTTTCCACACTAAAAAAAGGCAAGTATTTGCTCCTGCCCCAATCCATACAAATGCATCAATTTAAAGTTCAAAAAGGCTTATAATATATAAAAAAACACGATGATAAAAATGCTTACCACCGTGTTTTTTATTTATTTTTAGTTATTTATTTTTAGTTATTTATTTTCTTGCTTGTGTTTATGATGCTTTATCAAAAGGCACACAATACCAAGCATAATGAGCAACACGCTGAGCATTTGGCTCACCCTTATGCCCATAAACATAAGGCTATCAGAGCGCAATCCTTCTATGATGCTTCTGCCCAAACCATAAAAAATAAAGTAGTAGAACAGTCCATCTCCTCTTTGCCACTTTTTGCGCATACTGTACAACAATATAAAAGTAGCTAAATCCCACATGGATTCGTAAAAGAAGGTCGCTTGATAGAAATTATCGCCTATTTTTACGGCATAAGGGAAAAACTGCAATTTGACATTTTCTACCAAATTGCCATACGCTTCTTTGTTGAAAAAATTACCCCATCTGCCGATGGCTTGCCCTAAAATAAGAGAAGGTACTACCATGTCTGCAATGGTTAAAAAGGGAATATTTCTTTTCTTTGAAAAAATATACCCCCCAATCATGCCCCCAATAACCCCTCCATAAATGGCAAGCCCCCCTTCCCATACATAAAAAATACGGATCAGGTCATCTTTATAGCTATCAAAAGCAAAAGCCACATAGTATAGCCGTGCACAAACAAGGGCAAGGGGAATGATGTAAAACACCAAATCCAGCATGGTGTCTTTCTTTAAACCCAAACGTTTTTCCTCTTTAGAAGCGAGCCAAGTGCCAAGCAAAATAGCACTTGCAATCAAAAATCCATACATAGTATGCCTTTCTTTTTAGGTAAAATATAAAACAGGGGCAAGTATTTTGCATCACGTTTCCTCTTTTTCATGCGTTTGTTGTGTTACAAAATACATGCGCCCCTTTTCTTTTTTAATTATTTTGCATCCTGATGCAATTTTTGAAGCCATGACACAATGTCTATGTGCTGAGGACATACGGACATGCACTTTTTACAAGCAACGCACTTTGATGCGTCTTGATTTTTACTTTCAAAGTCTTTATACGCATTTTTGAAAGCTTGCTCCCTATCAAACATGTGTGCTTCATTGTAGCTTGCGAACAAATCAGGGATTTTTACATCCATGGGACAAGGCTGGCAATAGTCACAGTGTGTGCAAGGAATGGGCATTCTCTTATAGTATGCCTCACGCAAGTCCTTTGTAAACGCCAAATCTTTTTGCGTTAAATTATTTGCTTTAAAATCTTCTTGAGAGAAGATACGAATATTGTCATCCAACTGTGCTCTGTTGCTCATACCACTCAAAATAGTGAGCACTTCAGGCCTGTCTGCCACATATCTAAATGCCCATTCCACAGGTGAATACTGCTTTTCATAGCCATCCATCATTGCTTGCACATTCTTAGGTGGTGTAGCAAGAGCGCCCCCTCTTAAAGGCTCCATAATCACAACAGGCACATGCCTTTTACCTGCTTCAATCACACCTTGCAGTGTCGCTTGCTTAAATTCATCTAAGTAGTTGAACTGCACTTGTGTCATATCAAAGTCATAAGAAGTTAAAATATCCATATACACGTCAAACTCATCGTGGAAAGAAAAGCCTGTGTGCTTAATACGTCCATCTTTTAATGCTCTATCATAAAACCCTCTAAAGTCCAAGGCACACAGTTTTTCAAAGTTTTCCTTATTGAGTGAATGCAAAATATAGTAATCCAAATAAGGCACTTGCATCTTGTTGAGCTGTTCATCCAAAATTCTGTCTAAATCTTTTTTTTCGCTTACGTACCATGGGGGCAGTTTGCTCGTCAAAGTCACCTTTTCACGATACCCATCTTTGAGCGCAAGCCCCATCACAACTTCGCTTTCCATGTTGTGATACGCATAGGCAGTGTCCATGTAGTTGACTCCACTGTCAATGGCATGGCGAATGAGCGCAATCGCTTCTTCACGGTGAATGACCGTCTTTTCCCCCTCTTGCCTTGTGGGCAAGCGCATAGACCCAAAGCCCAGTAAAGATACATCTTTTCCAGTTTTGTTGTTGTTCCTGTACTGCATTGAATGATCCTCCGTTATATTTTATTCTTCTTCTCTTACAATAAAGCTACCATACAGATAATCATGCATACGCACTCTATTTTCCACAAAGTCAATCTGTTGGCATGCGCCCCCTACGTATGTAATGGGGTGAAAAGTCTTGTCAAAAGGAATTCTGATTTGCTCAATTTCAGACCCTTTTAAGTCATATGCCGTTTGAAGGGCATCGAGTAAATCCACAGCGGACATATTCGTCATGAGTGTATTTTCTACCACCACATCAAGCAATTTCAAGGCATCGTCATAGGTGATATCTTTTAAGCCATTGGCAAGGCTCATGAGCACAGTTCTTGCCCTTGAAGTACGTCTAAAATCCTGCGTTTCTCCATTCACAGACGTGTTGGAGCGAATACGCATATAAATCACAGCGCCATGCCCATTAAAGTGGTATGTGCCTGCCCCTTTGAGTTCGGGCGATGTCCACGTTCTGGAATACGCTGTCTTATCCTTCAAGCGCACAGCTTCACCATTTGTCACTGTGATGTCCACACCACCAGATGCATCGATGATATTTTTAATCATGCTCCAGTCCACCACAATATAGTTGTCAATCAAAATGCCAAAGTGTGTGCCAAACAAGTCCACCAGTTCTTCAATCGCAGCCTTGTTGTGCCCATTTTGGCTTGCAAAACGGCTAATTCTATTAAAACCACCGTCTTTTCTTTGAATGAGCATATCACGGATAAAAGAGGTGAGCACAATGCGCCCTGCATATTCATCCACTGTGACGAGCACAATGCCGTCCGTGTTCCCCAAATTTTTGGGGTTGGCATCCCAAGAGTCTACACACAAAAGCAAGTAATTTTTAATGCCCATGGGTGTTTGTGGAATTTCATCATATGCCAAAAGAGGAACAGGATCTGGCATTTGATTTTCTGCCACAGCAAAAAAAGGAATACATAAAAACACGAGAAACAAGCACAATAATTTTTTCATTTTTCTACCCTTTCGTATTTTTCAAGCAGTACGCCCGATTCTCTAAATATTTCAAACGTGAAATCATCCGGATACCCTTGTTCGTACACCACACGCCGAATGCCTGCATTGACAATCATTTTAGCGCACACAGAACAAGGCTGATGCGTGCAATACAGCGTAGCATTTTCAATTTGAATGCCCAATTTGGCCGCTTGTATGATGGCATTTTGCTCTGCATGAATGGCATAACACACTTCTGCACGTGTGCCAGATGGAATGTTCATTTTACGCCTTAAACACTCTTTTCTTTCCTTACATGTTTTCATGCCCTGTGGTGCGCCGTTGTACCCTGTGGTCATAATACGCTTGTCTTTTACAATCAATGCGCCCACCTTGCGATGTTCTTGAAAACAGCTGGACCAATCAGCGATCTGATATGCCATGTGCATAAATCTGTCATCCCATTTGTCAAACAATTGTGTCACCTACTCTCTAAAAATGTTTTTAATAATACTGCACTTTGGTTGCATGCAATAAACACCTTTTCCATATATTCTCTCGCATCGCCATACGTATCTGAAATCACACGATAGCCTGCAAAAGGCACATGGTTTTCAAAACAAACTTGGGCAATAGCGCCCCCTTCCATGTCACACGCAAGAGCTGAAAACAAAGATACAATTTCTTCTTTTCTCTTTATATCTGCTACGAACTGGTCGCCCGTTGCAATCGTGCCCCTCACATAAGGAAGGTTTGCTTTTTTTACAGCCTCCTCCAAGTTTTGTACTCTCTGTTTGTCCGTTTCAATGTGCACTTGATCAATGCCCGAAATCATGCCCACAGGGTCGCCCACAGGAGATGTGTCCATATCGTGTTGCACAAAGGAAGAGGCTATCACCGTATCTCCTACACGCAAATCTTTGTCAAGCGCACCTGCTACACCAATGTTTAAAATTTCAGACACATGAAACATGCAAATCATCGCCTGCGTGCACATAGCAGCGTGTACTTTGCCCACGCCCGATAAAGCGAGCACCACGTCCACCCCATAGAGCTTCCCTTGATAGAACGTCATACCCCCAAAGCTTGTTTCCTTTTTTTCTTGTATTTTT
>CAYTPJ010000136.1:0-6211 GCA_964439755.1 uncultured Oscillospiraceae bacterium
GTTCATGTAATTTGTGTGAATAAATTCAAGTACATTTTTAATTTTTAATGTACTTTTAGGATCTTTTGAGAGCACTGTTTGGACAGTGCCATTTTTGTTCCATTTACGAAGTATCCAAAGAACAAGTTCATATACATTAGCACGTACAGCAATTTCAAAACCATATTGCAAATTTTTATATTCAGATAAGATATTAGAGCAAATATTCGGTATATTAGAGTGGAGAAGGTCATCTGCTGTAAAAATCAGTTGTCGAGCGATGCCACGTACAATAAAAGGAAAAACATATGCCCATTCAGTCGTTGTGACATTGCCAAGCTTTAAAAAATCAGGTTGAAACTGGATGACAATATATTTACTTTGAACATCTTGATATGTTTTGATTGCGTGAACCATTTGAGAGGGAATGAGCAATAAACTTCCTTCATTGAAAAATAATATTTCGTTATCCAAATAAACGTCCATTTTCCCTTCAAGACAATAAATAACCTCAATACATTCATGATGGTGTGGTAAAGTCATCCATCCATTTTCATTGTCTTCTTGTAAGTGAGCGTGAAAAAAAATAGTTTTTGTGTCCGTAGTATTACCAAAATCATAATTCATTTTGTACTTTTCCTCCGAAAAATAGCGAAATAGTCATATTAAAGCACATTTTTATTATACCCTAGACCTGAAAACAATGATACAATAATTTTGAAAAGAAAGCAGATAGGGGATTATTTTATGAACGCAAAGTTGAGAGCAAGGAGAGCAAGATTATGGAAGCAAGTTTGGCACCATAGATGGTTATATCTATTTTTAGTGCCAGCCATTGTTGGTTTATTTGTATTCAATTATTTGCCTATGTTGGGCAATATTGTTGCTTTTAAAAATTACAGTTTTAGAAAGGGGATTTTTGGAAGTCCGTGGGCAGGATTAAAATATTTTGAAAAGTTTTTAAATTATTATCAATTTGATTTTATTATTAAAAATACACTCAAGATTTCTTTATTAAAGATTTTTTTGTGTTTTCCTGTTCCTATTATTTTTGCTCTGTTACTCAATGAGATATCTTGTACAAAATACAAAAAAACAGTGCAGAGCTTGAGTTATCTCCCTCATTTTGTTTCATGGGTTATCGTAATTACTTTATTTTCCGTGTTGCTCAATCCTAACAATGGTTTGCTGAATGAATTTATGATAAAATTAGGGTTGATAGATAAACCGATTTATTTCTTTGGAGAAGAAAAATGGTTTTATAGTCTTGTTTGGATTACAGATATTTTTAAAAACATGGGATGGTCCTCTATTATTTATTTGGCAGCGCTTTCAGGGGTCAATCAAGAGCTTTACGAAGCAGCAGCCATTGATGGTGCAAATCGTTTTCAACGTACTACAAACGTTACCATTCCTGCGATTATCCCCACAATTGTGTTGATGTTTATTTTACAGTTTAGAGGGATTTTATCTTCCGGGTTTGATCAGATTTTCTTAATGCAAACTCCGGGTAACTTCAATGTTTCTGAAACGTTAGATATCTTTATTTTCAGACAAGGCCTGCTCAATTTTAACATTAGTTACTCTACTGCTGTTGGGTTGATGACTTCTGTTTTAACATTAGGCATTGTGTATGTTGTCAATACATTGTCTGCACGTCTTACAAATCAATCATTATGGTGAACAATTTAAGGAAAGGAGTGTACGCATGAAAATTAGAAAATCCGTTGGAGAAAAAATATTTGATGTATTCAATTATGGCGTTCAAGGTATCGTTGCTTTGATGATGTTTTATCCTTTTTGGTATGCGTTTATTTTATCTTTTAATGATGGACACGATGCAATGCGAGGGGGTATTTATTTTCTGCCACGTGAATGGACGATGGATAATTACATCCGTGTGATTGAAGATGGTGCACTGGGCACTGCATATGCTGTTACAGTGAGTGTTACGGTGATTGCAACAGTGATTGCACTGTTGGGATGTAGTTTGGCTGCTTATGCTCTTTCTCGAAAAACATTGCCTTTTAGAAGATCAATTACATTTTTTATGTTTATTACAAACATTGTTTCAGCAGGTCTTATACCTACCTACTTGACGTTTAGACAGCTTGGAATTATAAACACATATTGGGTGTATATTTTACCGGGCGCAATTAGTTTTTACAACATTTTACTCATTCGTTCCTTTTTTACAAACAATGTTCCAGATGCGCTAAATGAAGCAGCATGTATTGATGGAGCGAGTGAAGTTCGGATATTTGGACAGATTTATTTACCCTTATCTATGCCTATTCTTGCAACGGTTGCGCTGTTTGTGGCTGTGGGCAAATGGAACGATTGGTTTACAGGCATGTATTATATCAAGGATGAAAGCATGATTGTACTGGGTACGCTTCTTAGAAAAATGACCGTAGAATTAAATGTTCAATCTTTTAACGAACAACAAGAAATGATGAACATCGCTGTTCAGCAGTCGGCAGTGACAGCAGAATCTTTTAAAATGGCTGTTCTAATGCTTACAACACTTCCAATATTGTTTATCTATCCATTTTTACAAAAATACTTTGTAAAAGGCGTAACGGTGGGTTCTGTAAAAGAGTAAGTAATATTGCAAGCGCAATATGAAATATTAAAAGGAGGGTTTTCTCATGAAAAAACTGGTTTCAATGCTTCTACTCTGTACGCTGTTTGTAGGTTTATTTACAATAAACGCACAAGCTACAACAGAATACTCCCCCATGACAATTGACGTGGCAATGGTTTGGTGTGGTCGTGAACCTCTTGCTCCTAATCCTGAATTGGATTATGTAGGCAAAGTAATCAAAGAAAAATTCAACACTACTTTAAATTTCACATATGCCGTGGAAAATGAAGCAACTGAATTAAACCTCATGCTCGCAAGTGGCGAATTACCTGACGTACTCAACTTCCCCTTCTGGGGTGGCATTGACGGATGCACAATTGCAATTAAAAAAGCTGCTCAAGAAGGCTATTTAATGTCTCTTGAAGACAGAGTTGCAAAATATGCACCTTCTCTCGTGCCTGCACTTCAAGGCAACTATGCAGCAGACGTTTTATCTGCTGACTTAAATTGCCCTGAGTTTGAAGGTCATCAGTATTTATTGCCTGTTATGACTTCTGTTGATCTTTTGCGTGCTACACCAAACGGCTTAAATGTGCCTATGGTACGTAAAGATATTTTGGATGCACTCGGCATGAAAGCTGAAGATATCACAACAAGCCAAAAAGCAGCAGAATTGTTAGTAGCCATTCGTGATGGCAACTTTAAAGATGCCAACGGAAATCCTGTGATTCCTTGCAGCTTTATGGGTGGCAGTGGCTTCCCACTTTTGTACAACTCTTTCATGGAAGAAAGCAAGACAGATTTCTATTTTGATCAGGAAACAAAAACATATCAATTGGACATCTTGGGCAACAATATCCGTGAAGCTTTGCTCTATTATAACGAACTTTACAACACAGGGTTGTTGGACAAAGAAGTGTTTAGCCAAACAAGCGCAATCCGTCAAGCTAAAATGAGCAATGGCTCTGTGGCTATGATTTGCTGGAATGGCGCTGCATTGTATAACGAAACAGCAACTACCTTAAATAAAACAAACCCTGAAATGGAATATGTGCCTTTGGGATATATTCAAAACAGAGATGGCACACCTTACAATTCCAATACACTCATTTTAGACGGTTATGCCGGCTCTCCTGCGCTTGCATTCACAGATTGTGCAGAAGAAGCAGAAATTCAACGTTTCCTTGAAATCACAGAATATATGTGCTCAAGCGAAGGCAAATTGCTCATGTATTTTGGTGTGGAAGGCGAAACTTTTGAAATGGTGGATGGCAAACCACAGTATCTTGAACCTTACAAGACTTATGCGAGCGAAAACATCAACAAATTGAGCAATTATGGCCTTGGTACAAAGGGTATTTACGCACTTAACTTCTCTGTGTTGGACAATCTTGAATATCAAGATGCTGTAAACCTTTTGATGGCAAGTCACCCAAGCATGATTTATAATGACCAAGTGCCACGTAAAATGATCAGTGGTTTCCGTATCAATTATTTGGCACGTAGCTTTGATGCGGATAAATTGAATGTTGTAAATACATTCTTGTCTGACTTTGGTTCCGTGAAACAGCAGGTTGTTGTTGCACCCTCCAAAGAAGAAGCAGAAAAAATCTTAGATAAATTCTTAGCATCTGTAAAAGCTGAACCAATCGTTACAGAATACGTAGAATTTGTGAACGAAAAGGCGCTTGAAGTGGGTATTGAAAACGTTATTTATTAATTATTGACAACCTTGGGATGCAGAAGGGTAAATGTCTAATTTGCCCTTCTGCAATATTTTGCAAAAAAGTAACAGAAAAGGGGAATTATTATGAAAAAATACGCATTTGCAGGTGCAAGTGCACGTGCATGGACAATGTATATGCAACCTATGAAGGATGAGTTTCCAAACGATTGTGAACTGACTGGCGTTTACGACATCAACCCTGGGCGCTGTCAATATGTGGCAGATAAAGTGGGTATTCAAGCATATGATGATTTTGAAAAGATGATTATTGAAACAAAACCAGATGCAGTTATTGTGACAACGGTAGATGCTTATCACAGTGATTATATTATTAAAAGCTTGGAAATGGGATGCGATGTCATTACAGAAAAGCCTATGACGATTGATGCACAGCGTTGCAATGCTATTTTAGAAGCAGAAAAAAGAACAAAACACAAAGTACACGTGACTTTTAACTATCGTTATGCTCCCTTTATGACAAAGATAAAAGAATTGATCGTAGAAGGTAAAATAGGCGATGTTTTCAGTGTGCATTTTGAATGGATGTTGGATAGAAACATGGCATTGAGTGGACATGGTACAAGCTATTTCCGCCGTTGGAATGGACATATGGAAAAAAGTGGAGGTTTGCTCGTACATAAGGCAACACACCATTTCGATTTAATCAACTGGTGGATTGGTCAGCAACCTGAAACAGTGGCTGCTTTTGGTAAACGCAATCTATACTCTCCAGAGGGGAGTCAAAAATATTTTGATGGTGTAGGTGGCAAAAATTGCAGAGATTGCAAAGATGCTGAAAAATGCCCCTTCTTTATGAAAATTACTGGTAGGGATGCTGAAATGTTCTTACCATTTGAAAAATATGATGGATATAAAAAGGATGCTTGTGTTTTTTCTGAAGACATCGATATTTATGACACGATGGCAGTGAATGTTCAATATAAGCAAGGCGCAATGCTTACATACAGCTTAAACGCTACTTGCCCTTATGAAGGATGGCGTGTGGTCATCAATGGCAGCAAAGGCCGTTTAGAAGCTTTTGAGCCTGAATCAGGTATACTGTCTAAAACAGAACAGGATGAAATTCATATTTTTGATTTAAATAACAATATTACAAAATATTATGTGACGAGAGATCGCTCAGATCATGGTGGTGGGGATAAGCGCTTGCGCCGTAATATTTTCTTGGAAAATGTACCAGATCCATTGCATCACCATGCAGGAACATTTGACGGTGCTAATTCTATCATCATTGGTGCAGCGTCTAACCTTTCCATTCGTGACGGAAAAACAGTGCGTATAGATGACATTTTGCATTTTTAAGTAATTTATAAATACCTTCTTCTCAACAGATTTTTTGTTGAGAAGAAGGTATGAAAAAATGTTGAGCCGAACACAAAGTATACAAAATGTATAAAAAATGTGTTTTAAACCAATAAAACCTCATGTTGGAAAATATTTTCAAAAACATGAAAAAAACTTTAAAAAAAGGCTTGACAAAAAGCGCAATATGTAGTATCATATACACCGTGCCACATGCGCAATGAGCTTTCAAAAAGCGAGTGTGGGAGCATAGCTCAGTTGGGAGAGCATCTGCCTTACAAGCAGAGGGTCACAGGTTCGAGCCCTGTTGTTCCCACCAAATTTTTTAAAAGTTTGGTGCAAAGCACGTCATTATGGCCCGGTAGTTCAGTTGGTTAGAATGCCAGCCTGTCACGCTGGAGGTCGAGGGTTCGAGCCCCTTCCGGGTCGCCATATTTGCCTTGGTAGCTCAGTCGGTAGAGCAGCAGACTGAAAATCTGCGTGTCGGTGGTTCGATTCCGCCCCAAGGCACCATTTGCGGTAGTAGCTCAGTTGGTAGAGCGCCACCTTGCCAAGGTGGAGGTCGCGAGTCCGAGCCTCGTCTACCGCTCCAATTT
>CAYTPJ010000137.1:0-6161 GCA_964439755.1 uncultured Oscillospiraceae bacterium
GCATATGGATTTTGTGAACCTGGGCTTTTCAGGGTCTGCAAGAGGGGAAGATGCGATTGTTGATTACATGAATACATTGCCTATGAGCATTTTTGTGTCTGATTATGACCACAATGCGCCCAGTGTGGAGCACCTTGAAAATACGCATCTGAAAATGATTGCAAAAATTAGAAATGCACATCCTGATTTACCCATTGTGCTCGTTACTAAGCCCGATTTTGATTCTAATGTCGAGGAAAATACAAAAAGACGTGCTGTGGTTTATGCAACATATATGTATTTTAAAGATAAAAAAGATCAAAACATTTATTTTGTGGATGGTCAAACATTGTTTGGCGACAAGGAGAGAGATGCCTGCACGGTGGATGGTTGCCATCCAAATGACTTGGGTTTCTATCGCATGGCAGAGGGCATGATGGGCGCTTTTGAACAAATTCTTTCAAAATAATTTCTCAAAACGCTTGACAAACGTAATTTTTGGGCATATAATAAAAATACCTTCAGGGATGAAGGCGGACACGCAAAATGTGTTGTTTTCTAAAAGAGAAGCTGTGTCATCGGCTGAAAGCACGGCGTAGAAAAGCTTTTTTTGTACCACCGCTTGACTTGAGAGGCGCATGGAAGACGTAATCTTCTAAAAAGAGTGGTTCTTTTTTAAGAACAATCAGGGTGGAACCGCGGACATTTTTTGAAATGATGCCCGTCCCTATTTGCTATTTTGCAGAGGGATGGGCTTTTTTATTTAAAAAGCTTTTCCCAATAAAAAGGGAGGAAAGACAAATGAAAATCAAATTCAACGGACAAGAAAGAGCGTTTGACAAGGAAATCAATGCATTAGATATTTTGTCAAACGAAGATCAGGAACTCAAAAAAGCAGCCATTTGTGTACGTGTGAATGGCGAAATCAAAGAGCTTGTACATTCTTTAAAAGAGGGTGATGACGTTCAAGTGCTCACATTTGAAGATGATGAAGCAAAGCGTGTTTTCCGTCACACAGCCTCTCACATCCTCGCACAAGCAGTTAAAACTTTGCGTCCTAACGCAAAGCTTGCCATCGGCCCTGCTATTGATTCGGGTTTTTATTACGACTTTGACGATGATGAACCCTTTACGCAGGAATTGCTTGCCCAGCTTGAAAAAGAAATGAAAAAGATTGTCAAAAAGAACGATCGTTTGGTGCGCTTTGAATTGCCTCGTCAAGAAGCAATTGACTTGATGCAAGAAAAAGGCGAAAATTACAAGGTGGAGCTGATCAATGACTTACCTGAAGATGCCATCATTTCTTTTTATAAACAAGGCGATTTTGTGGACTTGTGCGCAGGCCCTCATCTTCCAAGCGTAGGTAAAGTGAAGGCGTTTAAATTAACAGCAATTGCTGGTGCATATTGGCGTGGTAGCGAAAAGAACAAGATGCTCCAACGCATTTACGGCACAGCTTTTGATAATAAAGAAAGCTTGGATGCTTACCTTTTAGAGCAAGAAGAACTCAAAAAGCGTGACCATAATAAATTGGGCCGTGAGCTTGAATATTTTACAACAGTGGATGAAATTGGCCAAGGGTTGCCTATTCTTTTACCCAAGGGCGCACGTGTCATTCAGTTACTCCAACGCTGGGTGGAAGATGAAGAACAAAAAAGAGGCTATCTCTTAACAAAAACACCTTTAATGGCAAAACGTGAATTGTATAAGATTTCAGGTCACTGGGATCACTATTTAGACGGTATGTTCATTTTAGGAGATCCACATGATGAAGAAAAAGAATGCTTTGCATTGCGCCCAATGACATGCCCCTTCCAGTATCAAGTGTTCTTAAACCGTATGCGTTCTTATCGTGATTTACCCATGCGTTTGGGTGAAACATCCACATTGTTTAGAAACGAAGCATCTGGTGAAATGCACGGACTCATTCGTGTGCGTCAATTCACAATTTCTGAAGGTCACTTGATCATCCGTCCTGATCAGTTGGAAGATGAATTTAAAGGTTGCTTAGAGCTTGCAAAATATTTCCTTGAAAAATTAGGGTTTGCAAACGATGTAACATATCGTTTCTCTCAATGGGATCCTAAAAACACAGATAAATATGAAGGCACAGCTGAACAGTGGGAAGAAGCACAGTCTATGATGGGCAAAATTCTCGATCATTTGGGCGTAAAATATTCTGTGGGTATTGATGAAGCGGCTTTCTATGGTCCAAAGTTAGACATTCAAATGAAGAATGTGTTTGGCAAAGAAGATACGCTCATTACAATTCAAATCGACATGTTGCTTGCAAAGAAATTCCAAATGGAATATGTTGGCAGTGACAATGAAAAGAAAACACCTTATATCATTCACAGAACGAGCCTTGGGTGCTATGAACGTACACTTGCATTGTTGCTTGAAAAGTATAAGGGCGCATTGCCTATGTGGATGTGCCCAGAGCAAGTGCGTGTGATGACAATTACAGATAGAGCCAATGAATATGCAAAGGAATTGAAAGAAAAATTGGATAACGCTGGCATCCGTTCTTCTTTAGACCTGCGCAATGAAAAGATTGGCTTTAAGGTCAGAGAAGCACAATTGCAGAAAATCCCATACATGATCGTAATTGGCGATAAGGAAATGGAAAACAAAGAAGTGAACATTCGTACAAGAAAAGGGGAAGCGCTTGGTACAATGCCCTTTGAAGAAGCACTTGCAATGTTTGAAGTTGAGATTGCAACAAAAGAAATAAAGTGATATAATGTAGACGATGAAGGAAACTTCGTCGTCTATTTTTCATTTGGAGGTAGGTATGTTTAAAAAAAGTGTTGCAATTTTTTTGTCCCTTGTGTTGCTCTTTTCTTTTTCTCAAATTTCTTATTCTGAAGAAAATCAAAGAGAGGTTGTGCTTACATCTTTTTACCCTGTCTACATTTTTACGCAAAATGTGTTAAAAGACATTGATACAATTGAAGTTGTGTCTATGACAGAGAGCCATACAGGCTGTTTACATGATTATCAGCTTGTTACAAAAGATATGAAAGCGTTGAGCAAAGCCAAGGCTTTTGTTGTAAACGGTGCCTCCATGGAAGGTTTTTTGCCTGATATTGTGGCGCAGTTTAAAGACTTGCCTATTGTAGATTTGTCCATAAATGTGCCCTTGATAGAAGATGAAATGCACGGTGTAAACCCACATATTTGGCTTGCGCCACAAAACGCAATATCTATAGTGCAAACATTGGAAAATCAAATGATACAAATTTTCCCCCAACATAAAGAAAAAATAGCCCAAAATGCAACAAACTATATTCAAATATTAAACACTTTGAATGACGATATGAGGGCGACACTTCAAGAGATGAGCGTTAAAAACGTGGCAAGCTTTCATGAAGCTTTTGAATATTTATTTCAAAGCTTTGATATAAACGTTGTGGCATCTGCTGTATACGATGACCATCAAGCACCCTCTCCCAAGCAAATATTAACATTGATTGGTGCAATCAAAGACAACAATCAATGCCCTATGTTCTATCAAAAAGGGCATGAAATGCCTGTTTTAAACACGATAGAAGAAGAAACAGGCGCCACGTTATTCGCACTCGATACGATTACCTCGGGTGATAAAATAATAACAGACTATGAAGATAGAATGAGAGATAATTTAAAAGTATTGCACGATGCACTCAAATAAATAATTGTGTAAAAGAAATAAAACCTGCTCCTTGCAACAAAGAGCAGGTTTTTGATATGTGGATAATGGAACATTATGCGTGCTTTTCTAATATGCTTTTTAACGCAGATATGGAGCTTGAATGTGATCTCTCAATGCGTGTTTCATTGCCTTTTAAATGGTTTGTTGCACAGTGCACCATTTTATGGGATGTTGTGCCAGTGAAGAAAATCAACAAGTCGGGGGAGCCTATGCCATTTTTCAACCCTTCATGCATTTTTGTATATACTTTTGCTTGACATTGATAAGACTTGCAAATGTCTTTGTATTGCCTAACCATACATTCATTACCACCAATAATCACCACACTCATGGGGCACCTCCTAAAATTTAATACAGTTAGTGTTATCTAACCAATGACAGTTTATCATATATTCCCTTCTCTGTCAATATATTTTTTTAAAATACTTGACAGGAACATATGAATGTGCTATCATATGAATGGACAGACAAATGAGCGACTGTTCATATGAAAAGGAGGAAGTTGTTTGAAACACAATCACGAAATTTTGTTAGACAAGGTTAAAACCCAATTGCCAAAGGATGAATTATTAGCCGATTTATCTGATTTGTTTAAGCTTTTTGGTGATAACACAAGGCTTAAAATACTGTTTTCCCTTTTTGAGTCTGAATTGTGTGTGTGTGCAATCTCTGAGTTGCTCAATATGACGCAATCTGCCATTTCTCATCAGCTCAAAGTGCTGAAAAAAGCAAAATTAGTGGGCAACAGGAGAGAGGGCAAAACAATTTTTTATTTCCTCTTAGACGACCATGTGCGTTCCATCATTTTACAAGGGTTTGAACATTTATTAGAAGGAGAAGAGATATGAAAAAGATTTTTACCATTCAAAATTTGGATTGTGGGCATTGCGCTCAAAAAATTGAGGACAGATTGTCCAATTTAGAACATGTACAGAGTGCACGTGTAAATTTCATCATGCAAACTTTGACAATTGAAGCAGAAGATGTTTATTTTCAAAGTGTGATGGATGAAGCTGTGAAAGTTGCCAAGAAAATTGAACCGGATTGCGAAATAATGAGGTGATTTTGGTGAATAAAAGACAGAAAAAGACGTTGATACGGATCATTCTATCCTTTGTGTTGCTTATAGCGCTATTGTTTGTGCGTGTTGAAGGGATATGGGCATTTTTACTTTATTTAATTCCCTATTTCATTGTGGGGTATGATGTGCTTTGGTCTGCTCTTTTGGGCATCAAGAACAAAGAGGTGTTTGATGAAAAATTCCTTATGAGCATTGCAACGATTGGCGCATTCTCTTTGAAAGACTACAAAGAAGGCGTCGCCGTTATGCTTTTTTATCAAGTGGGGGAGCTTTTTCAAAGTATTGCTACGAATAGAAGTAGAAAATCCATTGCATCTTTGATGAACATACGTCCTGACTATGCTGTTGTATTAAGAAATGATAAGGAAGAAAAAGTTTCCCCTTATGACGTTCAAATAGGCGAAACCATTGTCATAAAGCCAGGTGAAAAAATACCATTAGATGGTCAAATTTGCTTGGGAGAAACAACAGTGGACAGTTCCAACTTGACAGGGGAAAGCGTGCCTGTGGTTTTACATACAGGGGATAAAGTGCTCAGTGGTTCTGTCAATTTAACAGGGGTTATACAGGTGGTAGTAGAAAGTGCATTTGCACAAAGCACTGTGTCAAAGATTTTGGAGCTTGTGCAAACGGCAACGGATAAAAAGGCAAAATCAGAAGCTTTTATCACTAAGTTTTCAAGAATATATACGCCTTTTGTTGTAATTGCTGCTCTTTTACTTGCCTTTGTTCCTTTTTTAATCTTTGGTCAACCATTTGAAGTTTGGCTCAATAGAGCGCTTATATTCCTTGTGGTATCTTGCCCTTGCGCCCTTGTTGTGTCTGTGCCTTTAAGCTTTTTTGCAGGCATTGGCAGTGCATCAAAACAAGGTGTTTTGATGAAAGGGTCAAGCTATCTTGAAACATTATCTAAAGTAAAACAAATAGCAATGGACAAAACAGGCACACTTACAAAAGGTACTTTTTCAGTCACTCAAGTGCATGCACTCCAAGGCACAGAACAAGAGCTTTTGAAAATTGCAGCATTATTGGAGAGCAATTCTACGCATCCTATTGCAAAATCTATTCTTGCTTTTTATAAAGGCTCTGTGGATAAAAAAGAGGTATGCAATGTAAAAGAGATGAGTGGAAAAGGTGTGCAAGGAGAAATTGAAGGTGTAAAATATTTTGCAGGCAATCATGATATGATGCGTCAAGCAAATGTTGAAGATGTTACACCTTCTTTACCTGGTACAACTGTTCATATAGCAAAAGAAAATACCTATATGGGGTATATTCTCGTAAGCGATACACTGAAAAGCACTGCCAAAGAAGCAATTGAACAGCTTAAGTTACAAGGCATTGAAAACATCGTCATGCTTACAGGGGATAATGAAAAGACGGCGCAGACAATTGCAAATCAAGTTG
>CAYTPJ010000138.1:0-2693 GCA_964439755.1 uncultured Oscillospiraceae bacterium
TTTCACTCGTGTGAAAATCCAAGTGAATTTCTCTAACTGGTAAATGTACGCCCATTTTTCTTTTCCTTCCTTTTTAAATAATTTCAAAACAAAAACATATGTCTTTATTTTCCTAAGCAAATTCTATCATTTTTTCTTTTTTCTTGCAAGGAACATTTTTTTCACCTTCTTATTTAAACGAACACTTTTTCATTCAATGTTTAATACATTGTATTATTTTCCATTTTCTCTATGTACAATCAAACTAACGAAAACCAGCTTTTTTCATAAAAGTGTGTGTCAAAAACAAAAAGTGTTCCTTGTAAAATATACTTTTTGGCTATATAATGGTCACATACTATTTGAAAATGTTTTTTGTTTGCGTTTGAAAGTGACGACAACGAAAAGAAAGGAGTTATTAAAAACCCATTTCACTTTCAAACAAATCAGACAACATGTTCACATTTTAAAACATCAACAAGGAGAAAAATCATGAAAAAATTACTTGCTCTTGCACTATCTTTCATCTTATGTGCAACTCTGGCTACCACAGCATTCGCTGAAGTCAAATTGTCCGGTCCTAACCAATTCCCCATCGTTTCTGAGCCTGCGAGCTTTTCTATGCTCATCGGTGCCGCTCCCCATATTGAAGATTATGAAACAAACGCCTTCACGTTGTTCCAAGAGAAAAAAACAGGCGTTCACGTTGATTTTGAAGTCGCTCAAGCTGCAGATTTCAACACTCAATTAAATTTAATTCTCAATAGCTCTGATTACCCAGACGTTATCAACTCCATGGACGCAGGTGTAGCCGATGTACAAAAATACGGTGTTATTGAAAAAATCTTCATACCTTTGAATGATTTCATCACACCTGAAATCATGCCCAATCTTTGTGCTCTTTTAACAGATGCTCAAATGAAACAAATCAAACAGTTAGATGGCAACATTTACGGATTTCCAAGCATCAATGAATGCTATCACTGCATGTATGCTACCAAAATGTTTGCCAACATGGAAATTTTGAAAGAATTGAATTTGCCTGTGCCTACCACAACAGATGAATTTAAAACAACTTGCGAAGCTTTCCTGAAAAAATATCCAAATGGCATTGCATTAGGTGGTTCTAACACATGGCTTGGCAACTTTGATTTATTCCTTTTAAATGCTTTCACTTATTCCCCATTTTACAGCACAAATGCAATTACTAAAGATGGTAAAGTTGTAAACGTTGCAACCACCGAAGGATATAAGAACGGTTTAAAATACTTGAAAGAATTGTACGATGCAGGTATTTTATACGAAGGTTCTATGACGCAATCGGCTGACCAAATGAAAGCCTTATTGTTAGACGAAAGCACGCCTGTATTGTTCTTACCAGCAGGTTTCCAAGGGTTGGTTATTGATAACCTTGCAACCCCTGACCTTTACCGTGCTTTTGATGCCATCGCCCCTTTAAAAGGTCCCGATGGTACACAAAACGTATCCTACGAGAGACATGCAGGCGTAATTCCAGACAAATTCTGTATTACAGATAAAGCTGAAAATCCTGAAATGATTGCTAAATGGGTAGATGATTTTTACTCTTTAGAAGGCTCAACGGCTGCAGGTTTTGGACCCACTGCCGGTGTGGACTACGTGCTCTATCCAGAAGGCAAGGTAGGCATCAACGGCAAACCTGCTTTGGTTGAACTCATGGTGCCATATTCTAAAGAACTTCAAAACCGTGACTGGCAAGACATGATGCCCGTTCCAAACACTTCCGAAACCAGATTAGGCCTTGTTTCTGACCCAGATGTAGACCTGTTCTCCCCAGCTGGTTTTGAAACATACTTGTACAAAATTTCTAAAGAAAAGTATGAACCCTACAAGGATAATGGTAATTATGAAGATTTACCCGTTTTAAAGTATACAATAGATGAAAACGAACTCTTATCTACCATTACAGTCGAAGTAAACAACGCTATTCAGGAAAATAAGTTAGCTTTCATTACAGGCGCCAAAGATATCGACGCTGAATGGGATGCTTATGTAACTGAATTGAATGAATATGGCCTCCAAACTTGGCTTGACATCCTTCAAGCAAAATGCGACGCTCTTTAATGAAATAACATTTGTTCAAAGGGGTACTTTGTGCCCCTTTGAATTTGTAAGGAGGTAAAAGATGAGCACAACCAGCCCTGTTATTTGTTCTAACAAAAGAAGAAACAGGTTAAACCCACAAGCTTGGCAATTTTGGGCAATCATTGCCCTTCCGCTCATATACATTTTTGTTTTCAACTACATTCCCATGAGTGGCATTGTGTTGGCTTTTAAAGATTACAGCATTCGCAAAGGCATTTGGGGCAGTGAATGGGTAGGGCTTCGCTATTTTGAACGCTTTTTAACAACACCATCCAGCACAAAAATCATTGTAAACACACTCAATTTAGGGTTGTATTCGTTGTTTGTCGGTTTCCCTATACCCATTGTTTTTGCATTTTGCATCAATGAAGCAAGCAACAAATATTTTAAAAAAACAGTGCAGACCATTACCTTTGCGCCCTATTTTATTTCTGTTGTTGTGATGGTGAGTATGCTCCAACAAGTAACAGATGTAAGAACAGGGTTTATCAATGACATCATTGTATTGCTGGGTGGAAAACCCATCAACTTCTTTGGCAACGCCAAAATGTTTGATGACTTGTACGTGTGGAGTGGCATTTGGCAAGGCA
>CAYTPJ010000138.1:2793-6109 GCA_964439755.1 uncultured Oscillospiraceae bacterium
GGCAACGCCAAAATGTTTGATGACTTGTACGTGTGGAGTGGCATTTGGCAAGGCATGGGATATTCAGCCGTCATTTACATTGCTGCGCTATCTGGTGTAAGCCCTGAGCTTAAAGAAGCCGCCATTTGTGACGGTGCCACGCGCTTACAACGCATTCGGCACGTTGATTTGCCCTCCATCATGCCAACTGTTGTAACTCTTTTGATTTTCGCATGCAGTGGCATTGTAAACATCGGCTTTGACAAAGTTTTTTTAATGCAAAATGGGTTGAACTTAGCAAAATCCGAAGTTATTTCCACCTTTGTGTATAAGGTGGGGCTTGAAAAAGCAAATTATAGCTTTGCAACGGCAGCAGGCTTGCTCCAATCCGTTGTCAGCTTTGTCATATTGCTGATTGCCAATACAGTTGCTAAAAAAGCATCCGGAATTAGTTTGTGGTAGGAGGAAAAAATGCAACATTCATTTAAAACTGCAACTTTACCTGATAAAATTTTCATCATTTTAAACTATACCATTTTGACATTCATTATGCTCATTGTGCTATTTCCTGTTTTGAACATCATTGCTTCCTCTTTTTCTTCGTCCGCAGCTGTGGCGCAGGGCAAGGTTTTCATTTTTCCTGTTGATTTCACCTTGGTTGGCTATGAGGCCGTTATACAAAATCCAAAACTCGTATCCGGGTTTTTAAACTCTGTTTTTTACACCGTAGTAGGCACAAGCGTGTGTATTGTAATGACGCTCTGTTGCGCTTACCCATTGACTCGTAAGGAGTTCAAAGCACGCAATTTTGTATCTTACATTTTTGTATTCACCATGTATTTTGGTGGCGGGTTAATTCCATGGTATTTGTTGATGGATAATTTAGGCTTAATCAACACTCGTGCAGGCATGATTATACCAAGCGCCCTTTCTGTTTGGAATATGATTATTTGCAAATCCTTCATTCAACACTCCATACCAGACGAATTGTATGAAGCTGCTCAAATCGATGGCTGTTCTCCATTTTTATACCTCATCAAGGTGATTACGCCTCTATGCAAGCCTGTCATTGCTGTGCTCGTGTTGTATTACGGGGTGGGCAAATGGAACGATTACTTTAGTGCAATGGTGATTTTAAGAAAACAGGAATTGTTGCCTTTACAAAACATTTTAAGAGAAATATTGCTGATTGGGCGTGTAGATGTGACCAACATCAACAATCCAGAAGCTTTATCTCACTTAATGGGCTTGAAGGAATTGCTCAAATATAGTACAATAATCGTATCATCTGTGCCTATGATGATTTTATATCCCTTTGTACAAAAATATTTCATAAAAGGCATGATGATAGGAGCTGTTAAAGGATAACGAAAGGATGGTTGTGTAAGTGCGAAAAGACACACAATTATGTAAATTTAAAATATCCCTCAGTGTATTCTTATCGTATTTTTGTGTATCTCTTATTCCCATCATATGTTCTGCCTTTATTTTTAATACTGCGCAGAACGCATTATTCAACATCCAGGCAGAGCGAACGACCAACCGTTTTCGCTCTGCCATTTCCTGTTTTGAAAACAGTGTGCAGGAAATCCAAAATCTATCCACGTACATTGCAGACGATTCCGGACTATATAGCGCCACTTCCAACTCTGTTAAGAAAAAAGAACAGTTTATGAAATTATACTCCCTTTTTAAGGAAGAACCCAATTACAATTGGATCAACAAAAACATTGGCAACACTTTTATACTGCTTAACAACACACCTTATTTTATTCACAATAACTCTGTGCTCAACGCTATTCCTGCCTATCAAAGGACGATATTTAAAGATTTTCCGTTGGAATTTCAAAACAGATTGTCCACTTCAAACACCACTTTTTATAACAACAATATTTTCTACGACTTTGATGCACATACAGGCGTGTTAGACGTTTCTGCGTTCCAATCCTTCCCATATGGTGCGAGTGGTCGTGAAATAAAAGGCACTGTCATCGTAACGCTCAACCAAAAACATGTAAAAACCCTTATACACGATATTTTAGAAGATATTTATCCTGCTTCCTTTGTGATATCAGATAATGCGAATGGTATGTCCACGCTATATTGTAATGATTTAAGCTTGGAAAAAGATTATTCTACTTTACTTTCAAGTCAAAGCAACGCAACCATTTTTCATAATCAAAAGGATTATTATGTATTAAAATCTCAAAACAACACACAAACTTTTTACTTGATATTGGAAAAAAGTGCGCTTTCCTCTCAAATCGGTTACCTTTCTTACATTATTACATTTGTATCTCTATTGTCCATTGTGCTTACCTTTTTGGGATGCGCTTACTGGTGGCACAAGCAAAAAAACATCATCCATGCATACAGTTTATACGTGAACGAAAGTGGCATTTCCTCCAACATTTGGAATGGGCTTGAACATATTTTCATTGACAACACCAACCTAAAAAAATCCCTTCAAGATCAATCCAAAGAAAAAGAACGCCACATCCTGCGTGAATTGCTCATGGGGAAGTTTGCCGATGAAAGCGTGATTCATTCTTTTGTAAAGGATGCACCTTTTTTCACTTGTGAAAACGCATGTATTGCCGTTGTGCACATAGAGGATATAGAAAAAAAGGATGTTTTCCTTTCCTGCCTCTCTAAATACATTTCAAACCCCTTGCGCAGTTGTACCACAGGGTACCACCATTTTTCAATTTTTGTCAACTTACTTGATATAGAGGATACAACACAATTAAAAGCCATGCTTGAAAAGGCCGCAGAGGATTATTACACCACGCATGCCTCGCAGCTCTACATTGGCATAAGTGAAATACTGCACTCCGTTTATCACATCAGCGATGCTTACGAAAACGCAAAAGATGCGTGCACATACTTGGCTTTCCACAAGCTCTTTCTTGTATTAGAATACAAAAACATGCCAAAAGAAACTGCCTATTATTATCCAGTTGAAGTGGAAAAAGCGATTTTGCATTACTTTCAAGTGGGCAACAAAGAAAAAGTGTTAGAGCTTTTTCAATCTGTTATCAATGCGAACATACAGCAAAGAACGCTCTCTTTTTCTTCCAGAAACACATTGATGCACTTGCTGAAAACAACACTCATACGCTCTATTGATTTACAAAACAACGCTTCGTCCAAAAAAGATGATGTATCTACTGCACTGTCTAAAATGTATGAGATTGAAAAAATTTACTTTTACGTGGAAGAAAATTTTGATGTTTTTTACGCCACACCTGCCCAGCAAAATCCAAACGAAAGCAACGCTTTGAAAACGAAAATCAAAGAAACTTTGATACAAAATATAAGCAATTATGATTTTTCC
>CAYTPJ010000139.1:0-6046 GCA_964439755.1 uncultured Oscillospiraceae bacterium
CTTTGAACGTATACAAAATATTTTTTCAAAAGCAAATAAAAAAACACATTTAAAAAACAATTTATCTATTGTCATTCTACTCTTTTAGAATTAAAATAGAAAAGGAGCAGATGCTCTTTCCTAAATATTAACAAAGGGGATACATAACATGAATCAATATGTTCAAAAAGTATATGACGCACTGTGTGAAAGAAACGCACATGAAAAAGAATACCTGCAAGCAGTGAAAGAAGTGGTGGAAGCACTCTCTCCTGTTTTCGACAAGCATGAAGAATATGAACGTTTGGGTATTTTAGAACGCTTTGTAGAGCCTGACCGTTGCATTCTCTTTCGCATTCCTTGGGTGGATGACAAGGGCAATGTGCAGGTCAACCGTGGCTACCGTGTACAATTCAACAATGCCATTGGCCCATACAAGGGAGGGCTTCGCTTACACCCCAGTGTCAACTTGTCCATCATCAAATTTTTAGGGTTTGAACAGACACTCAAAAACTCCTTAACAGGTCTTCCCATCGGTGGTGGCAAAGGGGGCAGTGACTTTGACCCCAAAGGCAAGAGTGACAATGAAATCATGCGTTTTTGCCAAAGCTTTATGACAGAGCTTTATAAGTACATCGGCAAAGATGAAGACGTGCCTGCTGGTGATATTGGCGTAGGTGCACGTGAAGTAGGCTATTTATATGGTCAATACAAGCGCATTACAGGCCTTTATGAAGGTGTGTTCACTGGCAAGGGCTTGACATACGGTGGCTCTCTTGCAAGAAAAGAAGCAACAGGCTTTGGACTTTGCTACTTAACAAATGCATTGCTTAGAAAGCACGGCATGAGCTTTAAGGACCAGCGTGTTGTTATTTCAGGCAGTGGGAATGTTGCCATCTATGCAGCACAAAAAGCGCAATCTATGGGTGCTATCGTAGTTGCAATGAGCGATTCAAACGGCTATATCGTAGACGACCAAGGCATTGACTTGGCTGTTGTAAAACAAATCAAAGAAGTAGAGAGGGGTCGCATTAAAAAATACATTGATTGCGTACCCAGCGCACAGTATTTTGAAAATTGCAAAGACATTTGGACTGTGCCTTGCAAAATCGCCCTTCCTTGCGCCACACAAAATGAGTTGCTTTTAGACAGTGCCAAAGCACTCGTTCAAAACGGTGTTGTTGCTGTTTGCGAAGGTGCAAACATGCCTACCGACTATGATGCAACACAGTATTTCATCCAAAATGGCGTATACTTTGCTCCAGGTAAAGCTGCTAACGCAGGTGGCGTGGCTGTAAGTGCGCTCGAAATGAGCCAAAACTCCTTGCGTTTATCTTGGTCCTTTGAAGAAGTAGACGAACGTTTGGTGGGCATCATGGAAAACATTTTCAAACGCATTGATGACGCTGCAAAAGCATATGGTCAAGAAGATAACCTCGTCTTGGGTGCAAACATTGCAGGGTTTGAAAAAGTTGTTCAAACAATGATTGCGCACGGCGCAGTGTAATACAAAAAAATTACCTGTCACATTTTAAAGTGTGGCAGGTTTTTTTGTTGCTATTTTTTTATATTCGATTATTCTTCCTTATAGAGCACAATTTTCCCTTGTTTTTCTGTTTCTTTTACATCAATCAATCGTTGATTTTTGCTCCCACAAAAAAGCAAGTCCAAAGACCTTTGCGCTAATATAAAAGGGCCATCCACGAGCACATCCGTGTAGCGCAACAGCTGCATACGATGTGCATCTTGCTCTTTTTTTAAAAATTCATATGTATATCCCGTGTACACCCACACATTTAACCCCAACGCTTGCACTTCTTTTGCAATCTGAGCGCAAGCCTCTGCTTGCTCCATAGGCTCTCCGCCAGAAAGTGTAACGCCTGACAAAAGAGGGTTCTTTTTTACCCTTGCAATAATTTCATCCGTGGTTTTTACTTCTCCACCATTTTTATCGTGTGTTTTTTCGTTGTGACAACCTTTGCACTTATGGGAGCACCCTTGACAAAACACAGTAAAGCGAAGCCCTGGCCCATCTACAATGCTATCATTTTGCAGCCCTGCAACTCTGATTTCCATTTTCATCATCCTTTTAATAGGTCAATCCCCCCTCAAATCAAAAGGGGGGATTGCTTTTTTTATACGTTATGCTTCAATCTATCATGTTCTTCAGAACGCTTTGCATTATTAAAGCGATCCAAATTGCCGACCAAATACCCTGTAATACGTCTAATTCTTTCAAAAGGCACTTCCCCTTCTTTACGGCCACAAGAAGGGCATTCATCCCCAATAATGCCATTGTACCCACAAACGGTATCACGGTCAATGGGGTGATTGATAGAGCCGTAACCCACGCCCGTATCATGCATATGACGCACGATTTTTTCAAACGCTTCTAAGTTTTTAGAAGGATCGCCATCCATTTCAACATATGTAATATGCCCTGCGTTGGTCAATTCATGATAAGGCGCTTCAATGCTGATTTTGTCAAATGCACTGATGGGGAAATACACTGGCACGTGGAAAGAGTTGGTATAATATTCTCTGTCTGTAACACCTGGAATAGATCCAAAACGTTCTCTATCCATGCGCACAAATCGCCCAGACAAGCCTTCAGCAGGCGTTGCAAGCAAAGTGTAGTTCATGCCTGTATCTTGCGCTTTCTTATCCATATAATTGCGCATAAAACCTACAATTTCAAGCCCTAAATTTTGGCTGGCTTCGCTTTCACCATGATGCATACCTCTTAAAGATTTCAGCGCTTCTGCAAGGCCGATGAACCCAACAGACAATGTGCCATGCTTTAAGATTTCGCCAATTTCATCATCCCAAGAAAGCTTTTCAGAATCCATCCACATGTTTTGACCCATCAAGAAGGGGAAATTCTTCACTTTCTTCTTAGCAACAATTAAATAGCGTTCATATAATTGTTGGCAACACATTTCAAGCTTTTGCTCTAATTCATTAAAGAAAGCATCAATATCTCCTTTTGACTTGATGGCGATACGTGGCAAGTTAATGGATGTGAAAGAGAGATTGCCACGTTTTGGGGAAATTTCTCTTGTTTTATCATACACGTTGCCCATAACACGTGTTCTACAACCCATGTACGCCACTTCTGTTTCAGGTTTACCCTCTTGATAATAACGGAGGTTAAAAGGTGCATCAATAAAAGAGAAGTTGGGAAACAAACGCTTTGCGCTGACCTTAATGGCAAGCTTAAATAAATCGTAGTTCTTATCCTCTTTATTGTAGTTTATACCTTCTTTCACTCTAAAAATCTGAATGGGGAAAATAGGTGTTTCTCCTCTGCCAAGCCCTGCTTCTGTGGCATAAAGAAGTTGTTCGATCACCATGCGCCCTTCTTCTGAAGTGTCTGTACCATAGTTAATGGAAGAAAAAGGTACTTGTGCACCAGCACGTGAGTTCATCGTATTTAAGTTGTGAATGAGCGCTTCCATTGCTTGATAAGTAGCCTTTTTGGTTTCTTTAAAGGCATGTTTTTTAATAAAGGAAAGTGCTTTTTGAATATCTTCTTCGGGCAAATAATCAAGCAATGCTTTAGAAAGCGCTTGGTCAAAATCAGCATTTTCTTTCAATGTAGGCACAAGCGATGTATCTTCCTTGATTTTATCCAAGATATTTTTAGCTGTATCTTCTGTGATCTCTTTCTCTGACTCAAGCTCAAGCAAACGAGCGAGATTTTCTCTATACCTTTTGCCATATGTTTTTTGAACACCAGGTGCCATACCATAATCAAAGTTCACAACGCTTTGACCACCATGTTGGTCGTTTTGGTTGGCTTGAATAGCGATACAACAAAGAGCAGAATAACTGATGATGTCATTCGGTTCTCTGAGCACACCATGCCCTGTTGAAAAACCGTTTTTAAACAGGTCGATCAAGTCAATCTGACAGCATGTAGTGGTCAATGTATAGAAATCCATATCATGGATATGAATATCCCCTTCACGGTGAGCACGAGCATGGTCTTCATTGATGACATACATTTCATAGAACTGCTTAGAGCCTTCTGAACCAAACTTGAGCATAGCACCCATCGCACTATCCCCATTGATGTTTGCATTTTCACGTTTAATGTCCGAATCTACTGCTTCTTTAAAAGTAATATCTTCAAAAATTTTCATAAGACGTGTGTTCATTTCACGTACACGGTTACGCTCTGCACGGTACAAAATATAAGATTTTGCCGTTCTCACAAAACCACGTTCAATCAATACACGCTCCACTGTATCTTGAATTTCTTCCACGCTGGGTGAGCCACTAATGTTTTCATTATTCTCTATTTCGGCAATTACTTGCTTGGTAATATCTTTTGCAGTTTCTTCCCCTTTTGCGCAACCACTTGCTTTAAACGCTTTCAAAATAGCGTTTACAATTTTGCTTTCATCAAATGGTAAATTGCGACCGTCTCTTTTCTTAATTGTTTCAAGCATTCTTTTACCCTTCCTTTTTACTATCTATTTTAGAAAACCTACCCTTTACCTATTTTAATACTTTCTGCTTTTTAGGCACATCCATATTATACACATACATGCAGTGTCTGTCAATAGGAAAAAACACCAAATATTGTAGAAAAAAATAAAAAGAACCACAACATATAGTGTCTTTGTTGTAGTTCTATTTTAATGGTTTATGGCTGAATTCTATGTAATACAAGCATAAATACAGCGTATTTTTCCATTATTCGGAAAAAGGAAATCTACTATTTTCTTCATTTTGACGAAATAAGCAAAATTTATTCCCAATACACTGAATTGGTTCAGCATGCAGTGCATTACAAATTTCTTCGCAAGCCTCTCTGGCTGTCACAGGTGCACCTTTTTGAAGCCCACATTTAATGAGTTCACGAGCCAAAAGGGCTTCATCCACATTTTTAATTACATTTTCTGTCACGCCCTCTTTACCAATCAACAAGATGGCGGGCATGGTATTACAAAGACTTCTGTATTCTGCACGTTTTTTTGATGTCATACTATTCTCCTTTTATTCGACAAAGTCGAATTCCATTTCTTCCATACGCACTGTACTGCCTTCTTGTGCACCTTTTTTACGCAGTTCATCAATAATGCCCATTTTGCGCATTGTTCTGTGGAACCAGTTGAGGCTTTCTTCATCCTCAAAGTTTACACTGTCCATAAGACGCACAATTGCAGGCCCTTCCACCACGAACACTTTGCCATCTTTTTGAACGTCAAAGCCAAACTCAAGCAACACTTCGTCTTCTATTTCTGTTTCCTTAAAAGGTTCAGAAGGAGGCAATGTGTTGAGCATATTCACCACTTCGCCCATCAATTGGTCAAAGCCTTTTCTGGTCGCTGCACTCACGGCAAAAATAGGTGCTTTATCTCCAACATGTTCTTTTAATCTTAAAAGATTTTCTTCTGCGCCCTCAATATCCATTTTATTGGCAACAACAATTTGAGGTCTGTCAGACAACTCACCATAAGACAAAAGCTCGTGATTGATTTTTTCATAATCTTCCACAGGGTCTCTGCCTTCGATGCCTGAAATATCTAATACATGCAATAAAAGGCGTGTTCTTTCAACATGCCTCAAAAAAGCATGACCAAGCCCCAAGCCTTCGCTTGCGCCTTCGATTAACCCGGGAATATCTGCCATTGCAAAGTCTTTACCATAATGGCGCACAATGCCAAGGTTGGGCATGAGTGTCGTAAAATGATAATTTGCAATCTTAGGACGTGCAGCTGTCACCACAGATAAAATCGTGCTTTTACCCACATTCGGGTAACCCACAAGCCCGACATCTGCAATTGTTTTAAGCTCTAACAAGAACTCATGCTTTTCTGTTTTGACACCAGGTTTTGCAAAGTTAGGTGCTTGACGAGTGGGCGTTGCAAAATGGCTATTGCCCCAGCCCCCTCTACCACCTCTGAGCAAAATTTTCTGTTTACCCACTTCGTGCATGTCTAAAACAACTTTTTCTGTTGCCTTATCTTTTACAACAGTGCCTACTGGAACCTTAATAATTAGGTCTTCCCCGCTTCTCCCAATTCTCTTATTGGAAGCGCCATCATCTCCATTTTCA
>CAYTPJ010000140.1:0-5964 GCA_964439755.1 uncultured Oscillospiraceae bacterium
AGTTTTTATACCTTTTTCTTGACAATTATTGTAACCTGTTCTATAATTGAAAAGCAATTTTTACAAAAGGAAGGGTACAGCATGAATTTTAACGGCATCATCATTGGCATTGTCACATTTTTACTCATCGGGCTTTTTCACCCCATCGTAATCAAAGGAGAATATTATTTTGGCACAAAGTGCTGGTGGGTATTTTTAGTGGTGGGCGTGCTCACGCTTTTAGCCAGCCTTTTTATAAATAACCAAATGCTTGCCATCATCTCTGCCATCTTTGGCATCAGTTGTTTGTGGAGCATCAAGGAACTGTTTGAACAGGAACAGCGAGTGAAAAAAGGGTGGTACCCCAAAAGAGAAAAGAAATAAAAAAGAACGTTGTCAGCGCTCTTTTTTGTCAATGGACTGTCTGTTTTTGTTAGGGCTTTTCCCAAAATATCGCTTATAATCTCTTGAAAACACATTTTGGTCATCATACCCCAATTTAAAAGCCACTTCACCTACACGCAGAAATGGGTCACTAAGCAACATTTGTGCTTTCTCCATACGCAGTTTTAAAATATAATTGGGGAAACTCATGCCCATGTGGTCATTAAACAATGTGCTTACATGTGCATAGCTTATGTTCATACGCTCAGCCAATTCTTTGAGTGTTATTTTATAAGTCATTTCTTCTTCCACCAACGCAACAATGCGCGCTACAATGTCATTGTGAGAAGATGTGGAAGAAGGCACATCTTCTTCTTTGCTTTCTACCACAGAAAGCTTTTTTTTGAGTTCAGATATTGCAACGGGCTTCACCAGATAATCTGTAATGCCCAGCACAAATGCTTTGCGAACATACTCATATTCATCGTGCGCAGAGATCACAAAGATGGGCACAGTTTTATCTGCTTTCCGAATGTGCTCCACCAGTGAAAAGCCACTAATGCCTGGCATGGTCAAGTCTGTCAAGCACACATCAAATGTTCTTTCAGACAGCATTTGAATGGCATCCATTGCATTATTTACAGGAAACACTTCATACGTGCGGCCGTCATTTAGACGGTGTATTTTGGATTCAATGGATTTTAAAATCAGCTCGTCATCATCTGCTAATAAAATTCTTATGCCCATGAAAAATCTCCTTGCTTTTATATTTACAAATGTGTAATGTGTTTGGTATAATAGTAGGGGACAAAACAAAAGAAGCGAGGAAAAGATAGATGAAAATGCAAAAGGATAAATCCTTGAGCTGGATGGTGTGGTTGGTGCTGTTGCCCATCCTCCTTATTATAGTCTTAACACTTTATAAAAGTCAAGCAGACAGCAACAAGCAATTGAAAAGTACAAACCTCCAAGTGTCCACACAAGCGCAAAATGCCATTGATTTATATTGTGAAAATGTAGAGCTTTTGGCAAAGCGCATAGAGAACTCCTCTTTAATGAACTTTTTTGTGAAGGATTATAAACAGGGAAAGGACTTTCCTCAGTTTTCTCAAAATATACAGAACAATTTTCAGTACATTGTATCTGGTAATACGGACAAGAGCTTTAAAATATTTTTAAACAACGAAAGTTTTCCGGATGCTTTTGGTACATTTTATCAATCCAGCGAATTACAAAAATTCCCTCAAATTAAAAAGTTTTTACAAGATGAAACGCAAGATAGCAAATTCATTTTTTTACCTTTTCATTTTTCTTACCCGAATTTTCACCCGCTCAGCCCTATGTCTGACACAGTTTTGTATATCAAGCGTTTGACTCCGTTAAATTTAAATCAAAATGTTGGGTACATCACCATTTCTTTTCCACTCTCTACCATGTTGCAAACAGTGGGTATACAGGGCGATTTTAAGCTGGATAATTCTTATTTGACCATCAACATGTCTTCTCGTCCTGTAAAAAAAGAAGTGTTTACTCAAATGAAAAAGAACAATGTGCACGAGTATATCGAACAAAATATGCTCTACACAACAAAAAATTTAACTTATCTACCCTTTGAAATTGCCACGGTCACCTCTTATATGGCAGGCACAAGCCAGTATGTCATCATTACAATGTTATTGCTTTTAACGGTGCCTTTGACAAATGTTTTGGTGGCTGTGTATTGTAGGCGCTTGGTCAATCAAACAAATACATTAGTTCGTCAAGCACGCAGAGCCATTGTAGGCGACATGAAATTCCGTCTATCTCCCTCTAACGATAAGGACATCAATGACGTATCCACCTCAATCAACACGTTGTTAGAGCGTGTTTCAACCTTGATGGAGGAAAGAGTGGAGCAGGAAAACGCTGTGCGAGATGCGCAAATTATGGCGCTTCAGCATCAAATCAATCCACACTTTATATATAACACGATGGAAATGCTTGCAGGGCGGTTGGAAATCAAAGAAATGTATGAAGAAAGCGATTTGCTCACCAACTTTGCACACATTTTCCGTTACAACATCAATGTGAATAATGACCAAACATTGCTCAAAGATGAAATCAACAATGTGGAAAATTATTTGAGTATGCAAAGTTACTTAAAGATGCAAACAGCGCTTCAAGTGGACATTGACCAAGAAGTGTTGCAAACGCCTATGCCCCGTTTTATTCTCCAACCGCTTGTGGAAAACAGTTTGGAACATGGTGGTTTAAGCACATCAGAAACGCTCAAAATATTCATCAGCGCAAAAAAGACGAGAGAAGGTGTGTGGATATCTATTCAAGACAATGGCAAAGGCATTGACGAAACGCAATTGCTCAAAATCCGTGAAAATCTCAAAGCACCTTCTCTGCTTAAAAAACGTGAATCCATTGGCATTATGAACATTCAAAGCCGTTTACAGTTGCTCTATCATTCTTCCCTTCAAATAGAAAGTGTAGGAAATCAAGGAGCGACCATTTCTTTTATGCTTCCCAATGCTCAATAATCGTATTTTTTCTGTAAGAACAGATTATCTCGCCCAATCAAGCGCCAAGTAGCATACTCTTTGGAAGGGAATACAGTGCCAAACTTTTGGGTCAACGTATCTAAATAATCGAGCAAGGGCGCAACCTTTTCTTTCTCTGTGCCCTTTTCTGTGTCATAATCAAATGAATCCATACATTCATGCAATTTTTGCATCATGTGCGCATACGCTTTGATATACTCTGCATAGAGCACTTGCGTGTGCGTTAAGCAAGATGTATCCAGCGCATTTAACGTGTTTTCCACGTTTTGGGCACATGCTTTCATGTACGCAATGTGCTTTTCATCGAGCGTTTTATTTCTCTTATGATAAAATTCATAATCATAGCTATCCAAATCCCAGTGAGGGTAGCGTTGCCACATTTCAGGCTTTGCAATGTCTTTTGAAATAATTTGAAGTGCTTTATATGCAGGTGCGTATTGCGTGCCAAACATGCTTTTTGACAACTCTAACAGAGCCTTTTCTGTGTCAAACGTTGCATCCCAATAAGCCAAACGCATAAAGTGGTAGTTTAATGCACCCACAAACCACGTTTGAATGGGCAAGAAAAGAGATACGATGCCCTCATAATTCATGCAAGCCATACGGTTGACAATATTTCTGCAATAATCAGGCGCAACAAAAATGCCTGTATGCCAGCGATAATTATCGCCTGTATTGTATTCAAAGTAATATGCGCCCTGTTTATTTTCAGTTTTGAGCGCCCATTGCCTTGCAATATCGTTTGTTTTAGAGCACACGAGCACACACATATTATCTTCCATTTCAAAGGGAGGCACGCTAAAACTTTGAGGGGTGTAGGCAAGGTGCTCTACCACCAAATCAGGGCGCACTTCATGAATTTTGCGTGCCACTTTGTTGATGGCTTTGACCACGGCATACTTGTCCTTACAACGTTCACACTCGCAATACCCACCACCATCCAAGGGCCAAATGCCAATCATATCTATTTCAGGGCGATTTTTGGCATACTCGGCATACCGTCTTGCATATTCGTCTGTCGCTTCTTCATTGGAGTAGCAAAGTTGATAAGGCACACGCTCTCCGTTTTGCACAGAAAACCATTCTTTGTGCTGTTCAAACAGCTCTTTTCGAGGGAAAAAGATGTCTGTGGAGTGTTCACTCATGTCGATTAAAATGCCACGCTTTTGAATTTCAGGGGCAAGCACGTCAGACACTTCATCATACAGCACTTCATGGTAGTGGTCAGCCGCATCGCATGTGCGTTCATGCGACACCAAAATGAAATTATATCTGTTTTTCGCCATCCAATCAATTGTTTGCAGGCTTTCTTTTTGTGCATCTTTGCTCAACCCATACAGGCAAATGCCACGTACTTTTATAATAGGGTTTTCAATAAATGTTTCCATTGCATGTGGCAAGGCATTTAAAGAAGGAATAACTTCTGTTTCTTCTTTTGGAAACAAAAAACTGCATCCCAATTTTTCAAGAAAAGCATATACACCGTATAAAATCCCTCTTGCTTTACTTGAAATAATCGTCAATTTACCCTCCTTCAAAGACACCTTAAAGCCATCATATAAAAGCCCTTTTTCTTCCTGGATGACAAAGTCAAAAGTGGGTAACTCAGCATCTTTTGACAACATCTTTTTTAAATACTTTTCCCCTTCTTGCTTTGCAAAAGCAAGCACCTGTGCTTTGTTTACGTCTGCATACATTCTGTACATGGTTTTTCCCTCTCTATCACATGGAATTTGTGTTTAGGAACAGTATACACTCTTTTTTTGAATTTTGCAATGCTTTTATAAAAGGGGCAACTGTATAACACAGATGCCCCTCTTTCTTTTTTAATGAAATTATTTACGGTTGCCTGGGTATGCGAATTCAAAGCTTAAACGAGCCTTGTTCTTTTGGAACACGTCGTTTCTGTATTCGTAAATCTGACCATGACCCATGCCATCAATTTCAGCCAAAGCTTGTGTGAGCATTTGTTCACATTCTTCTGCTGTTGGTGCCATGATGATTTGTGGTTCCATTTGCTTCCAATAGTCATTGATGATGGTGTTTACAGCAGCCAAGTCTGTGCCTGCTTCTGGTTCAAGCCCCGAGAAGCACTTGTTGTCATAGAGCAATGCACCCTTGTCTTCTTCTGCTTTCACGATGTCAGCATCAATGGGAGATTCGTGGTCTTCAACAGGCCAGTATTTTTGAATAATTGTCCAGTCTACAAAGAAGGAAATGTCCAAAATATACTTTGCACGAGCAGCGCTGTTGTTTTCATCAAATTCAGCTTGGATTTCGGGGATACGATTCATGTGGCCATCTACGATGTCGTAGGTGTTTGCACCGTATTGAACGTTGAGGGAAGCAATGTCAGAAGTTAAATAGCTGAAAAGCTGAATGATACGATCCTTGTTTTCTGCGTTTTTGCTAATCATGGTGCCAGTCCAGCCAGCGCAGTTTACACCCTGATACCAAACGGGGTTTTCTTGGTCTTTGTCCATACGGCCTGCAAAGAGCATTTGAGCGTTATGATCTGCATTCCACAAGGAACGGCGAGCATTCATGTGAATACCAGTCCAGCCTGTGCCAGCGAATACAGAACCGCTTGCAACTGCTTCATCACGTTGTTGGTTGTTCCATGTGAACACTTCGTCTGTGATCAAGCCTTCGTTGTACAATTGGTTGAGCCAGAGAATGGTTTCTTTGTATTTTTCGGATTTTTTGAAATCGCTGAGTGTGCCGTCTGCGTTTTCAGGTCTCCAGCCAAATTGGGTCGCCATCATTTCGATTTCAATCGCACCTAAGGGGAGCACTTCTCTGCCGTTGTACATGATTTTTTGTTCTTTTACAGCACGGAGTGCTTTGTGCATGCCTTCTTTGGTTTGCACATCTTCTAAAGTCATGCCGATTTGATCCAGGATATCTTTACGAGCAAAGTTCTTGTTATGTGTTACATACCAACCACCAAATTCAGGGGAGGTTCTTTCATCAGAATAGAAGAAAGAAGCGATGATATATGCTTCGCCGTCATCATTACGATACCAATCGAACATGGATTGGGGCACGTTCA
>CAYTPJ010000141.1:0-2251 GCA_964439755.1 uncultured Oscillospiraceae bacterium
GATATCATGCGCCCTGCAAAGAGCAAATTGTCAATGTGTTTGGGGAGCAAACAGCGATAGGGGATGGTGTAAGAATTATCCGAAGGGAATTTCTTTTGCGCCCCTGTTTTGTCCAATCCACTGCCTGTGATGTTGTGCACATCAAAGTTGAACTTTGCACCCTTGACCACATAATCTTCAAACACTTTTTTATTTAAAATGTCTTGTTCTGTTAATGTGTACAAGCCTTCAAAGTGACGTGTTTCACGGATGCCAAGGAGTGCCCCTGCACTGATCACAAAGCAATTTTGATACCCTGGCGCATACTTTCTTAAAAAATCCACAATGATTGGGATTTGTTCATAGCATTTTTCTTGTGCTTTTGTGATAGAGAGAGCGTTTGTACCGTCTACGTCCGTTACATTCGTCATATTGACGGTGACAATGTTTGGCATGGAAGTTTTGTACAATAATACGTGCCCTAAAGGGGAGGGCATGTGTTGCCTTGCAAGCGCTTGAAGCTCACCCTTTTGGGTGTCCACCAATGTTTCAAAGGATTCGGGGAGTACGGCATTTTTTGTGTCCACACCAGACAGCTTAAACATCAAGGTGGCAGGTTGCATTTTGTTGTCCTGCTCTCTGCCTAACAGAAAGGGCACACCTGCTTTAGAAGCAATATCGCCATCTCCTGTGGCATCAATGACGACTTTTGCATACACAGCTTGACGGCCTGATTTATTTTCAATAATCACACCCCTGATGGTGTTTTCCTCCATAATGGGCGCACATGCTTTTGTATAAAGAAGTAAAGATACGTTTGCGTCTTGGAGCATGTCAAAGTAAATGCTTTTAAGCGCTTCAGGATCGATGAATTTATTTTCCACATCTACGCTTGTTTGATCTCTTTTGAGCATCATTTGGTGGAGCACTTCTCTATACACCACACTGTCTGCTGTGCCTGTAAAGTGGCTCATCAGCCCTGAGGTGGAAATGCCCCCAACAGCGCCCATGTCTTCAATGAGCAAAGTTTTTGCGCCCAATTTACCTGCTTTATAAGCGGCTGCAAAGCCTGCCACGCCTGCCCCTAACACGAGCACGTCCACAGCGTCATAGACAGGGAGGCTTCTTTCTTTTTCCAAATACGTTTGAATCATTTTGTGTACCCTCCTTTTTTTAGGTGACAAGGGCATTATAACACATGTTTGGATATTAAATCTTTAATATTTTGCACGAATACACTATATTTTTGCAAAATATATCTTGTAATTTCTGTTCAAAAAATGTATACTCATGTGGAAGGAAGGTGAAAAGCATGTACGAACAAGAAGGGAAATTTGCGCAAGCGTTGGCGAAAGACATTTGCGTGTACATTGACCAACTTAAAAAAGAACAGCATTTGCTCATCACAATACATCAATTGGATGCAAAAGTATCTCCTTGTTGGTATTTGTTTTTACCTTATAATATGCATGAAAGCATATATTGTTTGACAGTGAAAGAGAGCAGTGAGGCGTGGGAACACTGTATTTTGTGTCAAAAAAGAGTGCTTCAAAAAGCACAAAATGAGGGCATGTATATCGGCGATTGTTGGGCAGGGTGTAGGGAAATGATTTTTCCCATTTGCGATGCACAAAATGTGTGCGTTGCCTTTTTGTCTGTGGGTGGTTATCAAACAGAGAAAAGAAAGGCGCAAGAACGTATTTTAAGCGCATCTAAAAATTACTGTTTAGGGTATCAAAAATTATCTGTTTCTTATGCACTTTTAAAAAAGGAAATGCCTGATATTGAGGAGATCAAAAAACGGATACGCCCTTTACAACACATGTTTACTTTGCTCATCGACCAATACACAAAGTACACGATATCCCCTTTAAAAGAGGGCGCAAACAACATGTATGAGTGTTTGCTCGTGTACATCAATAGAAATTTTGCACAGCCTTTAACGCTCAAGCATTTAGCAGAGCATTTTAATTCAAGCTATTCCTATGTAAGCCATATATTTTCAAAGTTCGGAAAAGAGAGCTTTACAGAATATCTCCTTCATATTCGTATGGAAGCGGCTAAGAAATTTTTGCTATACAGCGATTTGAGCATCACAGAGATTGCATCTTTTGTGGGCTATGATGACTCTAATTATTTTTCCAATGTGTTTAAAAAGAAGGAAAATGTGTCACCCACTATTTGGAGAAAAAATAACAAGCAAAAGGGAGAAGAAAATGAACAACGTATTTAATGTACAAAAGCACTGTGTGGATTTTTGTGTGGTAGGGGG
>CAYTPJ010000141.1:2351-5887 GCA_964439755.1 uncultured Oscillospiraceae bacterium
TTTTGTATGAAAAAGTGATGGCTGAAAAGAACATTTCATTGTTTTTAAACTGTTCTTGTTTGGATGCAAAGATGCAGGATAACAAGATATTGTCTGTAACAGGGTGGCAATTGACCACGCAACAATACATTGAAATTGAAGCGGAATATTTTGCCGATTGTTCGGGGGACAGTGTGCTTGCGCCCTTGACGGGGGCAGAGTATCGTGTGGGCAGGGAGGCAGAAAAAGAGTTCGGTGAGGACATTGCGCCCAAAGTGCAAGATACACGCACAATGGGCATGAGCTGTATGATACAGGCACGTCAGGAAAACACACCTTCTACCTTTATTGCACCTTCTTTTGCACGAAAAATCACCAAAGAAGATTTGGTGCACAGAATGCCAAATTTACAAGAACTATCCGAAAACTTCTGGTATTTGGAGCTGGGTGGAGAGCAAGACTCTATTCATGATACCGAAAACATTCGTCACGAGCTTTTAAGCCTTGCATACGGTGTGTGGGATTATTTAAAAAACGATGCAGAACAAAGAGAAAAAAATGCCAACTGGCGCCTAGATTGGATGGGCATTTTGCCAGGTAAAAGGGAGAGCAGACGGTATGTGGGCGACTATATCATGACACAAAACCATGTGCGTAGTGAGGGAAAATTTGAAGATTTGGTGGCATATGGGGGATGGTCGATGGATGACCACCATCCAAAAGGTTTTAACACAAAAGAAAAACCCACTATTTTTCATCCTGCGCCCTCTCCTTTTGGCATACCATATAGGTGCTTGTATTCAAAGAATATCCAGAATCTGTTTTTTGCAGGGCGCAATATTTCTGTTACGCACGCTGCTATGAGCGCTACACGTGTGATGGGTACTTGTGCGATCATAGGGCAAGCAATGGGCACAGCAGTGAGCATTGCACATAAAAACCATATAAGCCCTCGGAAAGTATATGAAGATAAAATACAGGAATTGAGAGAAAGCTTGATGGAGGATGATTGTTATTTGCCTTTTACAAAGCGCACAGTGCCTCCTTTAACGCAAAATGCAACATTGGTGTGTGATGCACCTCATAAGGAAAATTTGCGCAATGGTTTTGACAGACCTATTCAAAAAGAGGAGAATTATTGCGCACTCGACAAAAATCAAAGTGCATACTATTCTTTTTCAAATATGGAGCAAGTGTCTTTTGTTCGCCTTGTGTTTGACAGTGATTTAAACAGAACGCATACAAAAGGCTCTCCCGATGCGTATTTGAGAAATATGCTTGCAAACAGACCTTTGAGTTTTAGAGAAACAGGCGTACCAAATACCATGGTAAAGGCATTTAAAGTAGAAGTGCTTTGCAAGGATGATGAATGGAAAACACTGTTTGAAACGCACAACAACTATCAAAGATTGAAAAAAATAGACATTTCCATGCAGGTAAAAGGGGTAAAACTCACCGTTTTGGAAACGTGGGGCACAGAAAAATGCAACGTTTTTTCCTTTGATGTGTATTAAATATAGATGTATCATTTGTAAAATTTTTAAACATCACAAATTGTAAAAACAAATATGAATGCGTGTATTTGTGAAAAAGAAATAAAAATAAAAACCCCAAAAAAATGCGGAATATGATTGACAGAAGGGCTTTTGGGGTGTATAATGAAGATGGTTCTTGAAAAAGAATATCTTTTTAACAAATTAGGAGGAAATATTCCAATGAATGAAATGCAAAAAACCAGACGTGAGTTTTTACGCCTTGCTGGAAAAGGCGCAGTGGGCGTTGCCGCTTTAACTGCTGTTCCAGCCATCTTAAAGCCTGCTCATGCAGAAGGCACCCAAGCAGTGACTTATCCTTTGACCTACGTTCAAGTAGACAAAGATGCTGTTGAAAAACGTGCATATGAAGCTTTCTACACACACGGTGGTTGCTGCTCTGCTGCTTTTGCTGGTATCGTTGAAGAAATGGGCGAGAAATTCGGCTATCCCTACAACCAATTCCCAGGCAAGATGTTTGCAAACGGCGCTGGTGGCTATGGTGCCGCTACATTGTGTGGCTCTTTGGGTGGCGCATGCGCTGCTATCGGGCTTTTCTGCGATGCAAAAGACGCTCGTGCTCTGCGTGATCAACTTTACGCTTGGTACAAAGAAACAAAATTCCCCATTTATCAACCTGAAATGAAATCTGTTACCACAGTTTCTGGCTCCATCCTATGTTCAGATTCTGTTGGCATCTACATGAAGGAAACAGGCTATGCCATGAGCGATCCTGGTCGTTTGGCTCGTTGCGCTGGCGTAAGTGCTGATGTTGCAAAGAAAACAGTCGAACTTTTGAACATTCACTTTGGTTTTGAAAAAGCTCCAGTTGTTGTGGCTGCCGAAACAGCACCTGTAAACGCAAATGAATATATTGGCGTTGGCAAGGGCTTTGGTGGTGACGTAAAAGTAAAGGTTACCATGGATGGCGATAAGATTGCTAACATCGAAGTGTTGGAACACAAGGAAACTGCTGGCATTTCTGATGCTGCATTCAAAGATGTGCCTGCTGCAATCCTCGCTGCACAATCCACTGAAGTGGATGTGGCTTCTGGCGCAACCTTCACTTCTAAAGCTTTGATTGAAGCTGTGAACGATGCTTTGAGCCAAATCAAAAAGTAATTTTTCTTTTAAACCAAATAAAAAAGAGGCTGCTGATTGCAGTCTCTTTTTGTGTGCGTTTATATAGTTGAACATGTGTATGTATGCGTTTTACTCTTTTGTAGCAGGCGCTGATTTCTTTAAAATGGAGAAGAAACCAATGATAGACACAGCAAGCGCTGCAAGGCCGTCAAAAATCAAGTCTTTCATCGTATCACGTAGTGCACTGCGCCCGACAAGCAGTTCGCCCCCTTCTTTGGCAAACTTTTGCATGTTCATGCCCAGTAAGCCGTCAAAAGAGTATTCGTAGATTTCCCACACAGCACCTGCTGCAAGGGCAAAGCAGAAAGCAAAAAGGGCAACAAAGAAAGGGGAGAGCTGCACTTTTACTTTTTGCGTGTCATTGAGCATGGTCACTAAGATAAAACCTAATGCACCCAACATGGCACCTGAAAAAGTGTGCAATATCGTGTCCCAATGGGGCACAACATAGTAAAATTCAAATACTTCGCCCAAGAACACGGCGCAATACAAGAAAATATAGTACAAGATGTAAATGAAGTTTGGAATTTCAACTTTCCATCTTTTTTCAATCACAGAAGGTACGAGCATAACCACAAGCCCCATGGTGCACTGGGTGAGCATCAAGAGGTAGTCGCTCTTTACATGCGTGTGTACATCCACATTGGGTGGGGCAATTTCGGGCGCTAAAATCAAGCGCACCAAGGAGTAACAAACGGAGAGGGCTAAAGACACAAGGAGTACAGTGCCTATAATCCTGTTTGCTTTGCCTTTGTCTTTTCTAATAATGGTCTTCATGGTTTCATCATTCCTTTTCATGGGATCATACATATTATGCATAAAAACGTGTACAAAGTCAAGAGAATTTGCAGTATTTTTTGCCATAATTGAGGAAATAAAATG
>CAYTPJ010000142.1:0-5658 GCA_964439755.1 uncultured Oscillospiraceae bacterium
GCCACGTTTGGAGGAATTGACGATGTTTGGACGTATGATGAACAGCTTTTACTATGGGAAAAGTGGGAAAGGTGATTTTCGCCGTGAAGATTTGCCTAAAAACAGATGGCAGTTGTTTAAAGACATGCTGAGAGTGCGTTTTTCTGCACTGTTTCGCTTGAATTTGATGACAATTGTTGCGTTTTTGCCCATGATTTTTGTGGTAGGTCAAGCGCTGATGACGCTTATTTCTGGCATGACAGGCTTTTATGAATATGATGCAGCCAAAGCAGCAGGCGACTTGAGCAAATTTTCAGAAGAACAAATCAAGATTTTCTCTGAAACGACATTTTTGGACTTGTTTAGAAATGTGCTCTTTAACACGTGCATTTATTTAATTCCTTGTATTTTAATCACAGGCCCTGTGCAAGCAGGCTTAGCATATGTGACCAGAAACTGGGCAAGAGATGAACATGCTTTTGTGTGGTCTGACTTTAAAGATGCTTTTGTTGAAAACTGGAAGCAAGCATTGGGCGTATCTGCCATCACCTCTGTCATTCCTTTTATCATGTATGTGTGTTGGAATTTCTATGGTCAAATGGCGAAAGACAATATGTTCTTTATTTTGCCTCAAGTGCTCACCATGACATTGGGCGTGATATGGATGCTCGGTTTGACCTTTATGTACCCTGTAATGGTCAGCTATCGCATGAAATTTAAAGAAGTGGTGAAAAACAGCATTATGTTGTCCATCGCTCGTTTGCCCCAAACAGTGGGCGTGCGCCTTGCTCTTTTGGTGCTCGTGATTGTGTGCTCTGTATTGATGCTCACCACCTCTGTAAGCGTGTATGCTTTGCTCGTGATTGCAGGGTATTATATCCTCGTGGGTTTTGCATTTTCTCGCTTTGTCATTGCAAGCTACACAAACGCTGTGTTTGATAAGTACATCAATGTGCACATCGAAGGCGCAACAATTAACAAAGGGTTGAGCCTTGAAGATGATGAAGATGATGAGGACGAAGAAACAGAGCAAGGCTCTACAAACGCTTAAAATGCGCATATAAAATACACTGATAATCCCTTCCTTTTGCGTGCATACTGTATGTATATAAAAAAGGAGGGGATAAAGTGTATTTAAGCGAGGAAGAAAAGGAAAAGTATTTGGTCGCTCAACAGCTTGGCTTGTTTGAAAAGTTACAAGAAGTGGGGTGGGGCGGGCTTACTGCATCAGAAAGTGGGCGTGTAGGCGGATACATTTCCAAACTTAGAAAAAGCAAAAAGGACTGAAAAAAGTGTATACAGATTTTGCAAAAGCATATGACACATTGATGCAAGATGTGGACTATGAAAAATGGGCAGAAAATTACAAAAATCTCATTTCGCTGGCTTTGGTTCAGGGCAATAAGTGCTTAGAGTGCGCATCGGGTAGTGGCAAAATCACCATTCCTTTAAAGAAAATGGGGTTGAACATGACTGGCTCGGATTTGAGCGAAGATATGCTCTTAAAAGCGCAAGAAAATGCTCGAAAAGAAGGCGTGTTTATTCCATTTGTTAAAATGGATATGTGTAATATCAAAGTGCCGAGCAAAGTGGATGTTGTATTGTCCACATGCGATGGTGTCAATTATTTATTAACAAAAAAGAAGCTCAATGAATTTTTTGCATCTGCATTTTCTGCGCTCAAAAAAAAGGGTGTGCTATTATTTGACTTGAGCACGCCTCATAAACTAATGAACGTGTTGGGCAACGACACACGCACATATGTAGATGAAAATTATGCGTATATTTGGAACAATAAAAAGAATGTACGCACACAAACGGTGCAAATGGCGCTTACGATTTTTGTAAAAGACAAAGCGCAATATGAGCGCATAGAAGAAGTCCAAACGCAACGTGCGTTTACCAGGGAAGAACTCAAAGAAGGGCTTTTAAAAGCAGGGTTTGAAAACATTCGCTTTTTTTCAAACATGACGCAAAATAGTGCAAGAGAAAAAGACATGCGCTGGCATGTGCTTGCAAAAAAACCTTGATATACAGCAGGAGGAAACACATGGAAGTAATCAATAGCACAGAAAAAACAGGGCTGAACACAGAAGAAATGATGTTTGATAAAGATGAAGCATTGCACCTTACATTAAAAGATGGGCAGGTGCGAGTGCTGATATTGAGAACGACAAATACAGCCAAAAAGATGACGGAAATTCATCACCCATCTAACACAGCGTGTGCGGCTCTTTCAAGATTGATGACAGGCACTCTAATGTTGAGCTTGATGACCAAAGGGCAAGAAGATTCTGTAACAGTCACGATAGATGGTACAGGGCCTATTGGTAAAATGACAGCTGTGGGCAATCATAACCATGTAAAAGTGACTGCAGAACATGCACAAATAGATGTGCCTCAAAGAAGTGATGGGCATTTGGATGTAGGGGCGCTTGTGGGCAAAAATGGTAAAATGACTGTGATCAAAGACTTGTCCTTAAAACAACCCTACATTGGGCAAATCAACTTAGTGTCAGGCGAATTGGGCATGGATTTTGCACAGTATTATACAGTGTCTGAGCAAACGCCTTCTTTGGTGGCCTTGGGTGCGCTCGTACATGAGGGCACAGTGCTTTCATCTGGTGGTGTGCTTGTGCAAGTGCTCCCTGGGTGTGAAGATAAGACGATTGATGAATTAGAAACACGCAGTGTGTTTTTTCAAGACGTGAGTAGAGAGCTTTTGTATGATGAATTGGAAGACCTTGCAAAAGCGTGGTTTGAGGGCTTGGACATGCAAATTCTCGCAAAAACACCTGTGGACTATGTGTGTGATTGTTCAAGAGATAAAATGCAAAGAGCGCTCTTATCTCTTGGAAAAGATACATTGCAAGAGATTTTAACAGAGGATAAGAAATCTGTGCTCACCTGCCATTTTTGCAGAAATGAACAAGTGTTTGATGAAAACGATTTAAAAAACATGATAGAAAATTTGAACAATAACGGAGAAAAGTAAAATGAAGTGCATTGATTTTGATAAAAAGTTTGAGTATTATGTGACCAACTGGATGAACACAGAAGGAAAAAAATACAAGAATTACGATGAAATGGAAGCGCAAATGCCCGAAGTGTATGCAGCGTTTTTGGATACACCTGCGGACTTTTTAAACGGTCAAAAACCAGGCGAGTATTTTGAGCAATTTGACGATGCCAAAATGCTTGTAAACCTGATGGAGGATTACGATAAACAGCGTGTGCCCGTGCCTGATATGCTTTTAAACAGAATTTCGGATTTGGGTGAAAAAAGCGAAGCGCCCTTATTTCACATGTTGCAAAAAGAGCGTGCACCCATGAGCACCAAAATGAATGCAATTACATTGCTGCGTGAGATAGAGAGCGAACTCCCCGTAGATTATTACATTGAAATTGTCAAAAATCAAACATCAATGGATGAGCTTACCGAAAGTGCGCTTGAAAGCTTAGAGTCCTTAGGGGAAAAAGTGCAGGAAAAAATACTGCAAAACATTGAGCAAGCAACGGACGAAGGGAAGATTAGCTTCTTGTCTGCCGTTATAAAAGAGGGGCAGAGTGCTCCTGTGCTTGTGGATATGGCGCTTGAACTCATTCAAAAACAAGATTGTGCACAGATTGCACTTTTGTCTGACGTGTTGGGGCGTTTGGGAGATGAAAGAGCACTGCCAGTGCTCAAAGCGCTTGCTGCTTCTCACGACACCCATTACTTGGATTATATTGAGCTTAGAAATGCCATTGAGTGTTTGGGGGATGAAGCGCCTGAACGTGAGTTTGACGAAGAAGACCCCGAGTACAACTGTATGTGTCGCTTAGAAGAAGAAAAAATCAAGAAATAAGCGCACAAAATCAATTTTTAAAGGAATGGTGACTTAGAATACATGGTATGTGAACACTGTGGTGCGATTGTTTCAGAAAATTCTGTTAGCTGTGATCAATGTGGTGCAATGCTCCCTGTGAAAGAAATGGGGAAGGGCGTTGCTTCCATTCGTCAAGGCAGAGAAAAAGAGGCAAGAAGGGAAAGAAAGTTAGGTTCTCTTGCGCCTGACTTATCTGACCCTTATTTGCCATCTTTGGATGAAAAAGACAGACAGCTTAGAAAGAGTGTGAAACGCTCTTTGAGAACAGAAAAACATGCGCAGACATATCAGCCGAGAAAACATATGCTCAACTGGGCAATGGTGGGTGCAATATGCCTCGTTTTATTTGTGCTCAGCTGTGTTGGTGCATTTGTGTACTTAAATATGACGGACAATGGTCAATTGATATTAGCACGTATGGGCAAAGATGCAAATGCACAAGCGCTTTGGACGTTGGGCAGAGAGTACCTGGATCAAGGGTACATTGAAAAATCCATTGCGACCTATGAAAAAGCATATGCGCAAGACCCTGAAATAGATGGTCTATACGATCGTTTGATGGAGCTTGCCGAGTCATACGAAGCGGCAGCAAGGCAAGACGATGCAGAAGCATTGTACACCAAACTCTATACGGATTTGGACGAAAAGCGCTCGGATGCATACAGCAATATTGTGCGTATGATGACGGACCAAGGGCGCCAAACAGAAAAAGCCGAGTTCTTAAAGCTTGCGTATCAAAATACACAGGATATTTCATTTAAAATTCAGCGTGATGAGCTTGTGCCCAAAGTGCCCACGACCTCTTTAAAAGCAGGCACGCACTTGCTCTCTAAAAAAGTATCCCTTGCATCCCCTGAAGGGTATGATGTGTATTATTTAGTAGGGGAAGAAGGCACACTGCCAGAAGATGGCAAGCTGTATGAAGAACCCTTTGTTTTGGACGAAGGGGGATGGAGCGTGCGCGCCGTTTGCGTGTCCAGTGACCTTGTCAGCGATGAGCTCAACGTGCGCTATGTAATTACTTTGCCCATTCCATCTGCCCCCAAAGCTTCCCTTGCACCAGGTACCTACAAGCAACGTCAGAGAATTCGCTTGCGCAACGTGGGGGATGACCCGGATGTTACCTTCTATTACACCATTGACTCCAGCCCACCTTCTGTCAATTCACCCATTTATACAGAAGAAGGTATTTTGCTCCCCGGTGGTAAAAAGATACTCGTGCGTGCTGTTTCTGTCAACAAATATGGCAAAGTATCCAACGAAATGAGCGTTGAACTGCGTATCGACATTCCATACAAGAGTTATTATCGTATGGACGATGGCTTTAAAGACTTTACCATCATGAACACCAAAATGGATGCTTTTATTCAAAAGTTTGGCGAGCCTAAAAAACGTGAAGAAATAGACGACAAAGAAGTTATCCGTGGCAAATGTGAACAGCTCACTTATGACTGGGGTATTGCCAAATTTTACTACGTGGAATCGGGCGCCTTGCTTTACTACTTCGATATGAAAGAAGGCAATATCACTGCTCCTCGTAAAACACAATTTGGCATGTCTGAAAAGCAAATCACCGAGAAATTCCGTGACGTTGGTCAAGCCGAAAACCAAGACGGCAGCCGAAACCTTTACTACGACCAGTATGAAGGTTGCTACGCCAAAGTGTACGTTTTATCCGAATATCACAAGCGCATTGACTACATCTATGAAGACAAAATGAGCAGTGCTGTCATCACCCTTTCTTACTACCTGACGGACGATAGGGTGGAACGGATTGTCAACAGCTATGTCATCAAATAGGAAAACGTGC
>CAYTPJ010000143.1:0-5534 GCA_964439755.1 uncultured Oscillospiraceae bacterium
ATGGACTTTAAGGGTTACTAAAGTGTATCTTCCTTTTTATTTGATCAAATAATTTACACCTTTATTCAAAAAACACCTGTGCATGAATGGAGTTCATTCTCCTTTGCGCAGGTGCTTTTTAACTATCATCATATTTGAATGTATGATACAAAAGTCAGGTTATATGTTTTTTCGTACTAATTGTCAACACTTATTTTTCATTATGCAATAGAAAACAACAATTGACAAAATGTGATATAGCGTGTAGAATAAAATCAATGCAAAACAAAAATACATGTGGAGGAAAAAACAAATGACAGAGAGAGAACGCCTATTGACCCTTTTAAAAGGTGAAACGCCAGACAGAGTGCCATGGTATGGTGATTTAGCTTATTTTTTGCCTTATGCCTTTGAACAGAAAATTGTGGAGGAAAAGTATCAAGGAGATGGACTGTATGATTTGCACAAGGCATGGGGTGTGGGCTTTTATTTGCAAGGATATGAGCCTTTTACTTGCCAATTTCAAAAAGTGGACATAAAAAGAACACAGGTGGGCAATGAAATCACCACTGTTTTTGAAAGTACACTTGGAAAATTACAACAAGTGGAAAGAGTGTTGCCACAATCTTATACGGTGGCGATTGTAGAACATTTAATCAAGGATATAGAGGACTTGGAAATCTATACAGATATGATGGAAAAGGCAAGCTATTTTCCCAATTACGAGGAGGCAGAAAAGAGAAAGAATCTCGTAAGTGATCAAGGGGCTGTGCTCTGTTATCTGCCCAAAAGCCCTTACATGGACCTTGTGGCATTAAAATCAGGCATTGAAAATGTTGTGTGCATGATGATGGATGAGGAAGAAAGGTTTAAGAGCTGTTTAGATAGGTTGGAAGTGTGTGCAGACAAGGGGGCAGAGCTTGCGCTATATTCACCAGCAGAGTTTTTGATGATTCCAGAAAATATATCTTCAGAGGTGGTGGGGAAGACTCCTTATCACACGTACATGGAAAGGTATCACAAAAAGTGGTTTCAAAAAATAAAAGAGGCTGGAAAAACTTCCTTTGTGCACATGGATGGCACAATGAAAGGGTTGCTACACGAAGTGTCTTTTGCAGGGGCACGTGTGATGGAGGCGTTGACCCCAGCGCCTACCGGGGATATTGAAATAGAAGATATACAATCCTATGTGCATGAAGATACGATTATTTGGGGTGGTATTCCAGGCGCATATTTTACGGATAATGTGACGGATGAAGATTTTGATACTTATGTAATTCGTGTGCTCAAAACATGGAAAAGTGCACCAAGGTATGTGCTTGGGGTGGCAGACCAAGTGCCTCCTTATGGCAAGGTGAAACGTATTTTGCGTGTGCGAGCACTTGTAGATGCATATGGAAAGTATGAAAAATAATTAAAAACATGAAAAGACTTGTTTTAAAACATGAAACAAAGTCTTTTTTTGTGCGCACATATATAATGAAGAAATTAAAAAAAATCTCGTGATTTTAAAGGATTTGAAAAAAATAAAAAAATTTTTAAAAAAACGCTTGACAAAACCAAAAGGGTGTGCTATATTAAAGTTGTTGTTAGCACTCGTTGAGTGTGAGTGCTAACAATTGACAAAGTAAAGCAGGGAGGAATGGGGCATGATGATGGATGAGCGCAAATTGCGTATCCTCAATGCAATCATCAATGATTACACACTTTCTGCTTCTCCTGTCGGGTCAAGGACGATTACACGCAAGTATGACATGGGCGTGTCGCCTGCGACCATTAGAAATGAGATGAGCGACTTAGAAGCCTTAGGGTATCTATTACAGCCTCACATTTCATCTGGGCGTGTGCCCAGTACGAAAGCATATCGTCTTCATGTAGACATGTTGCTTCAATCAAAGAAAAAGAAGGTAGAAGAAGAAAAGCAGATCAGAGAGCACTTTACCAAACGTGTGTTGCGCTATGAAGATGTGCTGGAAAAAGCAGCACAAGCACTCAGTGAATACACGCATTACACAGCTTTTGTGATGATGCCTGGGCAACTGAAATTGCACATTCAAACGCTTCAGCTTGTGCCTATGAAAAAAGGCTCTGCGCTCCTTGTCATCGTAACGGATACAGGCATTGTAAGAGATACCGTTATTCACGTCAATGAGAATTTGGATGCAGATGCACTGTATGCAATCGGCAAAATGCTCACAGAACGGTTGGTGGGCAAAACACTCAATGAAGTACAAAAACTTTTCGGCATGTATTTGAATAATATGGGCGGAGATGAAAAAGTATTTAAAGGGGTGTTGGAGCTTGCAAGCCAAATGGAAAAGCAAGTGTCCGTAGATTCTCTTACGGTGGGGGGCGCACACAACATCTTAAACTTTCCTGAGTATTCAGATGTGGATAAAGCACGCGCATTCCTTTCCGTGTTGGAGGAAAAAGAAAAGCTATTGTCTCTCTTAAAATCGGGTGATGATAAAATCAACGTTTTTATCGGGGAAGAAAATCGCTTGATAGAAATGCAAGATTGCAGCTTGATTACAGCACGCTATCACATTGGTGCAAAGCACAAAGGGGCTGTGGGGTTGATAGGGCCTATCAGAATGCCTTATGAAAACCTGATTACAACCGTGAACACGGTGGGAAATTTGCTCACAGAAATATTTTCTCCGGAGGAATAAAAACATGGAGGACGAAATGAAGAAATTCAAGGACAAAAAGGAAAACGCTAAAAAGCAAGAGGAATTGGAAACAGAAGAAGTGGAAAATGTGGAAACACAAGAAGAAGAACAAAATGTGATTGACTATAAAGCACTTCTTGAAACTTCTCAAAATAAAGCAGAAGAGTATTTAAATCTCGCACAACGTGTGCAAGCAGACTTTGATAACTTTAGAAGGCGCAATCAAAATGTGCGTGCAGATGCGTTCTCTGATGGTGCAAAGGAGTTCATCAAAACGCTTTTGCCTGTTGTAGACAATTTGGAAAGAGCATTGCAAGCAGAGAAAGAAGAAACCTCAATGCGTGCAGGTGTAGAGCTTGTGTACAAGCAACTCATGGAGGTGTTGACAAAGCGTGGTGTGACCACCATTGATCGCCTCAATGAAAAGTTTGACCCCAACCTCGAAAACGCTGTGCTTCAAGGCACAGAAGATGAAGGCGAAAAAGGGACAGTTTGCATGGTACTTCAAAAGGGGTATCAATTGGGCGACAGCGTACTTCGCCATGCCATGGTTAAAGTTGTGGCAGAATAAACGTGTTGAAACGCACAAACTGTGCTTTTCATATATATAACAAATACGAAAACAAACATAAATGGAGGAAAAAAATCATGTCTAAAATTATTGGTATTGACCTTGGTACTACAAATAGCTGTGTGGCCGTTATGGAAGGCGGCGAACCCGTTGTTATCCCAAACGCTGAAGGCGCACGTACAACCCCTTCTGTGGTTGCATTCACCAAAGATGGCGAACGCCTCGTAGGTCAGATTGCAAAGCGTCAGGCGATCACCAACCCTGATCGCACCATCGCTTCTATCAAACGTCAAATGGGTTCTTCTCAGAAAGTGACCATTGATGGCAAAGATTACAATCCCCAGGAAATCAGTGCTATGGTGCTCCAAAAGCTCAAAGCAGATGCTGAAAGCTATTTAGGCGAAACAGTGACACAAGCTGTTATCACTGTGCCTGCTTACTTCTCTGACGCACAACGTCAAGCAACCAAAGATGCTGGCCGTATCGCAGGCCTTGAAGTGCTCCGTATCATCAACGAGCCTACTGCAGCTTCTCTTGCATATGGTTTGGATAAAGATGATTCACACAAAATCTTAGTGTATGACCTTGGTGGTGGTACATTTGACGTTTCCATTTTGGAAATTGGCGATGGCGTGTTTGAAGTGCTTGCTACAAACGGTGATACTCGCCTTGGTGGTGATGACTTTGATGACCGTGTGATCAACTACGTGGCAGATGCTTTCCAAAAGGAAAATGGCATCGACCTTCGCAAGGACCGTATGGCATATCAGCGCTTGAAGGAAGCTTCTGAAAAAGCAAAGATTGAATTGTCTGGCGCTATGAGCAGCAACATCAACTTGCCTTTCATCACAGCTGATCAAACAGGCCCTAAGCACCTTGATATGACATTGACTCGTGCAAAGTTTGACGAACTTACAGCTGACCTTGTTGAAAAGAGCATTGTGCCTATGCAAGCAGCTTTAAAAGATGCAGGCCTTTCCTGCGACCAAATTGACAAAGTGATCTTAGTTGGTGGTTCTACTCGTATTCCTGCTGTTCAAACAGCTGTGAAACGTGTTACCAACAAGGACCCCTTCAAGGGCATCAACCCTGACGAATGTGTTGCATTAGGTGCAGCCATCCAAGCAGGCGTGTTGGGCGGCGAAGTCAAGGACGTATTGCTCTTAGACGTAACCCCCTTGTCCTTAGGTCTTGAAACAGAAGGTCATATCTTCACTCGTTTGATTGACCGTAACACCACCATTCCAACCACCAAATCTCAGGTGTTCTCTACAGCTGCTGATGGTCAAACCACAGTTGAAATTCACGTGCTCCAAGGCGAACGCCCCATGGCATTTGATAACAAAACTTTGGGTCGCTTCCAGCTCACAGGCATTCCTGCTGCACCCCGTGGCGTACCACAAATCGAAGTTACATTCAACATCGATAGAAATGGTATCGTAAACGTATCTGCAAAGGATTTGGGCACAGGCAACGAACAGAAAGTGACCATCACTGCATCTACCAACATGAGCGAAGACGAAATCGAAGCACGTGTGAAGGAAGCAGAACAGTTCGCAGAACAAGACAAGGTTCGCAAAGACGAAGTGGAAACTTTGAACCGTGCAGACTCCTTGATTTATGAAATGGAAAAACAATTGAAGGATAATGGCGAAAAGCTTTCCGAAGAAGATAAAGCAACCGTTCAATCTGAAATTGATGCCTTTAAGAAAGTAAGAGAAGGCAACAATGTAGAAGAAATCAAAACAGGCATGGAAGCATTGACCCAAAAGGTATACCAAATCTTTGGTAAACTGTATCAGCAAGAAGGCGCACAACAGGGCGCTCCTGATATGGGCGATATGAACCAAGGTCAGCCTGAACAAAATACCCAAAATGATGATGGCTCTTTCAATGCAGACGGTAATGTTCAATAATCTTTTATAAGCAAAATGTACATGATGGGCAGACCATTTTTCGGTCTGCCTCATGTGCGTTGATGAGGTGATAAGCGTGGCGACGAAACGTGATTATTATGAGGTGCTGGGCGTTCAAAAGAATGCATCAGCGGATGATATAAAAAAGGCTTACCGTAAACTTGCAAAAGAAAGTCACCCCGACTTGCATCCCAATGACAAGACGGCAGAAGCACGTTTTAAAGAGTTGAATGAAGCGAACGAAGTGCTTTCAGACCCTGACAAGCGTGCACGATATGACCAATTTGGCATGGATGGCCCTCAAAATCCATTTGGTGGTGCAGGCGCAGGTGGGTTTGACTTTTCTGGTTTTGGTGGCATGGGGGATATCTTTGATCAGCTCTTTGGTGGGGGAGG
>CAYTPJ010000144.1:0-5512 GCA_964439755.1 uncultured Oscillospiraceae bacterium
GTTTTCAACGAATATCGTGTGTGTACCCATGTGCGCCCTCCTTTTAAAAAATTCACTGAATGTTTTCTTAATCATTGTACAAAAAATTCAACATTTTGTCAACATATCAAATGTGGATTTCCTTGTCTTCTCCTTTAAACATAAAGCGCAAAATTACATCAGGTTTTTCTGTTCTATCGTGTTCCAAAGAGAAAGACAAGTTAGAAACACCCTGATCAAGTGCCAAATGCCCCACAGGTGTTACAGTTTTAATTTCATTGTAATTCTTGTCCGTCACTTTGCATGTGCCGTTCAAATCATACAGCAAATATTCCGTATCTTTGATGGTACAAGGGAATTTGATACTCCCTTTTTTACCCATGAAAATAGGATTTCTGACTTCTCCATCGCCTAAAATACGCATTCTAAAGGCAAAAGATGGTGACAATGTATTTTCCACCATAAAGTCAGCACCCCCTTGTTGCCCTGGTTGCATTTCACTCAAAGCGCATGTGTAAGGCTTTGTAATGGATATTTTTGACAATGAGTAGTGTTTTTCTTCTTGCTTTGTGAGCCGATATTCATTTTGTGGGTTTTGAAGCTCTTTTTTCTCTGCGTCTGAAAAAACATTCAAAAAACGCAGTGTATCCCAAGCCTTCACCGTTTCTAATATTTCCTCCATTCGGCCGTGCTTTTTGAGCACATGAGGATTGACGGACAGCGCATACCCTGCATCAAACCCTGCACTTTTTGACAGTGCCCACTCCATGTCTTCCCTTGTGGTGCACTCAAATCGCCTGTCGGATAAGCGAATTAAATACCACCCCAACATGCGAGGAAATAAATTTCGTTTGTAAAAATCTTGGTTTAAAATGCGTGTTTTTACTTGCCCTTCTCGCATTTCTTCCCCCCACGGTTCTCCCCAGTTCATGCGTGTGTGCATATGCCAACTGTAATGGTGCAATCGGCTTCCATCGTTTAACACAAAGTGGTCATACCCATTTTGACAATTTGTCAAAAAACGAGTGGGCGCATACAATTCATGCCCTGTATAGCAACACCCTTCATATCCATCGTAAGATATTTGTTCCAGCCCTGTCGTGTTAAACAGCTGTACCAAACGGCTTGTAAACGCATCTTGCAATTGTATATCAGGGAAAAATATGCGATAAGGATGATCTCTGAGCAACTGACACAATGCGCCTTTTTTGTGCGCATCTTTTTTTGTTCCAAACGCCCCTCTTTGCACATCTTTTAAAAGTATATCATTGTGCACCTTTTGTGCGCTTGAAAAAGTGAAAATTTCATTCTCCACCACGCATGCATTGAGCGTAAAGGTTTCTAAAAACAGTGCATCAAAAGGCACTTTTACGCTGTCGCTTTCCTCTGTTATATCCTCTAAAAGGGGGGCGTTTGTGATTTTGACGAGATGTTCGTGAGGAACGGGCGTCACATAGCTGTCATTCGTCGTGGTAAAGTTGGTGAGTGTGTGTACACCCACTTTCATGTTCCTTGCTTTTGCCTTGTCCACCACGTTTTCTTTAAAGTCCACGTCATCTTTTGCAAGGAAGTCCATCCACTCAAAATGCCCCCAAGTTTTGAAAGGCTCTGCGTGATATATTGTGTCCATGCCTGCTTTTTGAGCACTGTCCAGCACCAAATCCACTTCATCTTGAGAAAAATCAGAGATTAAATAAGAGCGCATGGCGTGCCTGCTTGTTTTTACCCACTCGCCTTTGAGCATGGGATGGGGCAAACAGTTTTCCTGTTCTGCACAGCCAATTGTGAAAAGTGCATCTTCTTTTTTACACCCAAAATAAAGCACACTTGCGCCCTCAATTTTTGCATCTTCGTCCCCTTCTTTTAAAGGCACAATGGGTACGTTTTTCATGCCCATTACTTCTCCGTATCTAAATGTATCCCTTCTAATACAGTGCATTTGAAGCACGGCGCCTTCTTGCAGTGCTGTTGCTGCCCTTTCAGACGGCGAAAATTCATCCACTGAAATATTGGTTTTGGTCTGTTTATAGGGCATGATACTTTCAAATTGCTTTTTGTATGCATTTGGCACACCTTCTAATGTTTTCCTGTTTGCACTCATCATGGAAAAAGCAAGTTTTTCTCCTTGTACCACACCAATTACATCCCCAATTGTTTGATCCAGTGACACAGTAAATGGAGAAAATACCACGCCAAACGCTTCTTTTTCAATTTGTTTCACAGTTAAAAGAAGGGTGTTATCCGTGTTGGTAAAATGCAATACAACAAGAGCATTGTCCTGCATGGTCAGCGTGATTTCATGTTCTTTTTGAAGCGCTTTTACAGGGTAAAAGAGTGCATCGTTTTTGAGTACAATGAGCATAGGGCAAGCTTTTTTGAGTATATTTTCTCCCTGCACACAAACTTCTGTAAAATACCCTCTGTCATCCAGTGTCATAGATAAATTGTTTGTTTTAAATGTAGTCATAATTTTTTTCCTTTTCTATGTTTTTTGTAAATTTTCGCTTTGTTTTCTGCCTTTATTTTACCAAATATTTAATATAAAGTCAACAAAAAAATGCCTCGTGTAGAGACATTTTAATCATAGGATTGAATATATTTTAAGAGAGTAACATCCTGTCATTCGCCAATGCATCCCCACTCAAGTTTTCAAAGCGATTGAGCAAGTCTTTCACTGTCATTTGCTTTTTTTCTTCTCCTTCAATGTCCAAAATCACATTGCCCTGGTGCATCATTATAAGGCGATTGCCGTGCGATAAAGCGTCTTTCATATTGTGTGTAATCATGAGCGTAGTGAGGTTTTTTTCTTCAATGAACTGGTCTGTAAGCTCCAGCACTTTGGCAGCCGTTTTGGGGTCGAGCGCTGCTGTGTGTTCATCGAGTAAAAGCACTTTGGGGCTTTGGAGGGTTGCCATTAAAAGCGTGAGGGCTTGGCGTTGTCCACCTGACAAAAGCCCTACTTTGGTGGTCATTCTATCTTCTAAGCCTAAAGAAAGGCGTGCCAAACTTTCTCTGTACAGTTCCTTTTCTTTGGCTGTAACACCCCAAGAAAAGCCTCTTTTTTTGCCCCTTCTATACGCAAGCGCCAAGTTTTCTTCAATGCCCATGTTGGCCGCTGTGCCCATCATAGGGTCTTGAAACACACGCCCTAAATCCCTTGCTCTTTTGTATTCGGGAAATTTGGTGACATCACACTGGTCAATGATGATTTGCCCTTCGTCTAAGGGATACACGCCTGAAACACTGTTTAACAGTGTGGATTTACCTGCGCCATTGCCTCCAATAACGGTGACAAAGTCGCCTTTTTTAAGGCTTAAAGTAACGCCAGTCAGTGCGTTTTTTTGATTGACGGTGCCTTTGTTAAATATTTTCACTGCGTTGTTAATTTGAAGCATTTTATATTCCTCCTTTGCCTTTTTGCATCATTTTTTCTTTCATCATGGGCAAGGACAATGCAATGGCAACTGTGGCCGCTGTGAACAGCTTTAAGTTGTTGGTTGGCATACCTGCTTTTAATACAAGGGCAATGATGATACGATACAAAATAGCACCCAGTGCAAGAGAAATCAATGCGTGCATAAAGTTCTTTTTACTAAAGAGCACTTCACCAATGATGACAGAGGCAAGCCCGATGACGATAGAGCCTGTGCCCATTTGAATGTCTGCAAAGCTCTGTTGCTGTGCAATGAGCGCCCCCCCTAAAGCGACAAGCCCATTTGAAATGACAAGGCCTATAATGATCATTGCTTTTGTGTTGATGCCCTGCGCACGCACCATGTGTTGGTTGTTGCCTGTTGCACGGATGGCACTGCCAAGCTCGGTGCCAAAAAACCAATATAATAGGAAAATGAGTGCAGACACTGTTAAAAGCCCTACTGTCATAACGGCATATGTTTTGGGCATGGAAAGCGTTTTCATAAAGAATGTGTACACGGTGTCCATGCGAAGCAAGGAAATGTTTGCTTTGCCCATAATCATCAAATTGATGGAATACAACGCAATCATTGTTAAAATGCCACTCAGCAGTGCAGGGATTTTAAGCCTTGTATGCAAAAGCCCTGTCACAAGCCCTGCAAGCATGCCTGAAACGAGCGCAATCACTGTTGCAATATAAGGGTCACACCCCATTTGAATGAGCGTTGCCGCTGTGGCTGCTCCTAAAGTGATGCTGCCTTCCACAGTTAAATCTGCAATATCCAATATGCGATAGGTGATGTACACACCCAACGTCATCACTGCCCATAAAAGGCCTAAAGATATTGCACCTGTTAATATTTGAACCATGATATCCTCCTAAAAAAGTAAAATGCTCGCTTTTACGAATAGAAGAGAAGAGTATGTACGCTTTTTAAAGCTTCTTTACTCTTCTCTCACTAAAATATTTTGTTTAATTAGAATGCCTTTAAGTATTGTTTCCAATCTTCGGGCACTTCAAAGCCGATTTCCTCTGCCACTGTTTGGTTGATTTCATATTCAAAGCCTGTGGAAAACTCGATGGGCATTTCCTCAATCTTTTGTTCGCCCTTTAAGATGCGAACAGCCATCATGCCAGTTTGGAACCCTAAGTCAAAGTAGTTGATGCCCAGTGTTGCAAGCCCACCATTTTGGAGCATAGCGCCTTCACCACAGATAGAGGGCATTTTGTTTTCAAGGAGCACACCGTGCACAATAGGCATAGAAGAAGAAATAACGTTGTCCGTTGGGAGGTACAAAACATCGCAACGGGTCACAAGGTCTTGCACTGTTTGCTGAACATCGTTTGTGCTCGTTACAGTAGCTTCCACATAGGTCATGCCCATTTCTTCAATCGCTTGTTTGGCAAGCTTGGCTTGCAAAATGGAGTTATCTTCATTGGAAGAAAAAATCACGCCCACTTTCTTTGCGTTAGGGCAAAGGCTTTGGAGCAGAGCGATTTGATCCTTAATGGGGTTCATGTCAGACGTACCGGACACATTGCAGTCAGGCTTTTCGTTGGAAAACACAAGACGTGCCACTTCGTAGTCTGTTACTGCTGTGCCTAAGATTGGGATATCAGCCGTTTTGCCTGCCATTGTTTGAACAGAAGAGGTGGCGATGCCCAAAATCAAGTCCACATTATTAGAGATAAAGCGATCTGCAATCGTTGAAAGGTTTGCGATTTCGCCTTGAGCGTTTTGAATGTCAAACTCTACGTTTTCATCCGTAAAGCCATTGTCGTTGAGTGCTTTAATGAAACCATCTCTTGCACTGTCTAAAGCTACGTGTGTGACAAGCTGGGCAATGCCCACTTTGATTTTATCTTCAGCCAAAGAAGATGTAAAAGAGAACACCAAAAGAAGTACCAAAACAAGAGCCACCAATTTTTTGAAACCTACCATACTACCATACCTCCAAATTCTTTCTACCATACTACCTAAGATGCAATACTTTTGCATCCTTAAGATGTATCCATTATAGAGCTTTCTTTTGCGCTTGTCAATACAAAAAACAAAAAATAAACATTCTTGTCGATTTATTTATTACCATAAAAGCTGAACAAAGGGAAGAAATTGCG
>CAYTPJ010000145.1:0-5492 GCA_964439755.1 uncultured Oscillospiraceae bacterium
TTGTCTTTTTTTATCATGTCGATGGCAGAAAGCAGGGCTTTATTTTTTTTCTCTTTAAAAGCACCCTTTAAGAACAGGACGACAGGGGGTAACACGACAAGTTGCAAGATGATGCCAGGAAGCCCTGTAATAAAAGCACTGTACACAGAGAGGGCACGCAATGCAGGGTTGTTTACAAACATGATTTGAAACACAATGCCATACATCACTCTGCCCAAAAGCATGGCGACAATGAGTGCAGGGTATACACCGTAGCGCATCTTTTTTAAGGGGGTTTTGAACATCAAAAAGCCACTGGTTGCGCCATATACAGTCAATTCACACAGCATAATGGGGAGCATGGGGTAGGCAGGGGGCATGCCTGTTAAAATACTGCTTAAAAAAGGCACAATCAGCCCGACAAGCGCACCAAACACACTGCCACACATAAGCCCTGCAAGGAGCACAGGAATGTGCATGGGCAAAAAGAGCGTGCCAGGGATTGCAAAAGCGTGCGCTGTGATGTAGGGCAAAATAAGCCCTAAAGCCACCATGAGGGCAGAAAAAACAAGCTTTTGAGGCATGCTTTTGGGGTTTAAATTTTTCTCCATAAAATCTCCTATATGTTGTTTATTTGATTATAAATCCACTTCGACACGCACACAGCGCCCCACGCAGGATATTTCGTTTAAGTTTTTGATTTCGCACTGCAAAGAAAGGTCGTACGTTTGGAGCATCACTTGGAAGCCTGCCATTTTGACCACCTTGCGCATCACTCTGCCTTCTTTTGTTTGAAGCACCATGATGGCATTGTCCACGGGGGAGGAGGCAGGAACAACGAGCACGTGATCCCCTTTCATCACTCTAAACCCACGCATTTGGTCATCAGGGGCGAGCAAATAATACACTTTGTCTGGGTTCGCATTTTCAATCTTGCCATCCAGTACGGGCAAAAGCTTGTGCGACACTTCTTTCATAACAGCGTTCATCACAGGCACATGTTTTAAAATAGAAGATAGAGCATCCATAAAAATAGAGCTATTTTGCTCGTTGGATGAAGGTTTTTCCTTGACTTCCTTTTTTTGAAGGGGTTTTGCCACCACACCGGCAGAGCTTAAATCCACCGTGGAAGCGATGTCGTCCAATGTAAAGTCAGCCTCTGTTTGGTGTGTCATGCCCATGCTTTTTAAAATACTGCGTGCTTTATCGTCTGCAATAATTCTTGTGCCACTTTCTACTTCGATTAAGAATTTTTCACTCACACCGTTTTTCTTTGCTACTTGCTTAAATGTAAGCCCCCGTCTTGTTCTTTCTAATTTAAGTAAATCGCCCAATCTGCTCATTTATATTTCTCCTTTAAAAAAGTAGGACGATACAATGTCCTACTTAAAATATACCCTTATTTTGCATGTTTGTCAATGGAAAACACACATTATTTTAATTGTTTTTGAATTGTTTCTCTGATGGCGTGTTTGCCTGTGGCCATGGCATTAAAAAGCGCCATTGTCTTGTCCAAAAGGCAAGTGTCTTTTAAAGAAATGCCAAATAAATCTTCTTTTAAAAGCAAGGCTTGGAGTTGCTCTTGGTCAAACTGTGTGCCGAGCACAAAGCCTTCCATGAAATTACACAATACATCTAAATTGGGGTCGGGTGACAAGGTGAATACTTCGCCTTCGTCATTTACTTTGGTTAAATAGCGTGCATACCCTGCATACACAAGGGGGATGATGTTTAAGAAAGAACAGTCCGTTGTGCCTTCTTTTACATATGCTTTTACTGTTTCACCAAAGCGCACAGACAGCTTTTTGCTCGTGTCGCAAGCAATTCTTTGAGGGGTGTCGGGCAAAAATGGGTTGACCAAACGGTCACACAACACGTCTGTCAAAAAGTCTTCCTTTTTAATGACCACAGGGTCTTTACACACAGGCATACCTTCGTCATACGCAAGCTGATACACCATGCGCTTTAAAGTATCGTCCTTCATTTCTTCTGAAATTTTGGTGTGGTTTAAAAGACAACCAAAGATGGCAAGCGCTGTATGCAAGGGGTTTAAGCAGGTGCACACTTTCATTTTTTCAATTTCGTCTATCTTTTCTCTGTTGGAAAAAATAACGCCTGTTTTTTCTAAACACATTCTGCCGTTGGGGAACACATCTTCAATGGCTAAATACTGCTTTTCTTCAGCGTTGACCACTGCGCTTACATACGTGTTTTTTTGAGTTACAAACACTTCTGCATCATGGAAACCCTCTTTTTTCAGCATGTCCATCACTTGCGCATCAGGGCGAGGGGTGATTTTATCAATCATGGACCACACAAAGGAAATTTTGTCGCTCATTAAATAATCCACAAAATCTTGCGTTACCAAACCTTTTTTTTGCCATGCGTGGGCAATGTGCAGGAGGGCATTTTGGAGCACTGTGCCATTGTGCGACACATTGTCCATGCTCACAAGCGCAAGGGGGAAAGCACCTTTTTTAAAACGGTGATACAAGAGCTTTAAAAGCTTTGCAATGATGGACACAGGTGCCTCCATGGACACAAAGTCCTGCGCACAAAAGGGCAAAGGATTGTTTTGACCGTCTGTTACTTGATAGCCTTTTTCTGTGATGGTGAAAGAGAGCATTTGAAGCGTGGGGTTTTCCATGATGCTTTCCAACTGTGCATAGTCTTTGGAATATTTTAATGCATCTGCGATGGAGGCAATCACTTGCTTTTGTATGTCGCCGTTGCCTTTTAATGCGACATAGAGGGCTAAATGGTCGTAAGGGGCAAAGGCTTTGTCAATGATTTCTTCGTCATAGCACTCTACCACCACCATGCCTGTGTCCGTTTGTTTTGTATTTAACAGTTCTTGGAGCAGAGCAGCAGGGAAAGCACGCAAAATATTGCCTGCGCCAAAGTGCATCCACTGGGGGCGCACCTTTGTGTTTTCTCTCATTTGTGCAATGTCAAATTGTGGCAACACGTAGCCATTGTCTAAAAATGCTGTATCTTTTATACCTTCTAATGTCAGTTTCATAGTGCTCTCCATTTCTTATTGCTCTAATTGCATGATGGCATCATACACACCCAAAATGTATTGACTGCCAAGCGCTCTATCGTACAAGCCATAGCCAGGCATACTCTTTTCATCCCAAATCTGCCTGCCGTGGTCAGGGCGACAAGGACCTGTAAACCCAATGTCCACAAGCGCTTTGATGATGCCCACCATGTCCAAAGAGCCATCCTTTTGGTAGTGTGCTGCTTCTTCAAAAGAGGTGGGGGAAGTGTGCTTGGTGTTTCTGATGTGCGCAAAGTGAATGCGCCCTTTTAAAGCATGGATGATGTCAATGATATCATTGTTTTGGTCAGAGGACAAAGAGCCTGTGCACAAGGTGACACCGTTGTGTTTATTGTCCACTGCTTTCATGAGCTTGAGCAAGTTTTCCTTGTTTTTAACAATGCGAGGCAAGCCGAACACAGACCAGCAGGGGTCATCAATGTGGATCGCCATGTTGATGTCATACTTGTCACACACAGGCATGATGGCGTTTAAAAAGTACACGAGGTTATCAAAGAGCTTTTCTTCTGTGACATCCTTGTACATGGCAAACAGTTCTTTGATTTTCGCCATGCGTTCAGGCTCCCACCCAGGGAGTACAAAGCCATTGCTGTTTTGATCAATGGTGTCAAACATTTTTTCAGGGTCTATTTTGTCAATCACAGATTGGTCATATGCGAGCACAGTGCTTCCGTCCGGGCGCATTTTTGCAAGGTCACTGCGTGTCCAGTCAAACACGGGCATAAAGTTGTAGCACACCATATGGATGCCTGCTTTGCCTAAATTTTCAAGCGTTTCAATGTAGTTTTGAATGTATTCGTCACGCTTATTTGTGCCCACTTTGATGTCATCATGGATGTTGACGCTTTCAATGCCTGAAATTTCAAGCCCGGCATCTTCCACTTCTTTTTTTAAATCGAGAATTTGTTCGAGTGCCCATTTTTCACCCGGTTTGGTGTTATAAAGCGTGGTAATGACACCGTGCATACCAGGGATTTGCTTGATTTGTTTGAGCGTTACGCTGTCATAATTTTTTCCAAACCATCTAAAAGTCATTTTCATGTGTTCTAATCTCCTTTAAATTTCCTCATATTGTAGTATTTTGTGTGTTGTTTTAAACTCTGTTCTCAAAAGTTTTTTGTCGCAAAATTCTGCTTCCCCTTGCTGATTGTCGTAAGGGTCATTGCGTAAAAAGCGTGTGGGTATGCTAAAATCTTGCTGATAAGCGCTGTTGGCAGGCATTCTGTAAGGGTCGAGGTTGGAAAAATAAAAGTCCCAACGTTCTTTGTCGTTTGCTCTATATGCACTGCCTCCAAAGGATAAGTCTGCGAAGATCCATCCATAAGGCGCAATGTAATACTGTGCCCAGTCGTGACTGCCTACATGGTCTTTGCGCATGTATAACCCCGACTGCCAGCGTGCAGGGATTTTTAAAATACGGAGCAAAGTGATAAAAAGGAGCGCTTGAACGCCACAATCCCCCTTCATAGAAGTGGCACAATACTCTGTAATCATGGGGATGGACACATAGTCACGCATAAAGGAATACATGATGTTTTGGGTGATGAAATCATACACTTTACGCACTTTTTTAAGAGGGTTTGTTTCCTCTTTCACAATGTCTTTTGCAAGCTGTTTTAAGTAAGGGGTAAAGAGGATGTGGGGGGCACATGCATCTGTGTAAAAGGTGGGCTGTGCATCGGACACAGCAATTTTGTCAGCATCTACATAATCGTTGTGCGTTTCATACGTGTACGTAAAAGAAAAGGTATCGCCACTGTGCACATGGTTTTGATAGATGGCAGTGCGCTGTAAGGCATCTTTTTTAGAGAGTGTAATGTGCGCATCTAAGGGTGTGTGCATAGTAAAGTTTTCCACCTGTTGGTACACCCTTGGCAGGGGCAAATAAGCTGTTACAAACTTGCCTTCGTTTTGCTTTTCCAAACAAAATTCCATGGTAGATTGCACAGTGAATTTTACATGCATATGCCCATTTTTTTTCATTTTAGAAATGGCATCGTGAATGAGCGCAACATTGCTTTGTGCATCGAGCAAAATGGAAATATCCTTTGCTCTATCTTGATATATTTTTCTTGTTTTAATCAAGTTGATTGCAAAATCATCCTTGTACATGCGCACACCGTTTATGTAAGCATAATCAATGGCATCTTGGTCAGCTAAGGTGTACAGCTCCTCTTTTGTAAAACCATCTATGCTTTTTTGCCCTTCTAAAAGCGCTTCCTGCTCATTAAAAGGGTAAGAAGTGACATAGTTTTTGCAAATTTCTTTTTCAAGCTCCAAACGTTTTTGAAGTGCGAAAGGGAGCACAGGGTTTTGAAGCTTTAAGTCGATTACAGCATATAAACGCTCAAAATCGCCATACCCTTTTAGCTTTAAAATATCTTCGGGGAGGGGAACGGATAAATATTGTAAATCAGAGTACATAGAGCCTCCTTGTGCATAAATATTG
>CAYTPJ010000146.1:0-5461 GCA_964439755.1 uncultured Oscillospiraceae bacterium
GTAAATACACGTTAGTAACCGATGATATTGACATCATTGCGAATAATCTTAAAAGGCATTAATAACAGGCATATTATAGGAACAATCTTTTTATTCATTTTTTTCTTTCGTTAAGGAGTCGATGATAGATGTTGCCGCTCGATTAGAAACTCCAGTATTTCCCAACATCTGTTCGATCTCTTTATATTGTGATACAATTTTTAATCTATACTTTTCGTCTTTTGTAATGTTGGTAAATTCTTTTTCCAACATGTTTTCGTTTAAATCGTTTTGTATTAATTCTTTTACAACTTCTTTATTTGCGATTAAATTTACTAATGAAATATAATTAACTTTAGCAAATTGTTTTGCGATGGCGACCGAAAGAGCATTGGCTTTATAACATACGACTTCCGGTAGGTGAAACAATGCCGCCTCGAGTGTGGCCGTTCCTGAAGTAATCACGCCAGCAAACGCTGATTGTAGTAATGGATACGTTTGATTGTAAACTAAAGTTACATTATTAGATGTTAAAAATGGTTTATAAAAAGAATCTCCTAATAAAGTCATACCGGCAATAACGAATTGGTATTCGGGATGTCGAGCTGCTAAAAGTGCCATATAAGGCATCATTTTTCGTAGTTCCATTTTTCTGCTCCCCGGCATTAATGCAATGATAGGGCGTTCGTCGAGTCCATTTTTTGCTCGAAAATCTGCTTCATTGAAATGGTTGTGAAAATCTTCAACAGCATCTAATAAGGGATGTCCTACAAATTCCACGTTCTTTACATGGTTTTTATCATAAAAAGATTTTTCGAAAGGAAGGATAACAAACATTTTATCCAAAATTTTTCGCATGGTTTTGATACGACCTTTTTTCCATGCCCATACTTGCGGAGAGATATAATAGAAATTTTTTAGACCGTGCCGATGAGTAAATTTAGCAATTTTCAAATTGAAGCCCGGATAATCAATAAAAATAACAGCATCGGGATGAAATTGTAAAATATCTTGTTTGCATAATTTTAAATTATGTAATACTGTGCGAAGGTTTGCAACTACTTCCACGAACCCCATAAATGCTAAATCGCGAATGTGTTTTACCATAGTTCCGCCGGTAGCTTCCATTAAATCGCCTCCCCAAAAGCGAATTTCTGCTTGAGGGTCTTTTTTGTAGATAGCTTTCATTAAATTGGAACCGTGTAAATCACCAGAAGCTTCCCCTCCTCTGTTCTTTCAGTATACATCATGTATACAAATAATACAATGTATATTGTGGGTTTAATTGGTATAATTGTCAAAATGGAAAAAAAAGCACATGTAACATGAATAAATTGGAAAATTTTGTGCCATTCAATCACTTGTTTTATACCGTGTAAAATAAAATACGCCCAAGAGATTTTCCCCTCTTGAGCGCATATTTTACTTTGCATGGATAGTAAATCCGTCTTCATTTGTGTCTACAACAAGTGTTTGATGAGGGAGCACGTCCCCTTTAATGAGTGTTTTTGCCACAGGTGTTTCAATATATGTTTGAATAGCACGCTTCATGGGTCTTGCACCATACACAGGGTCATACCCGATGTCGAGCAACTTATCTTTTGCCTTGTCCGTCATTTCTAAGGACAATTGCTTGTCTTCTAAGCGCATTTTAAGCTTTTTCAAAAGCAAGTCCACAATGCACCCCACCTGCTCTTTAGACAGTGGTGTAAAGAACACAGTGTCATCAATACGGTTTAAAAATTCAGGCTTAAAGGAACGCTGTAAGAGCATGCGCACTTTTTCTTTTGCTTCCTTATTAAGTGTGCAATTTTCGTCAATGCCCTCTAAGATCACATCACTGCCCAAATTACTCGTCATGATGAGAATGGTGTTTTTAAAATCCACCGTGCGCCCTTGACTGTCCGTTACACGGCCATCATCGAGTATTTGAAGGAGCACATTGAACACATCAGGGTGTGCCTTTTCCATTTCGTCAAAGAGCACCACGGCATAGGGCTTTCTGCGCACTGCTTCCGTCAGTTGCCCCCCTTCTTCGTAGCCCACATATCCGGGAGGTGCCCCAATCAATCTGGACACGGAGAATTTCTCCATATACTCTGTCATATCAATGCGAATTAAGCTCTTTTCATCGTCAAACAACGCTTGTGCAAGCGTCTTTGCAAGCTCTGTTTTACCCACACCTGTGGGGCCTAAAAAGAAGAAAGAGCCAATGGGTCTGTTTTCATCTTGAATGCCTGCACGAGAGCGCAAAATAGCGTCACTCACTGCCTGCACAGCCTCGTCTTGCCCAATCACACGTTGGTGAAGCACTTGAGGCAAACGGAGCAATTTTTCTCTTTCCGTTTCCATCAAACGGTTGACAGGAATACCCGTCCAGCGCCCCACAATGCGTGCAATTTCTTCTTCTGTGACCTTGTTTCTAAGCAATGTGCTCTTGGGCGCAATTTCTTCTTCTTTTTGAAGTTCTGCTTGCAGTTTGGGCAAAGTGCCATACTTTAATTCTGCCGCCTTGCTCAAGTCATACTTTTGTTCTGCCGTTAAAATTTCAGCATTCGTCTTTTCTATTTCTTCTCTTAAATGCTGTACTTTTTCAATGTCAGACTTTTCATTTTCCAGCCTGCTTTTCATTTCATTATAGGCAGAACGCATTTCAGCCAGCTCTGTTTTAATCACTTTTAGGCGTTCTTTGCTCAAAGCGTCCGTTTCCTTTTTGAGCGCCGCTTCTTCTATTTCATGTTGCATGATTTTACGGCGCACTTCGTCCACTTCTTGGGGCATAGAGTCCATCTCGGTACGAATCATGGCGCACGCTTCGTCCACCAAGTCAATGGCTTTGTCAGGCAAAAATCTGTCTTGAATATATCTGTCAGAAAGCGTTGCAGCAGCGATTAAAGCGGCATCTTGAATTTTTACACCGTGAAACACTTCGTAGCGTTCCTTAAGGCCACGCAATATGGAAATGGTGTCTTCCACCGTAGGCTCCTCCACCAACACGGGCTGGAAACGCCTTTCAAGCGCTGCATCTTTTTCCACATATTGGCGATACTCATTGAGCGTCGTCGCCCCGATGCAGTGCAGTTCGCCCCTTGCAAGCAAAGGCTTTAAGAGGTTGCCTGCATCCATGCTCCCCTCTGTTTTGCCTGCCCCCACAATGAGGTGCAGTTCATCAATGAAAAGCAGTATGCGTCCTTCGCTCTTTTTGATTTCGTTGAGCACTGCCTTTAAGCGTTCTTCAAACTCTCCACGGAATTTTGCGCCTGCAATGAGTGCGCCCATGTCCAATGAAAACACAGAACGGTCCTTCAAGCTATCTGGCACATCCCCACGCACAATGCGCAATGCAAGCCCTTCTGCAATGGCTGTTTTGCCCACGCCCGGTTCCCCAATCAGCACAGGGTTGTTCTTTGTTTTTCTGGATAAAATGCGAATAACGTCACGGATTTCCTTGTCCCGCCCAATCACAGGGTCTAACTTATTTTTACGTGCCAACTCCACAAGGTCAGAGCCGTATTTTTTGAGCGCATCGTACGTATCTTCGGGGGTATCCGTTGTGACATTCGTTGCACCACGCACAGAAGACAAGGCTTTTAAGAAAGCATCCTTCGTGATGTTAAAATCAGCAAACACACGAGCCATTTCCTTTTCGGGTGCTTCTAAAATACCCATGAAAAGGTGCTCCACAGAGATGTATTCATCGTGCATTTTTTTTGCAAAATCAGAAGCTTTAGACAGGGACATGTCAAACTCCTTGGACACGTACACTTTGCCCTGTTCTCTTGCTATGCCTGTTACTTTGGGGAACTTTTCAATCTCCCTATCCACAGAATCCTTAAACCCTTGCACATTGACGCCCATTTTAATGAGCAACTGTGGAATTAACTCTTGTTCTTCCTCCATCAATGTGTGCATCAAATGTGCCTGATGCAACTCTTGATTGCCATATGTGCTCAAAAGCGCTTGCGCATTGTTGATTTTCTCAATGCTCTTTTTTGTATATTGATTGTCTGCCATAAAGCATACACCCCTTTTTTGTTTGTGTGATTTAGAAGGTCTTTTTGCATTTTTGAAAGTTTGACTTTCTTTGACCTTCAAATATATTATACCCACTTTTTTTGCTTTGTCAACACTTTTTTGAAAGTTTTTACGCAAATTTTGCATTTTGCATATAAAAGTCAAAAAATGCACACACAAATCAAAAAAACGCTATTGAAAAAAAGAGATTTATAGCATATAATAAGCAGGAAGTAAACCTACTCAAGATAATGGAGGAACTTTTATGAAACAATTACGGTTGGGTGTTGTAGGCTTGAGCGGACGTGGCTTTGGCATGATGCAACAAGTGTTTTTACCCATGGAAGATATTTTGGTGACAGCTGTTTGTGATTTATATGAAGACAGAGTGCAAAGAGCAAAAGAAGAAACAGAAAAAGTACAAGGCAACACGCCCCTTACTTTTACAGACTACCACGAATTTTTATCCTGTGGAAAAATAGATGCCATCTATGTGGCAGCCTCTTGGCAATCACACTTTGAAATCACCATGGAAGCGATGGAAAAAGGCATTGCAGTGGCGAGCGAAGTAGGTGGCGCTTTCTCTGAAATGGAGTGCTGGGACTTGGTGCGCATGTACGAAAAGACAAAAACACCCCTCATGATGCTTGAAAACTGCTGTTATGGCAGAGATGAAATGATGGTTATGAACATGGTCAAACAGGGCGTGTTTGGCGAACTTGTACACCTTGCAGGAGGATATCAGCACGACTTGCGCAACGAAATCTCTTTCGGCAAAGAGAACAGACATTATCGCATTGACCACTATAAAATGCGCAACTGTGAAAACTACCCCACGCATGAGCTCGGCCCCATTGCGCAACTCATTGACATCAACCGTGGCAACCGTATGCTTTCCCTCGTTGCTATGGCTTCAAAGTCTGCTGGGTTGCATGAATATGTGAAAAACAACAAGCAAGATGATGCTGAACTTCAAAACTTCCACTTTAATCAAGGAGATATTGTCACCACAGTGATTAAGTGTGCAAGAGGGGAAACCATTCAGCTCACCTTGGACACCACACTTCCTCGCCCCTACTCCAGAGGGCTTCGTGTGCAGGGCACAAAAGCCATGTTCTTAGAGGACAATCGCACCATCTACATCGACTCTAAAGAAAATGAAAAGCTCCACTTTAATTGGAAAGACCAGTTTAATAATGTAGACAATTATCGTGAAGAATATGACCATCCTGTGTGGAAAAAATACTTGGAAGAAGGCACAAAAGGTGGTCATGACGGTATGGACTGGCTCGTGGTCAGCGCCTTTAAAGATGCCGTGTTGAACGGTCAATCCATGCCCATTGACGTGTACGACATGGTGTCGTGGCGTGTCATCACGCACCTTTCTGAAAAATCCATCGCTTTGGGCTCTGCGCCTGTGTATATCCCCGACTTTACACAAGGCAAGTGGATGACGAGAAAGTAACGA
>CAYTPJ010000147.1:0-5460 GCA_964439755.1 uncultured Oscillospiraceae bacterium
TCATCATTTACCTTGCAGACATCATTGAGCCTTTTAGAGAGCCTTTTGAAGGCATAGAGCGTTTAAGACAGCTTGCGAACATTTCTCTTTACAGTGCATGCCTTTTGTCTATCAATTTAACACAAGATTTCTTAACCAAAAAAAATCAAACACTTTCTAAAAACACCTTGCAAATGAAAGCATTTTTAGAAAACAAAACAAAAGATACAGATAAATCAATCCCAAATACACAATAAATTTTAGGAGGAACTATTATGGAACAACTTTCACTTTGCCAAAAGATTGCAAAAATCCTGTACGACAAAAAGGCGCTCAACATCACTGCATTAAACGTCACTCAATTGACTGTTATCACAGACTACATGGTGATATGTTCTGGTCGATCCAATTTGCAAACACGTGCACTTGCAGATGAAGTGGATGATCAAATGGCGCAAGAAGGCATTATGCTCAAAAAAAGAGAGGGCGAAAACGAGGGCAGATGGATCGTGTTAGACTACGGCAGTGTGCTTGTCCACATTTTCCAAAGAGATGAAAGAGAGCACTATCGCTTAGAGCGCTTATGGTCCAACGGTCAAAACGATGTGCCCCTCCCCTTTATCGATGAGGAAGAAAATGAATGAACATCATCATATACTACATCAAGCGCAATTTTGGTGTGCAAAAAGCTGAACGTTTCTTTAAGGAAAGGAAAATCCCTTTCCAGCTTATTGACCTCAAAAAAAGTAAGCTATCCATGAAGGAATTGACGCTTTTTAAGCAATCTTTTAAAAGTGCAAAAGTACTTGTGGATAGAACAAACGAAGATGCTCTGTCTGATATTGTTGCACACACAGAAGATGAAGACAGAATTATTGAGGGGCTTTTTCAAAACCCTCGTTTTATGCGTTTGCCCATCATCCGCAATGGACGTCAATTAACCTTTGATGATGGCGAAAACGAATGGAAGGAATGGATCAAATAAAATGAAAAAAAGTTTTATTCTATCTTTTTTTGTGTGCCTTTTTTTAACTACAATTTGTTTTGCAGAAAGTAAAGAACAAGATGCCCCCTTTTCTCCTCAAACATATCAAAAAATGCTCTCCATTGGTATGGATGTGGATTGGTGCAAAACGCAAGAGGGCATGCGCTACTACAACGAACAAAGTGTGATCGACTTTAAAGAAAGAGGCATTTCTCATGTGCGTATTCGCATTAAAGATGATGTGTCTGAAAATCTTTTTGCCACTTTGGACAAGCAAATTCACGATTGCATAAAGCATGGTTTAATCCCTGTAATCGCCTATCAAGCAGATGATTTTAAAAACGACCCTTCCAAAGAAAACATAGACAAAGTCGTTGCTTGGTGGAAAAAAATAGCAGAGAGATATCAACACACATCTCATCTGCTTAGCTTTGACTTACTCATTGAAGCAACAGATGCTTTAAACAAAAACCCTGATGTGTTAAATGAACTGTATGAAAAAACAGTGTCTGAAATTCGCAAAACAAACAAACACAGAATGATTTTTATATCGCCCATTGTGCGCTCTGCCCCCGAAAATCTAAAACTGCTCAAAATTCCTTCTAAAGCAAATGGATATCTCATGGCAGAATGGCATTTTTATGCGTCTGGACCCTCTAAAACGAACGAAAAAAAGCTATGGACGGAGGGCACGGATGCTGAAAAAGACATCATTTTAAACAAAATCAAAGAGGCGCTTGCTTTCCAAAGAGATACAGGCATATTGACCTGGGTAGGCGCTGTAATGCCGGGCGATTACAACGTAGACAATGCGTATTCAGTTAACGAACAAGTGGTTTTCATCTCCTTTGTAAAGCAAGCTTTATCTGAACACAACATTCCTTTCGCCATCAATTCAGATGTCAAATTTTACGATAGAACAACAAACAGCTTTATCCCTTCTCACCGACCTATTTTAGATGCTCTATACACACAGACCAAAGGCAAGTAATTTCGTTAAGGTAAGCAGATCACTTGCCCTTCCACAAAATCACTGGGGGATAAATTGGGGTTAGAAAAGAGCAAGCTCTTAACGGATAACCCACTGACATCGCTCAAAGTAAAGAGCGTTTCTCCCTGTTGCACCACATAAGTGCCCGACCCATTTTGGCATAACTTTCTCGTGCCATCAGGAGGCGCACAGTACACAGTTAAAGCGCTGATATCCCCTGTTGACAAACGTGGGTTTGCCTGCTTTAAAGAAGCATATGACACATTGTTATCGAGCAACAAATTTGTAAATGTGGTGTTTGTCTGCGTGATTTTCCTTGAATATGGAAAAGGACATCTACGCACTTCTACAAGAGGGGGAAAGTTTGGCGTAGAAGGCAGAGAAGGCGTGGGCAACTCCACTGGGCCTTGCCCTTCAGACGCAGGTGGATCATTGGGCAATTCAGGTGTAGGAAAAGGAAGAGGGCTTCCTTCCGTAGCTGGTTGATCAAATATTGTCATGTAGCACACTCCAAATATCATATTAAGAGAAAAAAATCCCTCCCTTTATCCTATGATAAGAGAGGGTTTTTTGTGTGCTATTTTACCAAAGGAAGCGTGTTTCTTCATTTTCGCCACGATCCACAGAGGCAGCAATGTTATCTGCATGGTCTGCAATACGCTCTAAGTTGTTGAGCAAATCGAGGTACAGCATACCATTTTTGGGCGTGCACTTTTTGTTCTTAATACGCTCCACATGGTGGTTCGCATATTCTTCACTGATTTTATCTACCAAGCTTTCAAGCTCAAACACTTCTGCAATTTTTTCAGGATTTTGAGATTGGTCGTGCAAAATTTCAGAACTTTTTAGCACCATGGTATACACTTTTTCATATAAAAAGTCAATTTCGCCTTGCGCTTTTGGAGAGAATGCAATATTGTCTTTTTGGCGAGATTGTGCAATTTCAGCAATGTTTGTTGCGTGGTCACCAATTCTTTCCAAGTCATTCACCACGTGGAATAAAGAACCCACAAGGTGTGTATCTTTTTTACTGATGTGTAAACCCTTTAAGTCAATGAGTTTTTGTGTGATTTCATCATTCAAAAAGTCAATCACTTCTTCACGCTTATCAAAATCATCCGTTTTAAAAGGTTCTTCTGACTTAAAGAAAGACATGGAGAGCGATAAGTTTTTAAGGGAAAGTTTGGACATACGCATCACTTCTTTAAACAACTGCTGTACAGCAATCGGAGGCGTTTGGAACAAACGAGGGTCAAAGTATTCCATATGCATGACTTCTTCTTTGGGGTCTTCGCCACGCACCACAAGGTAAGCGAGTTTTTCCATCAAGCCAGACATAGGAAGCAAAATAATTGTAGTAGAAACGTTAAACAGAATATGTGCTATGGCAATTTGAAAACGCATGTTATCCCCTGCAAAGTGCTTGATAAAATCTGCCAAAGGAAGCACAGATGCAATAATAATAAAGAGCACAGAGCCTAACACGTTGAACAACAAGTGCACAACAGCGGCACGCTTTGCCGTTCTATTTGCGCCCACAGATGCAATCAAAGCTGTAATACATGTACCGATATTTTGACCAAACAAGATAAACAAAGAGGTGTTGAGCGTGATAGCGCCTGTACCTGCTAAAGCCTGCAAAATACCCACGCTCGCAGAGCTTGATTGAAGCAAGGCTGTAATGAGTGCACCCACTAACACACCTATCACAGGGTTAGAGGCAAAGGTCATCATATCTTTAAAGCCTTGCCAATCTCTCAAAGGCGTCATGGCATCCGTCATTGTTTGCATACCCACAAACAAAATGCCCAACCCCATAAATATTTGACCTAAGTTGTACAACTTGCCTTTGTTGCCAAAGAGTAAAATGATGCCACCCATTGCAGCAAACAAAAACCCAAAATTGACTTCCACGGACAACATCAAAGAAGTCACCGTTGTACCAATATTTGCACCCATGATAACGCCAATTGCTTGGCTCAATTGGAGCAAACCAGCATTTACAAAACCCACAACCATAACAGTTGTTGCACTACTACTTTGAATAACGCCTGTTACAAGCGCCCCCACCAAAACAGCTAAAAGCTTGTTTTTGGTCAGCACTTCAAGCAAACGCTTCATTTTGTCGCCTGCTGCTTGTTCTAATCCATCCCCCATTACTCTGATACCATAAAGGAATAATCCAAGACCTGCTAAAAGAGATAAAATCGAAGATATGTTCATTCGTGTTCCTCCTACACCCGTAGTAAGTATTCTTTGCTTATTCTTCTATACCTATGTATCATACTATGCCTTGAAAAAGCTGTAAAGTGGAAAAAAAGTATAAATTGTTTGTCATTATTTGTGAAATGTATTAAAAAAAGCTAAATATGATGTTTTTCAATGGCATATAAGGTGGTATTTTTTCTTATAAAAAATATATACATCAACCTTCAATGTATCTTTTTACAAAATTTGCTCTACTTCTACTTTTTTATACAGCTCTTGATACTCTTTTTTTGTGCACAATTGAGTGCCCTCACGAAGCAACGACCCTTGCGCCATAGACACAGCCATGCGCAGTGTTTCCTCGTCACTTTTTTGCTCCATGGTGCCAATCACAAGCCCTGCTACAAGAGAATCTCCTGCACCTTGCAAGCCCTTTACTTTTAAAGACACGCCTTTTGAAAAGAACACGCCATTTTTTGTGTGATACAGTGCCCCTTCATCCCCTAAGGACAAGCACACTGCCCCCACACCTTTTTCTAACAAGGCGGCTGTTTCCTTGAGCATTTCTGCTCTGCTATTCAACGGATGTCCACACAGCATTTCCATTTCATATCGGTTGGGCTTTATGATATCAGGCTTTGCTAAAATGCCCTGATATAAAGCCTCTCCTGCTGCATCCAGCACCACCATTACGTTCTTCTGATGTGCAAGCTCTATGATTTCCTTATAGAGGTCTTTTTTTATACCAGGTGGCATGCTCCCACTCAACACGAGCACGCTTGTTTGATCGAGCAAATGCTCAATCCTTTGCATCAATCGTGACAAAGTGCTCTGATCTACATACGTACCCTCTGCATTGATTTCTGTCATCTGCCCTTGATTAGAGTCATAGAGCTTAAGATTTTCTCTCAATCTGCCCGGCACAGGCACAAGAGAGGCATCAATACCAAGGGAAAAAAGCATGTCCGACAAAAAAGTGCCACTATCCATATAATCAAAGCACAGCGCACGTGTTTTGTACCCCATATGATGGGCAACAACGCTCACATTGATGCCTTTACCACCCAAATCTTCTCTTGAATAATCAATCCTATTGTGCCCACCAACAACCAAGTCATTTACACGAATACTCCTGTCGATGCACGGATTTAAAGTCACTGTTGTAATCATCGTAACTCCTCATTTTACAAAAAGTAAAATCCTTTTTCTCCCTTATATTTTACCTAATAAAACAAGTTTCGTCAAGTAAAAAATGGCAAAAAGCCTTTAAAATGAGTAAAAAAAAGCTTTTGTGAAA
>CAYTPJ010000148.1:0-5458 GCA_964439755.1 uncultured Oscillospiraceae bacterium
TGCTCAGTAATGCCATTATTATAAAAGAAAATCTGTTTTGACCTTCCTTTTTTTCACTCTTGTAAAAAAATTGCAAGAGTTTTATTTTTTTGTTGACAAACGAGCATATTTGTTATAAAATGAAGTTGAGCACAAATTGTGCTCGTGCACAATGCAAATAAAAAACCAAATCATACATTAAATGGAGGAAACAACAATGGCAGAAATCTTTTCAAACATCCCTAAAATCGTCTATGAAGGAAAAGACAGCAAAAATTCTTTGGCATTCAAGGTGTACAATCCTGAACAAATCGTTATGGGCAAACCCATGAAAGAACATCTCCCCTTTGCAATGGCATGGTGGCATAATCTCTGCGCCACAGGCTCTGACATGTTTGGCGCAGGCACAGCAGACAAATCATTTGGTGTAACACCTGGCACCATGGAACATGCGAAAAAGAAAGTGGATGCAGGCTTTGAATTTATGCAAAAGCTTGGCATTGAATATTTCTGCTTCCATGATGTAGACCTTGTGCCCGAAGCAGACACCATTGAAGAAACAAATGCACGCTTAGACGAAGTGACAGACTATATCAAAGAAAAAATGGACCAAACTAAAATCAAATGCCTTTGGGGCACTGCCAACATGTTTTCAAACCCTCGTTTTATGAACGGCGCTGGCTCCACAAACAGCGTTGATGTGTACTGCCACGCTGCAGCCCAAATTAAAAAAGCACTTGAACTCACCGTGAAATTGGGTGGCAAAGGCTATGTGTTCTGGGGTGGCAGAGAAGGATATGAAACGCTTTTAAACACAAATGTTAAGTTTGAACAAGAGAACATTGCACAGCTGATGAAAATGGCTGTAAAATATGGCCGTTCCATCGGTTTTACAGGCGATTTCTTCATTGAACCTAAGCCAAAGGAACCCATGAAACACCAGTATGACTTTGATGCTGCTACTGCTATTGGCTTTGTACGTCAATACGGTTTGGATAAAGACTTCAAAATGAACATCGAAGCCAACCATGCCACGCTCGCAGGTCATACTTTCCAACACGATTTGCGCATTTCTGCCATGAACGGCATGTTAGGCTCTATCGATGCCAACCAAGGCGACTATTTACTCGGTTGGGATACAGATGAATTTCCCTACGATATTTATGAAACAACCATGTGCATGTATGAAGTGCTCAAAGCAGGTGGCTTAAAGAATGGTGGTTTTAACTTTGATGCTAAAAATCGCCGTCCTTCTTACACATTTGAAGACATGTTTGAAGCCTTTATTTTGGGTATGGATGCTTATGCATTAGGTCTTTTAAAAGCAGCTAAAATCATAGAGGATGGCAGAATTGACAATTTTGTTGAAGAAAGATATGCTTCCTACCAAACAACCGAAATTGGCAAAAAAATCCGTTCTGGTGAAGCTACATTAGAAGAATGTGCAAGCCTCGCTCATAAAAACGGCGCCCCTGCCCTTCCTTCCAGTGGCAAACAAGAATACTTAGAAGCTGTTATCAACAATATTTTGTTTAACTGAGGATGAAAAAATGACAAACAATTATTTGCTTGGCATTGATTTGGGCACAAGCGGTACAAAAACCGTGCTGTTTGATGAAAATGGCACACCACTCTTTTCCAAAACAGTAGAGTATCCCATGAGCCAACCTCAAAACGGATGGGCTGAACAAGACCCTGACGATTGGTATCACGCTGCACTGGACACCATTAAAGAAGTGGTTCAACATGTGGATGCAAGTGATATTAAAGGCATAGGCATTTCAGGGCAAATGCATGGCCTTGTTATGCTGGATGAACAAGGTAAAGTAGTTCGTCCATCCATCATTTGGTGCGACCAAAGAACGCAAAAAGAGTGTGATGAAATCACTGAAATCATCGGTGCAGAACGCTTGATTGAAATCACAGCAAACCCTGCGCTGACTGGCTTTACTTTGAGCAAAATTCTGTGGGTAAGAAACAACGAAAGAGCAAATTACGATAAGTGCCGTCACATATTGCTCCCCAAAGACTACGTGCGCTATAAGCTGACAGGTGCATTTGCAACAGAAGTAAGCGATGCCAGTGGTATGCAATTACTCGACATCAAAAATCGCTGTTGGAGCGATGAAGTGCTCGATAAGCTGAACATTGATAAATCTTTGCTCGCCAAGGTATATGAAAGCCCCGAAATTACAGGCACAGTAACGCACCAAGCTGCGCTTTTAACAGGTTTACAAGCAGGCACAATCGTTGTAGGTGGTGCGGGTGACAATGCGGCGGCGGCTGTGGGCACAGGGGTTGTGAAAAATGGCAAAGCATTTACAACCATTGGTACATCGGGTGTTGTATTTGCACATACAGATGAAGCACTCATTGACAAAAAAGGCAGAGTACACACTTTTTGTTGTGCTGTTCCAAACAAATGGCACGTGATGGGTGTTACGCAAGCAGCAGGATTATCCCTCAAATGGTTTAGAGATAATTTCTGCACAGAGGAAGTCAAAGTGGCAGAACAAATGGGCATTGATAGTTACGAACTCATCAACAAAGAAATTCAAAACAGCCCACTTGGAGCAAACAACCTCTACTACCTCCCTTATCTGATGGGCGAAAGAACGCCCCATTTAGATGCTGATTGCCGTGGTGTGTTCTTCGGACTCTCTGCTATGCACACAAAGAAAGACATGCTCCGTGCCATTATGGAAGGGGTTAGTTATTCACTAAAAGACTGCCTCAATGTGCTCTCTCAAATGGGCATTGAGCCAACCGAGATGCTCGCATGTGGTGGGGGCGCAAAAAGCAGTTTGTGGCGCCAAATGCTCGCTGATATCTTTGATTGCCCAGTTGCTTCTCTTGAAAACACAGAAGGCCCTGCTTTGGGCGTTGCTATATTGGCTGGTGTTGGCGCAGGTCTGTATAGCAGTGTGGAAGAAGCCTGTGACAAAATGATAAAAAAGAAGGAGCAAAAAGTTCCTCAATCACAAAATGTTGCCTTCTATCAAAAGAAATACGAGTTCTATGCCACCTTGTATCCTGCACTACAAAGTGCATTTAAACACTTAAAAGATTAAAAAATACACAAAAACACCCTTCGGAATAGGCGATTTGCTTTCCAAAGGGTGTTTTTAAGTGTTTTAATTGTGATCAAACGTATATTTCATCTGATGGGGTCTACCTAAAATATAATAAGTAATATACAGTTCACGCACTGGAGTTTGACCGTTGGAAGTGAGCAATATCACATACACTTCTTCTTCTTGTAGTGCATGGATATCTGATTTTTGATTTTGCCCATAGTAGAGCACATCTCCATGCACTGAAGGGAGCTGAATTTCTACCATTTCAGCAGGAAATAAACTTTTGTTTTTAAGACGCAATGTATAGGTATAAAACACATGGTCTTCTGCATTTTTAAGAGCCTCTCTCGAAATAATTGTACCATTCAAATGGTTTTCATTTACAGAGAGGGAAAACGTATCAAAAAGTGCCTGATTGTCTTTCGCATCCATGCTTGAAAACGCAACCCCTGTAACTACAAGGCGTGATGAAAAGAGTTGATACATAAATGCACCCCCTAATATCACCACAAGCACCCAAAGCACAATCGCTACTTTTTTCATACGCCCTCTTACTCAATTGTTTTTAATATTTTATCCATTTCAGCAATCATTTCAGCATCTTTTAAACGGAATTTAAATTCCACACGACGAGATGCTTCCATGTCCTCTTTGCCATTTTGATCATACACAAGGTCCGAATAACTACGCCCTTTTGCTGTTAAAATTTCTTGCAAGCGAAGGCGAGCATTGCCTGAAATGGAAGGCATTTGCAGGCAATATTTGGATACGGCAAGCGCTCTGTTTTGCGACAATTCAAGGTTTGAAATATAACTGCCTGCTGTGTCTGTGTGCCCTTCAATTATAATTTCCCCAACATATTCTTTGTATTCATCACGCATCAAAACGCTCATGTACACGGGTAAAAATCTGTTGAGCAAATTTTGCCCAGATTCCTTGATTTTAAAGGAGCCTGTTTCAAAAAAAACTTGGCTTTCAAGGCGAATATCCCCTGTTGTATCATCCACTGTTGCTTTTAAATTCGCTTTAGAAAGTGCCACAGACAGTTCTTTAATGATTTGGCTTCTCACACCCACAAGGTCGTCAATACGTTCTTGTTGGCTGTTCAGCTCTGTTTTTTGCGCATCCAAAAGAGATTGCAAAGCGCCCAATTTGAGTGCTTGGTCTTCCAATGTACTTTGTAGCACTTCTTGCTTATCTTTTTCTTCTTGCAATTGTGCTTCCTTTTCACCAATCGAAATTTGCGCAGCATTTAAATCTTGCTTTTGTTTGTCTAACTGAATTTGAATTTGAGAGAGTTCTTCCTGCTTGCCCATCAGTGTCACATTGGCTGTTTCAAGCTCTTTTTCTCTATCGACAAGCGTAATTTGCGCCTTGTCCAATTCCTTTTGTTGGACATCCAATTGCTGTGTTTTAATCGCAAGCATATCATAATACTGGAAAATACTGTAACACACTGCGAGCACAAACACGAGCAACAAGGATGCCATCATATCTGAATAAGATATCCAGTGAGCACCCTTGTCACTGCCCTTGGGTCTTCTTAAATTTCTTCTTTGAGTTGCCATGATTTATGCCTCCTTTTTAGAGGCTTTTTGCATAAAATTTTGAATAGAAGATAAGGTCTGTTCGAGGTTAGAGAGCGTTTTTACAAGTTTTTCGTCTCCTTCCCCTTTCTTAAAGCTGTCCATGCTCTTTTCCATTAAAGCCATCATGTCGTTCATGTTTTTATAAAAAACACTCATGGTTTTATTTAACCCAGTCACCATATTTTCAACAAAATCACTGTAACTGTTGCGCAGTGTAAAGCCACTTTCCTTCATTTCATGCGCAATTTTCTCGCTGTTTTTGCCTGTATCATCTGCACGGTCACAAATGAGTTGCATCGTTTGTTTGGAACGCAAAGCATAATCATTGATAGACTGGGCAAATTTATCTTGCATGTTTTGAAGTGACTCTAATTGTCTTGTCTGTTCCACAGCATTTCTGCTCATAGCACTCAATGTTTGAGAAGCCTGCCTTGTAAACTCATCTTCATTTTGTCTGCTTAAAGAGAGTACATTGACATACCCTTCAAACCGTGTAGTAATGCCTTCTGTCACCTGCTGCATGATGTTTAAATTATCCATCACTTGGTCTGCCGCAGCCATGGCACGATCCAAGGCATCATAGTTTGTTTTTTGAGATAAATTCACTGCCGTCAGTGTTTCCCCTAATTTTAAAAACTGGCCACTCAATGAAGCGTTCATTTGTTCAATAAAACGCTGAGTGATCACTTGAACACCTTCCATTTGTGACTGCGTTTGACCTAATATAAAGCTATTCATTGCCTGTGTAATAGGCACAAAACTGCTTTGAAGCGCAGAGGACATTTTTTCAGATATTTGATTGCCCATTTCTCC
>CAYTPJ010000149.1:0-5366 GCA_964439755.1 uncultured Oscillospiraceae bacterium
GCGCACAAAAAACGAAGGAAAGCAAACGCTCAGAGGGCAAGCAACAGGGATTTCTGATTTCGCCTTTGTAATTGCAAAAGATATGGTGGAAAGCGAAAAAACATTGCACAACACCACCATTAAAGGCGTTGCAAAAACCAAAAAGCAGGCAGATTTCATTTTAAACAGCGCTTTGGAAAGTTTTCAAACATACAGTGCGCTGTACCTCCATTACCCTTACGACACACTGACTCTAATGCAATTAGACCATGTGCAAACAGCCATGTCCAAACCTCAAATGGTGCTTTTAAAACATGTATCAGCGCAAACTGTTTCATCTAAAATGGACATCTATTTTGAAACAGCCAAGCAATGGTTTTCCACGCTTGTAAGGGCAAACCCCATGCAAGATGCATGGCTCAACGAAGTGCCAGCAGAGTATTTTTTGCTTCAATGCGTGCTCAAATTAGATGGTCTAAACGATTATCAAAACTTAAAAACCGAACGTATTTCTGCGCCTATGCAAGAGCACATTTTTGAAAAATTAACCCCGCAAATGCCCCCTCACTACTTTCCTTCCAAAGCCATTTATGACGCAATTGTAAAAGGCAGAGGATGCGCCTTGCTTTTTTCAATCGATGAAATGACAGAAAATAAAACAAATGCATTTTTAAAGGATTTTTTAACAAACAACCTTTTTACCTGTATATATAGAAAACAGTTTTTACAAGCGTTTAACACGTTTACAAACACTGATTTAGCCCCCCTTTTCATTGATTATTTAGATACATACATGCACTAAAACACAAAATATATTGTAAGAAGAAGGTAAAACATGAACGAAAAAGACTGTGTTGTACTCATTCCCTCCCTCGAACCAGATGAAAAGCTTCCAAAATATGTAGACGAACTTCTTTCAACAGATTTCGGGCTTATTTTGGTCATTGACGATGGCTCTTCTGAAAAATATCAGCCCATTTTCAAACGATTAGAGGAAAAAGAACGCACTGTTGTTTTGCACCATGATAAAAACAAGGGCAAAGGGGGTGCGCTTAAAACAGGGTATCAGTACATTTTAGACCACACGCAGTTTAAAGGGGTCATCACAGCCGATTCGGACGGTCAACACACGGTGAAAGATACGCTTTCTTTGGCATCTTTACTCGATGAAAACACGGATGAACTGTTGCTGGGTTCTCGTGATTTTTCAAGAAAATCAAAGCAAGTGCCTCCAAAATCTCGTTTTGGCAATCGCATCACTTCTGTGATCTTTGTGATGCTCTATGGCAAGTGGTTGCCCGACACGCAAACAGGGCTTCGTGCGATGAACAGAAATTTGTTGCCCGAATTTTTAAGCGTGGGTGGCGAACGCTTTGAGTATGAAATGAATCAGCTCATCACTTGTTCAGGGCATCACATCAAAATGCGCATTGTGCCTATTGATACCATCTATTTGAACGAAAATCAGGGCACGCACTTTCACCCCATCCGTGACTCGTGGCGTATTTATAAATTGTTGCTGACAAGCTTTTTCAAATTCATGTCTTCCAGCTTGATTGCTACGCTTGTAGACCTTTTGATTTTTACTGTCTTAAATAAATTTGTGTTGGAGCACATCATTCCAGACCAAGTGTTCAACTTATTTTTCTTCTCCATCCCTTTGCGTTTCCTCGTTGCAACGGTGATTGCACGCATTTGCTCTGCAACCTTTAATTTTAAGCTCAACACAACTTTTGTATTTAATTTGCAAAAATGCAAGGGAGCAGTGCTTCGTTACGTTCTATTATGTGTGCCCGTTATACTCTGTTCTTCTTTGTTTGTGGGTGAAATTGGCGCACTCCTTCATATTCAAGAAGGTTCCCTCCTCAATACACTCATTAAAGCTTGTGTAGACACCTTGCTGTTTATCATCAACTTTAGAGTGCAAAAGTCCTGGGTATTCAACCCAAAATACAATCAAAAAGGAGATATCTCTCAATGAAAAAATCCACCAAAATCCTCTTGACCTTGCTTTGCGTAATGTTGCTCTCAAGCTTCCCTTTTTTCCTTTCATCAGGCGCTCTTTTAGGCTCTGTATCCTATGATTTAAACGACCAGACGGACACGGACGAAGGCGAAGAATGGGATTTTTCCAAGCTTTTGTTCCCCTCTGCACAAGCAGAAGAAGTGCATTACGAACTCCCTGTGGACTTTACTGCTGGCAAAAAGCCCAACCCTGCTCTGTTTACAGAAAACGGCTATCAAGATGACAGCATTACTGTTCAAATGGAAACAAGAGAGCTTGAAAATGTGACCTATTGCCTCGCTTTTGTCACTGTGAAAAGCCCTACCCAACTTCGTACAGGCATTGCAGGCCCTTCTGTAAAGTCTACCAAAGTAGCAAACATTTCTTCCATGGCTGAAAAGCACAACGCAATCATTGCCATCAATGCAGACTATTTTACAAACAACCCCACCAAAACTTCTTTTGAATATCGCATGGGGCAAAAAATCCGTAGCAAAGGCAACAAAACAAAGGATATTTTAATCATTGATGAAAATGGTGATTTTAACCTCTTTGTAAAGTCAAATGCTGAAAAAATGAAAGCTTTCCAAGCCTCTGGCAAAAAAGTAATCAACGCATTCACCTTTGGCCCTGCCCTTGTCATTGACTCTGAAGTGCAAAAAGTGGATACCAAATATGGGTACAACCCCAACGGCAAAGAGCCTCGTATGGCGATTGGTCAAATGGGTGAACTGTCTTACGTGCTCGTTATGGCAGAAGGCAGAACGGAAAATTCAAAGGGTGTAACACACCAAGAATTGGCAGACTATATGGGCGAATTAGGGTGCACACAAGCGTTTAACTTAGACGGTGGCAACAGCGCTGTGATGGTGTATAACGGTGCATTTTACGGCGCACGCACAGGCAATGAACGTGCACAAAGCGATATGATTTATTTTGCAAGTGCTGTGCCTGAAGAAAACTGGGAAAAATAAGAATTTAGGTGGTCAATATGTACGAACTTTTTGAAGATGCTGCATCCTTTTCCTTGTTTCAAACACCTGTATACATGTATGGCTTGTTCGTGTTTTTAGGTGGGCTGTGTTCTCTCTTTCTCTTTCATATGTGCACCAAAAAATCAGGTTTAAAAGAAGGGACAAGCGTGCTGTCTTATGCTTTTATCCTTCCTCTTGGCTTAGTTTTTGCACGCATTGTATACACTTTGCTCGACACCAATTTTCTCCCCTTGTTCTCTCTTAAAGCATTCTTCATGTTTCAAGGGGGGGGATATTCCATGTACGGCATGATGCTTGGTGCATTTTTGGCTCTGTATATCGTGTCAAAAATTCAAAAAACAAGCTATGTGAAATTGCTTGCAAACTTTATGCCTGCCCTGTTCCTATTCATCTTTTTTGAACGCATGGGCGAACAATTCACTGCCCTTGGCATAAGCCGTCCTCTCGTGTATGACACGCTGAAAAACACCTTTTTAGCACAAAGTTCATCGTATGACAGCTATTTAAAAACATGGCTTTTGGAAAGCGTATGTGCGCTTGTTTTAAGCCATGTATCTCTCATCATGTTGCTAAAACATAAAGATAGTGACAGTACATTGTTTCAAAAATCTGCCCTGCTCTATCTTTCTTTTCAAGTGCTCTTTGAAAGCTTGCGCTACGACCAGCACATGCGCTACGGCTTCATCGGCTTTCAACATGTCATCAGCATGGTGCTCTTTTCAGTGCTCGTGATTTTGATCGCAGTAAAAAGCAAAAAAACGCACAAAAAGCTCGCCCTCATTTCCCTTGTTTACATGCCTTTGTCTGCGCTTGTGCTCATCTTTATAGAGTTTAAAATTGACCGTTCTAACATCAACAAATTCTTACTCTATGCCCTATACACACTGCTTTTAGCACTCCCTGTATTGTCCAGCTTCACCCTATTAAAGGAGGAAAACATCAAATGACGAATGACGACATCAAACGCATCAACGAATTGGGCAAAAAGTTCAAATCAGAAGGTTTAACGGACGATGAAATGAAAGAAAGAGAACTATTGAGAAAAGCGTATTTAGAGCATGTGCGTGCGCAAGTACAAGCGGCGCTTGACAATACGTACATCCAAAATGAAGATGGCACAAAAACCAAGCTTCAAAAAAAAGTAAAACATTAAATCAAATATGAAAAAGACCTTCTAAATTCTATGCTTTAGAAGGTCTTTTTTTTAACATTATAAATCCATTTATATCATAAACAGAATTTTTACTCCGACATCTTTTTACCCATTTGTTTTAATTCTTCTTTGGTTGTTTCATCCGGTGCTTCTTGGCAAATGATGCTTTCCACTTGCAAAATTGCTCCACTTTCTCTGCATCTATCTTCAAAATTTCGCATCCACTCGCCATCTCCCCAACCATAAGAGCCAAACAAAGCGAGGTGCTTGCCCTTTAATAAAGCTTCGCAAGCTGAAAACATGGGGTCAAAAGAGGTTTCTTCCAATTCCTCGGCACCCATAGAAGGGCAACCAAAACAAATTGCTTCAAAAGTTTGCACCATGTCTGGTTTAAAATCGTCTGATGTAAAAAGCTGTACCTCTTGCTCATTTTCTCGCACACCTTGTGCTACGCTTTCTGCCATCATCTCTGTATTTCCTGTTCCCGACCAATAAACTACTGCAATTTTCTTCATGTTTGTATTCCTTTCAAATTTGTATTTATCAAACAGCTACGGTGAGCTGTTTCATACTCTTTCCCTTTAAAAAATTGTTTTTTAGTGTCTGCCTGCACGCATTGTACTTGCAAAAACACTCTTTTGCATATTCTTCATCGCCATATACTTTCCACGTACCCACCATTTTGTAATCCTTGCGATTGTGCATAAAACCTACCACATCTTCTACTGGATAGCCCAAAAACAAGCCAATTTCGTGTGGAAATTCCTTTTCTTTGAGCTTTTGAGTAAGCTGAACCACGCACTTGAACACGTTTTTTTCTGTATACCCCTTTTGCTTTAATATATCCATAGCATCTTCTTTGAATAAGTCTTTTTCGAGTTTGCTTTTCCGATACATAAGAAGAAGTGCTGAATGATCCTTCATTGAAATGGGAACGAGCATCACCCCTTTTTCTCGTATCGCACAATTCACCTTGCGAATTTCACAAATAAAAGTTTGCTTATTTTCAAACTTGCATGAAAATAAATTGCCTGTTTTTATCCCCGCCAGTGTCGGCGCACATTGGTTAATCACCAAAAAGTCAGACATTTTGTCCCCTCCCTTGTATCTTTTGCTTATGAAAATACCACATCAAGCGTCATCATAAGTGCAAATCCTATCAAAAATAATATAATGCCCTGTTTGGAAAATGCACTTTCTTTAAATCGGGGCACTAGTTCTTGCATCACCACAT
>CAYTPJ010000150.1:0-5344 GCA_964439755.1 uncultured Oscillospiraceae bacterium
GCCAATCGATTACGATTTTCTTGGCAAACAATTAAAAGCTCGCAGAAAACAATTGCATTTAACGCAATCAGAAACAGCCAATGCACTGGGTATTTCAGTTCCCTTTTATGGGCATATTGAACGTGGCTCTCGCATCCCCAGCATTGAAACACTCAATGCCATTGCAAATTTTTATCATATGACATTAGAAGAAATGCTGTCTGAGCCAATAACTATGGATGAAGACATCATCAACCCATACAAACCTGAAGAAACTGAACTGGATGAGCTTTTAGAGCAAAAATTTGGTGTCGAACCTTAAACATTTAAAAAACAAGGAGTACTTATGAACAACAAACGTCATTTTTTCTTATTATTTTTGGTCTGCATGATGGTCGTGCTAAATGTGCATGCACTTGCGCTTTCTGACACAATAAAAACATACGCTAATAACGCAAACACCCCTCAGTATGTTTCTTTTGGCACCTTTAAACAAGGTGAAAATGGAGAAGTAATGCCCATTGTTTGGCGTGTGCTGTCAAGCGACAGTGACCGTGTATACCTCTATTCAGAATACATATTAGAAGCAAGGCGCATTGACCCTGTACCTCGCCCCTATGCAGGTTGGGAAAAATCAGAGTTATATGAGTATCTAAACAATGCGTTTAAAAATGAGTGCTTTACAGCGCTTGAACAATCTGCGCTTGTCCTTTCTTTGGATGACAATGCGCTTGTTACATTGCCCACGATTGATGATATTAGAAATAAAGCCTATGGCTTTGTGGACAACAAATCCAGGCAATCAAGGAGCACAGAGTATGCAAAAGCAAATGGGCTTTATGTATACAGTGGCAATATTAAGTACTCCCCTTACTGGTCTAAAACACCGAGCGAAAATCACCCCTATGCCCATCGCCGCATAATGGATGATGGTAAAACAGGGTACATTTGTGTTGAAGTTAAAAACTTGGGCATGCGCCCTGCTATTTACGTAAATCCTCAGGTGTTGGACATTCAAGGAGGCGAGGGCACATTAGACGCCCCCTACGCTCTCGTTGTAAAAGAGCAAACAGAAGAAACGCAAACCCCAGCACCTGAACAAAACGCAGAAGATGAAAAGGATGTTGAAAAAGAACAAGAAGAAACGCCTGTAACAAATGATACCCAAAGCACTCAAACATCAGAAACAAACGAATCAAAAAAAACAGCTGAAAACGCAAGTGCTACTTTAGATATTGTGCCCGTTACATACGACCCTCTTTTCCCCCCTCTTACAAAAGAGGGGTTTTTACAGGCAGGGCAAGAAGATTTTGTTTTTACAGATAACGAAAAAGGCAAATGGCTCTATGCTTCCCAAGACTTAAGAATTGAAATACTGCGTGTCCTTGACACCAACAAGAAAAAATCTCCATTGCGCTATCTTGTTGCTGATGTTTTTGTTAGAGATCAAAGCGATTTTCTAAAAATTTATTACAATGAAAAAGAAAACCCAAAAAAGGAAACAGAAATCAAGAACATTGCAATCAACAACAGCTTGGTATTTGCAATCAACGGCGATTTTCACCATTATCGTGTGAAAAGAAACCTCAAAAAGCGTGTCATGCCCGTAGGGGTTATATTAAGAGAAAATCAAATTCTCTATGATGACCCTACAAAGAAATTAAGCAATTCTGTGCCCACAAGAGATATCCTTGCGCTCTACCCCAACTGCGACATGCAGGTGTACGATTACAACGAAATCACAGCGCAACAGCTCAAAGATTTAGGGGCGTATGATGTGCTCTCCTTTGGCCCTATCCTTTTAAAGGATGGTGAAATCACAGCACAAACAATCAACATCAGCAATCGTCAAAGTGACAACCCTCGTTCAGGCATTGGCATGGTGCAAAAAGGGCACTATGTCGCTATTATGGCAGAAGGCAGAATTTCAGAAAGCAAGGGATGTACTTTAATTAAGTTCGCCGAGCTTTTTCAACAGAAAAACTGCGTTACAGCCTATAATTTAGACGGTGGTGGCACAGCCACTATGCTCTTTATGGGCGAATACATCAATAAGTTGGGCAGTTATACAGCAGATAAACGCCTTCAAAACGAATTGCTTGGTATTGGTGTTATAAAAAAATAAACATACTTATATTTTTTGAAAAATATGACATACTAAGAGAGAAGCAATTTTTAAGGAGGCAAATACATTATGATGGATAAAATTGCACTTCTCTTGGTGGTCATCGGAGCCATAAACTGGGGGCTGGTCGGCGTATTTCGCTTTGACTTGGTCGCCTATCTCTTTGGTGGTCAAGCTGCTGTCATCAGCAGAATTTTGTACACCATCATTGCTGCCGCAGGGCTATGGTCCATTTCCCTTCTCTTTAGAAACAAAGAAGTGGTCACAGAAGCTTAAACAAAAAAAGATGTGTTGATTTATTTCTACACATCTTTTTTGTTTGTGTTATATTACGGTTGTGTCATCATGAATTTATAAAAGTCCACAGCGCCAGGCAGTGCATTTGTAAACATTGTTTCATCAATGCCGTGCATCCCCTTGAGTTGCTTTTCACCATAGACAACAGGGCTAAAGCGTATGCACTGATCGCAAATTTCGGAGAAGAACCGTGAATCTGTGCCCCCTGTTACAACATAAGGGCAGGCACAAACTTGAGGAAATATTTCGCTCACAGCTTTTTCTGTCAGTTTGAATGCTGCGCCATGAATATTCACCATAGGTGAAGGATCGTTTTGATTGATTACTTTTGTTTCAAGATTATATTTCTTGGCAAGCTCTGAAATCACTTCAATGCTTTCTTTCGCCTTTTGATGGGGCACAAAACGCAAATTCGCCGTCACGCTCGCTTCTTGTGGAATAACGTTCGCCCCTTCTGACCCTGTTGCCATGGTAAAAGCAATCGTAGTTTTCAGCATGGCTCCTGCTTGAGCGCTGATAGAAGGGAGCACTTTTACAAGCAAGGGTTTAAAGAGCCATAAATTAGAAAACACAAAGCGCATTGGAAAGCTTGCATAAGGAGATAGACGTGTAAACATAGTGCTTACTTCTTGGCTCATCACTGCTTTAAAAGGCGACTTATTGTCCACCTGCGCTACAAACTTGGACAATCTGCAAAGAGGTGTGTTTTTCTTGGGTGCACTTGCATGCCCTCCCTGCCCTTTTGCAATAAACTGCACATTGCCCTGCCCTTTTTCGTATACACCAATCATAGCAAATGCACCTTTTACACCAGGCATAGGGTCTTTTATAATACCGCCCCCTTCATCAGAGAGCATATCCAAATGAACCCCCTTGCTCTTTAAATAGGCTACAATCTTTGGTGCGCCATCTCCGCCCACTTCTTCTGTACAACTGCTGAAAAGATAAATATCTTTTTGAGGCACAAAGCCTTGTTTTAAAAGCTCCTCTGTCGCTTGATAAAAAGCCATCACAGAGCACTTAGTATCCCCTGTGCCTCTCCCATAAATGAGGCCTTCTGACACAGTACCTGAAAAAGGTGGATACGTCCATGCACCACTTGCTTCTACCACATCTTGGTGGCTCATAAAAAGCACAGGCTTTTCACTGCTTTTTCCCTTCCATTTCATGAGCAAATTGCCATCAATGTCCACCTTTTCAAGCTTTTCAAACACTGTGGGAAAGAGATTTTGAAGCACTTTATGAAAATCCCTAAACTTTTCTACTTCTTGTACCCCTCTATGTGATATCGTTTCACACTGTACCATTTTAGCCAGCTTATCCGTATAGAGATTTTCTCTTTCTTTTTCCACTTTGGGCACATAATCTGCTTTTTTGGTTTTCATTAAAAGCGTTCTAACAAGTGCAACAAGAAGCAGTACGCACAAGGCAACAAGAGCAAAGAGTACAATACGACCTACAATCCAAAGAACAGCATGCATATCAATTTCCTTCTTTCTTTTGTTTGTTTTTATACTGCAAATAAGCGATTAAAATTGCAATACCACCACTTGGAATGACCAAGAAACCAATGGAGTTTGCAAGTTTTGGAAACGCAACCATGAGCGCTGTCATCAAAATGAGTGGAACAGCTGCAATCGACATGTTTTTCCTATAATAACGATATGCCATAGCACCAAAGAGTGCAGGCACTACGTTATTAAACGCAGGAGCGAGGGCGGGAGATTGTAAAATGGGTTGTAATGGAATGAGCAACAACACACCAATGGTAATCACAATTGTTGTGGTGAGTGCACTCGTTGCAATGGATAAAGTGCTCACAATTTCATTTTCAGGTGTAAGCGCTTTTGTATTTGCAAGCGCACAAGCATCCATAGCACACGGAATTTTCAAATTGATTAAATTGCCTGTTAAAAAAGCAAGGTAACTGCCTCCAGCCCCAAGCATGGGTGCATAGATCAAAAACTCAGCCAAGGAACTGGGTAAATACACGAGTAAAATCTGTGTAAGTGCAACCAAGAAAGCGTTCATATCAGGCGCAGTATGTAAAAATATGCCCATCATGAAAGGTGCTCCCAGTAACAAAACGAGCACCACAAAAGTAAAAATTCGTCCAATCAAGTGTGTATTGTTGCTATATGTTTTAAAAAATTCTTGACGTTCCATCTATCTTTCCTCCTTATATCCATTGATTGACTACGCAAGCGACAGCCATAGCAACGAGCATACTCCCTGCAACAGAGAAGCTTTCCAACCACTTCACGTTTTTCTTTTCAATGAAGTATAAGAAAATGCCCATAGCAAGGAAAGAAACAAAGAGCACGAGCAAGGGCATAAAATTGCCTTCTGAAGTAATGTTGCTGATATAAGAAGCGATGTACGCACTCACAAGCCCAATGAACATAGCGCTCATTGCAAGGTCTCCAAACCCTGCACCTGATTTTTTCTTTTCACCCATGTTTTGAAGCTTGTTTAAGTATTTTTTTCCAAACACAGCGTTAAACACCATGCCCCAAATAATGCCTGCCGACATGAGTAATGCAATGGTTACAAAGGCTTGCGCTGTCATTTCATTGGCGTTTAAGCCCGACATGCCAATGCTTCTGGCGGCAATGTCTGCCACATTTGTTTCATAATGCAGTGCACCAATCACACTCAAACGAAGCCACGGCAAAGGAATACCCAAAGAGCCACTGAGCGCAATCACACCAAGCAAAATGCTCACACTGGGTAAAACTGTAAAGCTGATGGAGGACGTAATCGTCTTGTTGAGCACATCCTTGTGTATACCCAATTTTACACCTGCTTTGTATGCACGCACCATGAACACCACGCAAACCAGCATAATCACAAGTATGATCAGCCCTGAAATCAAGTACAAAGGGGTGCTGTTTAATTGACTTAAAATATCCATCTTTCTTCTCCCTTATCTTTTTTATACAA
>CAYTPJ010000151.1:0-5310 GCA_964439755.1 uncultured Oscillospiraceae bacterium
CTTTGTACACACAAAGATGTTTTTTTATTCGCCTATTTATATAGGGCACTTATTTATTTCCCTTGTTTCTTTTTGTCGCCCCACCAATCAGGCATTAAATCTTTCAATTTTATTGTTTTTTCTGTTTCAAGGTCTACCAAAATTTGGAGGTCACCCCCTGCATTGTCCAACTGCATAAGCATTTCCCGACATGCGCCACACGGCATGCCCACACGCCCATCTTCCATCACACAAACGAGCCTTGTGATTTTATGTTCTCCATTTGTAATCATATTTGCAATCGCATTTCTTTCTGCGCACATACCTAAAGAACAGGAGGTATCAATGCATACTCCTGTGTACACATGATTGTTCGTTGTGAGAATAGCCGCCGAAACACCTCCAGCATCTATAAAGGGAGATATCGTGCGTGGATGAAGCTTTTCTTTAGCCTTTTCATATAATTGCATCCATTTTATTACCTCTAAGCCGTCTTCTTGTAATTCCATCTTGTCCTCCATTTTAAATATTTGCTTTAAAAATCAGCGCCACCCATTTTTAATGATATCGTAAATCACGTATATCCAGCCCAAAATGCCGTGCACAATAGCCCATCCGATCGATTGATGCGCTGTGTAACTGATGATCATGGCAAGCGCTGCGCCAAGGGATACGCCCCCTTGCACTGTTTTTTGAACAACTGTTGTTTTTTTGCCTTCATGATTGTTTCCCATAGTATTTTCTCCTTTGTTTTTCATTGTGCCATTTCATATTTTGTTAATTATATATCGTCCTCTTTTATCGGGTAAACTCGTTCAAATTCTTCACACACAACGAGCATATCCTCTGAAAAAGTCATCCCTATTTGTGCCAGTTCTCTTTCAAAAAACACAGCATGTGCATTTTTCCAATATGTCAAACTCTTATCCCCTTCACCTTCTTTCAATGCGTGTGCACTGGGCACTTCGCAAAAAGGTAAAACGTACACTTTGGTCGTCTTAATCATGCACACTGCTTCTTCGTTTAAATCTAAAATAATATTGAACGCATTCACAGATGGCAAAGGCGCATTTTCTGCTTGATACAAAGGGTAAGCAGAAGCAGTCGCTGTTTTTTCTCCCTTTAGCACCAACTGCGCCAAAATGTTGGGCATTTCTTCTGTTGTACCTCCAAATTGCCACGCCTCATAGCTTTTAGCTTGTGGATTGACTTTTAAATATTCTGCCCACATCTGCTCTTTGGTCATTTTGTTTCCCCCTTTCATCAGCAAATTCCTTTTCACCATGCATTTTGACATTTTCAGTATAACAAAAAAAGATTGAATTTTCAATACATTCTGCATCAAAACTTCAATCTTTTTATCTAAAAACTACCTTTTAAATACAATTTAGCAGTAATGGAATTTACTGATTTACGCTAAATTGTTTTCATTCGCTAAAAGGTTTGCACCTATCTTTATGTTATATCCGAGCATAATTCTCATCGAAAAGTTGAACCTTCTGCCATAATTTGTCGATTGTTGAAATTGTAAATAATCCATTTACCTCTCCCTGAAGCTTTGCCTCCATACATTGCTTTATTACAGGGGTTTGGTTTTCATAGCTCCGTCATGACACCAAGTTCTATTTGATACACGATATCACACGCTTGAGATATATCATTTGCGCTATGGCTGGCAAGAAGGATACATTTGCCTTCAGCTTTGAGGGTTTGTAACAGTTTATGAATATCAGAAACGCCTTGTTTGTCAAGCCCATTAAAGGGTTCGTCCAGAATAAGAATTTGAGGATTTTCCATAATCGCTTGGGCGATGCCAAGACGTTGACGCATACCCAATGAGTATTTGCCCACAGGTTTTTTATCCTTTGGATCAAGCCCTACCAAAGAAATGACCTCATCAATACGTGCTTTATTGGCTTTGCCGGAAATACTCGCCAAAATGGAAAGGTTGTGCGCTCCATCGTAATGAGGCAGAAAGCCGGGACTTTCGATGATTATGCCCGTTGAAGGTGCAAAATCAACGTCCTTGCCGATTTCTTTTCCAAGAATTGTAACTTTGCCACTGGTTGGGCGTGTAAACCCACAAATGCAGCGCATGAGGGTGGTTTTGCCACACCCGTTATGTCCTACTAATCCATAAATGGTCGCTTTATTAAAGGTAACTGATATATGATTCAGTATTTGTTGCTTTGCATATTTCTTTGATAATTGGTGAATTTGTATCATGATTGAGTCCTCCATTATTCATCAAATAAACATAAATCTGCTTTATGGGAAAGCCTAAACAATAGAAAAATGAGCAAGGCATCCATGATAAAATATCCTACGAATACAGATATCAGACGCTTACTTTCCATACCACTATGTTCTGCTAATATTGCACCCAAAGAAGCAAATTCTGTTGGCAGTACCATTTGGGGAGGCAAGCACTCAACTAACAGTGTTGACTGTGCTAAAAGAAGAAAGCCAAACAAGGATGGTCCGAGTAAAGGAAGCTTTAGCATACTAAAAAGGAGGATGATTAACACCATCGTATACCAAAATAAAAACATGGGTATACAGGCAAATAGACAGGCTTGCCACGGGGAAAATGAGTTTCTAATAAAAAATGAAATATAAGCATCTTCTTGTTCGTAGGCGCCATTGAGTATATATTGTGTATCTGTATAAGCATTACTTGCAGTAGAACTGGGCAATGCGAATAAGAGATACGTGATAATGAGAAGCAGGATCATTAAAATAACCATCATGGCGCAGTAAAGGCATTGACCAGCCATCCATCTATTTTTTGTAGAACGTATAAAAAGATATTTTTGATAATTGATTCGTCTTGGTATTTCACTCACCATAATTAAAAACAATAAGCTACCCATTGAGTAGAAACCATTATATAATTTAGAGAGTAATTTTTCCTGTAAAGTTAAGTCAAAATGAAAATCCATCACCCACACACCTGGTGAATCGACAACGACTTGCATGATGCAGTAAAATATAACACAAACTGCCATCGCAATCACACGTGTTGAGCGCATCCATGAATCCATGTTTGAAAGTGCAATTTTAAACACCTGTTTTCCAATCGTTTTAATGCGCATGGAGAGCTCTCCTCCTTACTCCTAACCAATAAATCACTGCACTCAGTAAAAAAAGAACACAATTGTATATCAATACTTCTTTAAGTATTGGCACAGTTAATGCATCATTATACAAATCGGAGGCGTAAGGTATTCTCATCCCTGTCAGCATATAAACTGTTCGTGAGTTCAATACAAAATACAAAAATGTAGGAATGGATATCGTCAGCAGTTTATCGGGTATCCATATGGAAACAGCTAAGCCAACGGTTGCCCATACACCACCTGTAATTGCCATTCCCAAAGCAACCCATAATAAAATCGGCAAACCATGGGCAATGTGCAACCAAGGCTTATAAATACATTCGATAGAAAAAGGAATGTCATGTGTTTCATAAACCAATGGCGTAGATGGCAATGCAAGAATATGACATAAACCTGCATGAAAAAGAAAGGCGCACGCCATACAAATGCCAGCCAAACAAAAGTTTACAATGATTTGTGACAGCGCATAGCGAAAGGATGACGTGCGAATTAACCGAAAACACATAAACCTCGATTTCTCATCATCCACTTGTAATGGTGCATAAGCAGTGCATGCACAAAATGGAAAAAGTAATGTTACACCACCAAAAAATATAGGTAATAAAGAGAGCTGTAATGCAGAGGGTTGCCCAATAATTCCCCAATCACGGCTTACAAGCCATTCTGGCAATGAAAGACCGAGAAAAGATATAAGCATGACACAAAATGCAATTTTCATTCCAATACTGGTCAATGCATAACGAAACATCTTCATCGTTCGTAATTACTCCCATTTTATTAATTTTGGTGCATCGTATGCACGTTTTTTGTTCTCTTTCCACGGATTGATCAATTCACCCGTTTGTGCGTTGATATAGACATTGGCATATTCAACAGGCTCGGTAGCAAGAATTGTCATCGGCATCGTGTATTCTTTTTTTGAATCTTTAAATAGTTCCCCTTCAATAACCCAAGTGGGCATCAAAATGTATTTCTGTTTTTCATCTAACCAAACAATGTATCCTAATCGCATGGATTCTACTGTACGCAATTGCCCTGCTTCAATCAGATTGCCAGCCGTTTGAAGCACTGTGCTCAAGTTGCAAAACGGAACGTCGTCAGTCAACATATGGGTTGGTGTAATAAGGCTAAATTGTAAGCTTCTAAATATTTCTTCTCTATCAATATTTTTTAAACCATGTGTAATACACGTCCCACCAAGTGCGCCCAAGTTTTCATATTTATTACTGGCTCCCCTGTAATTAGCGTATCCTTGATAGCTATATCCCAGTACGGGAATATCATCAATCAACTGATTAAAATGTGCGAATAAACAACCTTGAAAATTTGGACACGTTTCAACAAGCTCATAGTCGCCATATTCTTTATTTTTTTATATCTACCCGGCTCAACGTGTGCATGAAGCCAATGCGGTTGAAGGGCTATGTTTTGAGTGGGGAAATACTGTTTTAAGCACTCGTTCATCATATCCAGTGAAGTTGCCATCGTTGTTGTATTGTTTACAGCGTAGGGTATATTCATGTCAAATTGTCCAAAGCGACATAACAATGCACGGGGTTCACCTCTGGTTGTAAATGCTGTTCCATTTTTTTCAGCTGTTTTTTGCCAGCCACGTGTTGTTGCATGATTGGGCCAATCATAGCTAAAGAACCCTTGCTCGTTGTAATAAGCACCCTCTCCTATTTCCACATCTCTGTTTTTGGTCAAGGGTATATCTTGTACCATTTCAGTATCCACTGCATAATAACAAGCAAATGTCATTACATTGGGAACAGAAATGTTTATATTGACATCAATTGTTTCCCCTCGTTTTGTGTTATAGGATTGATGCCATCCAGCTTGTGATTGTTCAAATAACGCTTGAATTGTGATCGAAGGCTGCTCTGCATACGCTGTGGTATAACAAAACAACAAAATGACTAAAAGAAAAACGCAATTGATTTTTTTCATATTCTCACCTCAATTTTTTCAGCTTAAAGAGTCTAAGTCACCAATGGATGCTATCCAGCATGTTTTTGAAGGATTTTTGTTTGCCAACAATAAATTGACAAACAATAACAAGTGCACAATGAAATCACCCTCTCTCATTCGTGTTTACCGTGAACAGCGAATAGTTGTTTAAAGTCTAACTCAGCATCATCTCAAATTCGTGATCGTTGATGCAATACAGTCCACATCAAATTCTTTCATGATGGCATTCTTGTTTCTATGA
>CAYTPJ010000152.1:0-5309 GCA_964439755.1 uncultured Oscillospiraceae bacterium
CGATTTTCATGCCTCTCGTGTTTTGCCTGGGTTTGAACCGGATAGCAAAATGCAAATGCTCTTAAAGCTCAAAGAACAATCTGAAATCGTCATTGTGTTGAGTGCAGATGACATTGAAAAAAGCAAAGTGCGTGGCGACCTTGGCATTACGTATGACCAAGATGCGCTGCGTTTGATTGACGCCTTTCGTGAAATCGGGATGTACGTGGGCTCTGTGGTGCTTACTCGTTTTAAAGAACACAAATCTACCTTGCAGTTTGAAAGCCGTTTAAAGGCGCTCTCTGTAAAGGTGTACAGGCATTATTCTATTGCAGGCTACCCTTTGGATGTGCCCCACATCGTTAGTGACGAAGGGTTTGGCAAAAATGACTACATAGAAACGTCACGCCCTCTTGTGTTGGTCACAGCGCCCGGGCCTGGCAGTGGCAAAATGGCAACTTGCTTATCCCAATTGTATCAAGACCACAAACGTTCTATCAAAGCAGGCTATGCCAAGTTTGAAACTTTTCCCATTTGGAATTTGCCTTTAAAGCATCCTTTGAACATCGCTTACGAAGCAGCAACAGCAGACTTGGACGATGTGAACATGATCGACCCTTTTCACTTGGAAGCCTACAATGTAACGACCGTCAATTATAACCGTGATATTGAAATTTTCCCTGTTTTAAATGCTCTGTTTACAGAAGTTTGGGGAGAATCTCCTTATAAAAGCCCGACGGATATGGGCGTCAACATGCTTTTAAGCTGTATTACAGATGAAGAAGTGTGTAAGGAAGCGGCAAAGCAAGAAATTATTCGCCGTTATTACCAAGCACTCTGCGCACATCGCCAAGGTACAATGGAAAAGGGCACGGTAGATAAAATTAAGATTTTGATGCAACAACTGCATTTAACAACAGATACACGCCCTGTGATTCAAGCAGCACTCAGCCGTGCAGAAGAAACAAATGCGCCTGCCCTTGCCATTCAATTGCCGGATGGTAAAATCATTACAGGCAAAACCTCTGCCCTGCTTGGCCCCAGCGCTGCAGTCATTTTAAATGCAGTCAAAAATCTGGGCAAAATCAGAAAAAACAAGCATTTGATTTCCCCTTCTGTCATTGGACCTATTCAAGAATTAAAGTGTAAATACTTGGGCAATGGCAACCCACGCTTGCACTCGGATGAAGTGTTGATTGCCCTTTCCATCTGTGCTGCAACGGATGAAAATAGCAAAATTGCTATGTCACAATTGCCCTTGCTCAGAGGGTGCGAAGCGCATTCCACTGTCCTTTTATCTTCTGTGGACGAAAATATTTTTAGACGTTTAGGCGTAAATCTCACCTGCGAACCTACCTATCAAACACGAAAACTTTATCATAAAAAATAAAATGCGCTCAAATTCGTTTTGGAGCACAACACACAGAAAAGGTTGGAATTTTTGCCTTTTCTGTTTTTTTACAAAAAAAGTCACAATTGTTTTGCAAATAAAGTTTTATTTATAAAATATTTCAAATTTATGAACAAATTGTTTCAAAAAGACTTGAAATTTTAACAATTAGAGTGTAAAATAGTAATAAAAGAGCTGCTCTTTTTTTACTACTGCACGTGGAAGGATGAATGTACATGGGCAAGCGCATTTTATTGGTAGATGACGAACCTTTAATCGTCAAAGGTCTAAAATACACATTAGAGCAAGAAGGGTATGATATTCTCCCTGCCTATGATGGGGAAGAAGCCATCGAATTGTTCTTTACAAATATGATTGATTTTGTTATTTTAGATGTTATGCTTCCTAAGATGGATGGGATTACTGTTTGCCAACGCATTCGTGAAAAGAGCAATGTGCCAATATTGATGCTCACGGCAAAGGGCGAAGATATGGACAAGATTTTGGGGCTTGAATATGGGGCAGATGATTACATCACAAAGCCTTTTAATATCCTTGAAGTAAAGGCACGCATTAAAACGATTTTAAGAAGAAGTGCAAATAACATGGGCATGCCTGATATATTGCGTGTGCATGATTTGGAAATCAACACAATAAACCGAACGGCTTCTTTGGGGGGCAAAGAGCTTCGCCTCACTGCCCGAGAGTTTGACCTTCTTCGTCTTTTTATCACAAACAAAGGCAAAGTATTCAACCGTGAAGCACTGCTTGAAACAATTTGGAAATATGACTATTCTGGTGATGTGCGCACGGTGGATGTGCACATTAGAAGGTTGAGAGAAAAAGTGGAAAGAGACCCCACACAGTCCGAGTTCATTTTCACGAAATGGGGAGTGGGCTACTATTTTACCAGCGAAGATTAAGCAATTTTTTCAAGGTTTGCGCTTTAAAGTGCTCCTTGCTTTTCTGCTCATTATGGGCGTTTCTTTTGGTATCATTTTGAGCACCATAAGTAGTATGGTGGGCAATTATTTGTTTGATGAAAATGTAAAGCAGAATAAATCCGAACTGCTTGCTTTGTCAAAAAAAATAGCCCCTTTGTATAAAAATTCAGAGTATAATGCGCTCAACACTGTGTTAAAAGAAGCACAGGGCGATTTAGGTGGGCGCCTTTTTGTGTTGGACAATTATGGAAAAGTACAGTTTGACACGCAAAATGCCCTCAACGGCGAACAATATTTGACAGATGAAGTGTATAACGTGCTCGTGCGAGGGCAACCTATGGATTTTGGCGTGCATAATAGCATTTCAAACGAAGAACAAGATATTAGAAATCTCTTTTTCACATATAAAAAGGACAGTCCTTTTGTGAGTTTAGGTGCAACAGGGTTTCAGTATAAAGACAATCTGCTTGGCGTGCTCCTTTTGTCCCTCCCAGTAAATGACATGATGCAAGGACTGTTTGAGCTTAAAAATCAAATGTTTCTTATTTTTCTTTTAGTTTCCTTAGCTGCGCTCATTTGTAGCCTTGTGTTTTCTACCATTCTTACACGTCCTATTTATGACATGACCAAAATTATTCAAAAAATGAGTAAAGGTACCTTTTCTGCCCGTGTAAAAGTACGTGGTTCGGGCGAAATAAAGCGCATGGCTGAAACGTTCAATATGATGAGTGAAAAGCTTGAAATGCTCGATACTTCGAGAAACCAGTTTGTTTCCAACGCAAGCCATGAGCTTAAAACGCCTCTTGCAACTATGAAAATCATGATTGAATCGCTCATTTATCAGCCGGACATGGATAAGAGCTTGAGAATTGAGTTCATGACGGATATTGACAAGGAAATTGACCGTTTGAGTGCTATTGTGAGTGACTTGCTTACGCTTGTGCGCATTGACTCTAACTCTGTGAAGTTGAATAGAGAAAATCTATCCATTGCTGCGCTTGTAAAAGAAACAACACACAGGCTGTACACCATGTCCAAAAAGAAGGGGCAAAACATTCATTTAACGCTTTCTGACCCTTGCGACATGTATGCAGATAAATCCAAGCTCACGCAGGTGATTTATAACCTCGTAGAGAATGCCGTCAAGTATACGCAACCAGGGGGAGAAATCACTGTATTACTTTATAGGGTAGGGCATAATGCACTTTTAAAAGTGTCTGACAATGGTCCGGGCATCCCAAAAGAAGCACTCACGCATATCTTTGACCGTTTTTATCGCTTTGATAAAGCACGCTCCAGAGAATCGGGGGGCACAGGCTTGGGATTGTCCATTGTGCATCAATTGGTGGTTTTACATGGAGGCATCATTACAGCAGAGAGCAAGGAAAACCAAGGTACTACTTTTACCGTTGAATTGCCCTTGCATGAAGGATGATTTTGCACCCTAAATCAATAAAAAATTCGCTCTTTACCCATGTGTTACAACATATAGGTGAGGAGCGAATTTGAATTTTCGCAATTGTTTTATTCTTCTTCTTCCAAAGCATCTTCTGCCTGATGCGCTGTGTTCTCAATTTCAAATATTCTTTCCATGTTGCATAGATCTCCAAACAATACGAGCTGATCTTCTTCTAAAAGAACAGTGCTTCCTTCTGCTTGAAAAGGCTCTGCTTTAGGCCTTTTTACAAACAACACATTGACGCCGTTTTCTCTTAACGGGCAATCGCTCAAAGGAATGTTCCGAAGGCTTTCAGGCACGTGCTCTAAGTGAATTTGCGCCATGGCGCTGTGCCCAAAAGAGTCCATCAAAATCAAGCTGTTTGTATGTTTTTTTGACATCAAATACTGCGCCAACGACTCTATTTTCATATTCACAAAAGCTCTGAATTTGGACCCTTTGCGAAATAAAATAAACCCTAATATAATGATGATGGGGATGGGGGAGGCGAATAATATGTTCTCTATTTGTGCCTCCTGAAAAGAAAACATAAGGTTCACAAGCGCAGACATGATGGATACAGCAAACACATAGCCAAAGAGCATTGTTTTTTGCGCCAAACTCCTGCGCTTTGGGTTTTTAAGCAGCATTTCACTTTCTGACGTGGTAAATCCACTGTTTGTGAGCAGGGAAATGACCTGAAAGCGTGCTTTTCTTTCAGGAAGCCCTGTCAACCGAAAAAGCACTGTAATCACTTCCACAATGAGTACATAAATTAAAACAATAAAAAAGAATACAAAAAATGCGCCGATAATGCTCATTTTACCCCTCCTAAATGCTCTTTATATAACACCATAATGCGTTCGCCCATTTCATCCTTTTCCCCTGTATCGATAAAACCCACAGATTGATACAGCTTTTCTGCCACTTGATTGCCCTCAATAAAGGATAGATAAATGCTATCTGCTTGATACATAAAAAAGAGTTGGGGCAATATCATCTGTAAAGCCTTTTTGCCATATCCTTTGTGCTGGTATTTTTCATCCACCATCATTCTGTCCAGCCACACAGGCACTGTGCTTTGAACTTCCTGTGTCTGCTTTCCGTGCATAAAAAATCCAATCAAATGTGTATCTAAAAAGATGCCGTGCATATTCCAAACAATTTGATACGCTTGATTTTTTAAATCTTGCAAACAATCCTTGGAAGGCTCTATAAAATCTTTTTGTGATTCTGCCACTTGAAGGGTGATTACCTCGTCTTGTTCTTCCTTGCTGAGCAACTTTATCCTGAGTTTTTCTTCCAATGCTTATACCTCCTTCATCTCTTTCATTATACCTTGTTTTGCCATGTTTTTCAAGCTGAAAAAAGTAAATAAAAACAGTTGAGCATTACATGAATATCTTAGAAATTTCCTTTCTGTGGAAGTGAACAGCAGACATCAACAGGATTGCGAAAAACATGTGCACGCACGACCTAAAATATATATTTAGCAGATGCGTTGGATAATTTATGACACGGACTTTGGAAAAAATAAGCTTTACAATTTCACGGTTGT
>CAYTPJ010000153.1:0-5176 GCA_964439755.1 uncultured Oscillospiraceae bacterium
ACAAATTGGAGTGCCCCACATCGTGGCACACACGCACCATAGGGTGATTGTAGGCAAGCACAAATTCTCTGAGCAATGTGCACTCGTCATTGATGTACATTTCATTGATTTTAATGTCCTTGCTGTCTTTAAAAGGGCAGGGATTTTGGAAAAAAGTGTTTTCCAGTGCAATCACTGTGTTTGCCTCAATGGCAGAAGGCAAAATCCGATCCAAGGTATCTTTCACACGCTGTTTTGCGCTTTCCCCTGCCACAGAGTGCATGGCACCCCCTGTGTGCATGGGCGTTACACGCATGCCTGTGAGTTCAAATTTCTTTAAAAATCTTTTCCACATTTCAATGGTTTCTGTGCGCACAGTTTCATCTTCTGCACATACAGAATGTTTGCTGTTTCCTCCCCCAAAAGGCAAATGGCACGTGTCAAACACAAAGCCCATGTCTTTCATGACTTTGGCACGCTCTAAAATTGTTTCATCCTTTAAAAGATAAAAGCTAAAGGGCACTGCAATGTACGTGATGCCTTGCTTTCTAAGAGATTGCAAACTGCAATCTGAAAATAATGTTTCAAGCGATAATTCCATGCTCAGTTTTAATTTTCCTGTGTTTTCCATTTTTAAATCTCCTTGTGTTTTTTTCCATAATATAACATTTATATGCATATGTCAAGGTCTAAAATCTTTTTTTACAAAAAAAACTGTTACATTTTCAGTAACAGTTTGTGCGTGGTGCCGATGGCCGGACTCGAACCGGCACGCTATCGCTAGCGGTGGATTTTGAATCCACTACGTCTGCCAATTCCATCACATCGGCGCGCATGAAGTATTATAACGGAAAGTGCACCTTTTGTCAAGTGTTTTTTTGAAAATATTATATTTTTTCCCAAAAAAATTTTCAAACATGCTATACTTTCATAAAGGTGCACTTTTTTGACCGTTTTTTACACATAACGAAGGTTGAAAACCAATAATTATCCACTGATATGGACGGTGAATAATTATTTACAATGCATTTTGGTTAGGCAAATAAATCGTTCAAAGCTTCCGTCATGGTGGGGTGCGTGAAGATGGTGTTGCCGAGTGCTTTCGCCTGGATGCCTGCATCCATCGCCATTTTGACCACGTTGATCATTTCATAGCTCTCAGGGCAGAGCAACATTGCGCCCAAAATTTCGTCCGTGTCAGCATCTATCAACGCTTTGAGCATACCTTGAGGGGCTTTGAGCACTTGCGCTTTGGGAATCGCCATCACAGGCAATTTTGCAATGCGCACATTTTTCCCACTCTGTAATATTTCCTGTTCGTTCATGCCCACTCGTGCATAAGGCGTTGCTAAAAACACACTATAAGGCACGTTTTGGCGAGTTTCTGTGGTGCGATTGTTTTGCCCACTCAATTGCCCCCACACAATGCGTGCATCATCTAACGACACATACGTGTGTTGCGCACTGCCTGCCACATCCCCCATTGCCCAAACATCAGGCGCTGTGGTGCGCAAGAAACCGTCCACCTTGATTGTGCCATAGGGGGTCAACTCTATGTCCGCTGCTGCACAATTTAAACTTTGCGTGTTCGCCATTCTGCCTGTTGCAACGAGCACAGCATCAGACGTTATTTGGCGCAGTGCCCCCTTTTCTTCTACTGTGAGCACAGGGCAACCGTTTATTTCTTCTGCTTTGAGTGTTTTTACTTGCTTGCAAATTTGCACCCCTTGTGCCTCCAACTGTTCTTGAATAAGCGCACTTATGTCCTCATCTTCACGAGGTAAAAACACGTCACCATCTTGCAATACCGTCACTTTAGAGCCAAAGTTTGCGTACATAGAGGCGAACTCCAAGCCCACATATCCCCCTCCAATGATGGTGAGGCGCTGAGGGCGCTGGGGCAAATCCATCAGCTCTGTGCTCGTCATCACACCCCGTGTGGTATTCAGCCCTTCAATAGGTGGGATGCGAGGGATAGCGCCCGTGTTCACAAATATTTTATCCCCAAAAAGTACGAGTGTTTCATCTGCAAGCGTTACTTCCACTTGCTTTTCGCCCACAAACTTCGCCTGCCCATTTAAAATGGTCACATTTTCCAAATTGTTCAATTTATCATAATTCTTTTGGCGAAGCATAGCTGTAAGCCTGCGTTTTTCTTCAATCGCTGCACGATACATAGCATCCTTTTCCCCTTCACTTGCAGAAAAGGGCACATTCGATGCACTCACAATCAACGACTTAGAAGGAATACAGCCCACGTTGATGCACGTGCCACCATACATGGCCGCATCTTTTTCAATCAGGGCAACTTTTTTGCCACTCATTCCAAGCTTGCCTGCCAGCGTTTTCCCTGCTTTGCCAAATCCGATCACCACTGCGTCATAGTGTAACTGTTTCATAAACATACCTCCGTACAAAATACAGCTTTACATGGATATTATACACACGAAAAATCCCTTCAAACAAGTGCACAAAAAAATAATCCGACCCAATCGTCGGACATAAAAAGCATATGCAGTATAAAAAAAATTTGTTTTGAATACAAAACGCATTTAAAACAAATCTGTGGTCGAGGTGACGGGATTCGAACCCACGACCTTCTGGTCCCGAACCAGACGCGCTACCAAGCTGCGCTACACCTCGATACAAAAAATGGAGCCAATAAAGGGATTCGAACCCTTGGCCTACGGTTTACGAAACCGTTGCTCTGCCAGCTGAGCTATATTGGCATCCGGCAAGGGTTAGAATAGCATATTTTGAGCAAAATGTCAATATCTAAAATGGCAAAATGAGAAATTCGAGAAAAACATTTTGTTTTTTCATAATGAAGATAAAAATATGACCATTCGTAAAATGTATTTTCCACTCTGCTGTGTATTTTAAACTATAAAAAACACCCGACTGCTTTAGTCGGGTGCACACAAAATATGCTACAAGATTTTATTGTTCTTCATCTATCGTCATACGCACAATTCGAGTTAAATCCTGCAAGAGTTTGTCCAAATTTTGTTCTGTGAGTTTGCGCCCACATGCCACCTCTATAACATCGCTCAACGATGCAAGACTTGAGCTTCTCCCAAGGAAAGGAGAATAATAGGGCACCACCAGGTGTTCTGCCACTTCACGATAGTTTTGAATACTCTCTGCAGAAATTTTCCAGTTATCTGCATCATGACGGATAATTTCTTTCTCCATTTCTGTAATTTTCTCTTGAATGGCTTTTTTATCTGCTTCTTCTGCTTTTAGCAGTTCTGCTTCCCACTCTGCTTTTTCTTCTTGATAGCGTGCGCATATTTCTTCATAATTGTCACCACGCAAAGGGGTGTTTAAATGAGGATTGAGCATATAGGATACTTCATCTGACAAATTAGAAGTTACAAAATCAACAAAACGCAAGGCCGCCTCCTGCTTTTTACTGTTGCTGTTGATGGCGAGCACAGACAAAGTTGCACTGAGGTTTTGCCCCTTTTCTGCTGAAATTGCAGGCATCAACATCATACGTGTTCTATCGTCATCATTATAGTTAATGCCAAAGCCTTGAAAATAGGTGTAAATGAGAGGGGCACCATCCATATTTTGAGCACCTGCAATCACAGCATCTTGATGAACAATGAGCGCTTGCATGACAGCCTTGAAATCTTCCTTTGTAAAATCAGGGTATTCACGCCCACACTGCAAAATGTATTCACGCACGATCATTTCTACACACACGGGCGTTCTTTCGGGCAAATGCACCAATACATGGTTCATATTGTCTTCTGCATACGTTTCCTGCCACTCACCCACTAAGTTGAGCAGTTCTACATACGTTTTGGGCAGTTCGCCCAAATCAAATTTCCCCCATGAGGTTTCATTCAGTGTCCAGCTTTCAGTAGCTATTTGAATAGGCATTGCCATCAATTGCCCATTCATGGAAATGGCATCTTGAATAGAAGGGTAAAAAGCGCTTGCCTTGGTTTTTAAAGAGGCGCTTTTTTCCAACGCACTGACATACCCTTTTGTTTTGAGCTGTTCAAACGGTCCAGGTGTTTCTGCTACGAACACATCCACTTCTGTGGCGCCCAGCATAATGGCTTCCTGCAAATCATCGCCATAAAGCTGTGGCCATAGAACAACTTCAATGTCTGGATTTTGAAGTGCAAAATCAATGAGCGTATTATTGCTCACTTTGCCCATGACATAGAGCACTGTTTTTTCAACAGGCTGTGTTAAATCACGGATAAACACATAACTGCTGTCAGCCACAGCGCACAGCCCCTCTAAAGAGCAATCCATCTCCATTTTATAAGAATCAGCAGGCACATACCCTTTAACTACCTGATTATTTGCTTTGTCGCAAGCGATTATTTGCCCTGCCGTACACAAGAGCATTTCTTCTTTCCACGCTGTGATATTGCCTGTTAAATCTGTCATTCGAGATAAGAAAGGCTTTGCCCATGTTTTTTCAGCCAACGAAAAAGGTACAAGCTGATATGAATTTTGCGTTCCCTCCTGTTTTAAACACATCAAATGCTCTGCGCCATACGTACAGAAGTCCAAAATAGGTTCTGTTAAAATAACTTCTGCTTGCATTTCCTTCATATCCACCTTGACAAGGGAAGTTTCGTTCCCTTCTTCCATATCACTTGTGCCCAACAAAAGATATAAATTCCCCCCCACCATCTCAATTGTTTTAAGTTCACGTGACACCTGCATGTCCTCTTCTTGATACGTCAAAAGGTCAGCAGGGAGCGTTTGAAGTGCAACCAACTCATGGGGCTGCACGTGGAAAATTTGCCCACTGTATGGGTGATAAGCGAACAACTGCGTTCCGTCCGTCACAAGATACTGCACAGCCTGTGCCCAAACCTTGCGCTCTTTTTCTTCTTCTGGAGGTGTTTGCATGTAGGCGTATGCGTCAATGCCCTCTAATGCACAAAACATCTGGGGCTTTTCATCCTCGACGTGCCATTGATAAACCCCTTCATTGCCTAACATATAGAGGGTATCGCCCACCCAGCATAGGCTTTTGATATGTGCATATTCCATTGAGGTTGTTGAAAAATCAAGCGACCATGCATTGCTCTTTTGCTTTTCCTCTGCAAAGCTCACATGCGTGCAAAAGCTCAGGCAAAGGATGAGCATACCCACCGTCAATTTGTGTAATAAACAATGTTTCATGATTTTTTCTCCTTCATACCCTTTGTTTTGCTTTTTT
>CAYTPJ010000154.1:0-2681 GCA_964439755.1 uncultured Oscillospiraceae bacterium
TGAACCATTCAATTTGTATAGAAATATGCATCAATCATAACATGTTGCCTATCATGGGTGACATGTTTTTGTTTTTGGGTGGGGGGCATTTATAATGCAGAATGCAGAATGCAGAATGCAGAATGCAGAATGTGAAATGTTGGGTAGACGTGGTATTTGGAAAATTAAATTGTATACAATTTTACACTTGTAAAATGTTTTGAAAAGTATGGACAATTGTGCTTTTGGGTGATAGAATGAATAGGACAAGAAAATTGTGTGATTGTGATTTTGATGACATGTTTTCTTTGCATTGAAACGAAATTAGGGAGGTCAATCAAATGAAAAAAAGTATTGTAAAGCAGGGAATTGTCTTTTGTTTGGTGGGCATTTTGATGATGTTTGTTTTTGTGGCGCAGGCGCAGGAAAATAAGGTGGGGTACACGTTTGGAGAAGGAGAAAATATAGCCACGCTTTGTGCAGATGATTTAGGTGGGTGTTATATAGCAACAGAAAATCATCTATATTATATCAAAGACAACATGCAAAAAATAGAGGCGCAAGTGCAAAATGTACGTGAAATGGTATATGGAGAGGGAGAACTGTATGCAATCACAGAAAATCATGAAATTGTAATGCTGAAAGATGCACATACATGGCAAGTGCTGGGGCAAAATACACAAGCAAAAGGCACGTTGTATCTGTGCCGTATGTCTTATGCGCAGAGGCATATTTATTACATGTACAAGGATGAAAACGATTTGCGTGTATTGTATGATTATGACATTGAAAAAAACACTTTTACAGATATTTCTCCCTTTGCAAATATAGACAACAGTTATTTTTTCCATCATAAAGGGACAAATACTTTGTGCACCATATCTTATGATGAAACAATGGGGCAAAAGTGTATACTCAAATACGATATAGAAAAAGCGCAGATGTGTGCGCCTGTACCTTTGTCTGATATAGAGTTTGGCATACTCAACATATATTATGATGCGTTTTCAGACACGGTGTATTTGACGACAAGAAATGCGCTGTATAGAGCAGACTTTATCGGCAATGTAACCAAAGTGTTGGAGGAAAAGGGACTTTCTCGAATATTGCCATTATCGGATGGAAAGTTTGTGTGCTTAGATACAGGGGGCGTGACAATATATCCAGTTTATAAAACAGAACAAAAAAGCTCAACCAAAAAGCTCACAGTGATGGGCTTTTCTTCTTTATATAACGATGCATTTGAAAAGGCAAAGGGCGTTTCTGTAACAAATAGAAAAACGCAGGACAAAAGCATGATGGAGCAAATTGCAGAAACGCTCATCACGCAGGACGACCAAGTGGACATATTTTTCTTGTGGGCAGAAGATGGGTTGGAGCGTATTGAAAGAAAAAAATACTATGTGGATTTATCTCAATCAGAAGTGCTGGTGAATGCCTCTAAGGAGCTATTTCCTGCTTTTTTAAAGGCAGTAAAAACAGAAGAAAATGTGCTTTGTGCATGGCCATTTTTTGCAAGCCCCTCTTTTTTGTTTGCAGATGAAAAAGTATTGGCGCAATATCAATTGAAGGTGCCTTGTTCGTTTGATGAACTGTTAAACCTTATTCCTCAAGTATATGCAAGCAATTTGCTGGAGGAACAAGGGTATGTGATGTTTGATACAATGATGTGCAATCGAGAAGATTTGTTTAGATATTTTGTGCAACAATATATGCGCTTTGCGCAATTGCAGGGCAATTTGTCGTTTGAATCAGAGCAGTTTATGCATATAGCAAAGAGAATTTGCACGGAAATACCTTTAGAAGATCCTGTGGTGCGCTCGGAAGAAGGGCTTGAATCTCCCTTGTTTTCGCTGATGGCGCAGTCCAATGCGTTGCAGGAAAATTACAGTGCACCCTTTAAAATAAGTGCACAGGAAAATTCGGCTTTTCGTGTACCACTGATGGTTATGGTGATCAATCCATATTCCAAAAACCAAGCAGAAGCATTTGATTATATCGAATTTATGGCGACAAAAAGGACAGTAGAGGATTATGCGCTGTATGCGACGATGACAGAGCCTAAAGCAGATACATATATGCAGGAACAATATCAAACAACGTGTGATTTGTTGCGTGCAGAAGAAAAAAAGCAAACGAAAGACAAGAAAAAAATACACGAATTAGAACAGGAAAAAGAAATGTACAAGGAAAATTTGTTCATCGTGTCGCAAAAAGCCATTGACCAATATCATGTGTTTTCCACACAGTTCGTAGTTCCTGTGCAACAGGAAATCGCCTTCTCGGATAAAATGGAAAAGCTGATTTTACGTGTGATACAGGATCATATGCCTTTGGAACAGTTTGCCCAAAAGGCAGATGCGTATGTCAAAATGGTGCATGAAGAACAAGGCGTGGGGGAATAATTGTCCGTATCTTCCTTTTGCTCTGTCCTTATGCGCCCTACCGTTTTGAAACATTTCTTTCTTTGACTTCTTGCGTTTAACCCCTCTTTGCTGCGTGGGGCAGGCATAAAGGGTTAAATTAAAAATGCTTTTATCGAAACGCTGAATTTGGTTTTTAAATTATTGCATACAAAAACACACCTTATAACATGCATAGGGTGTGTTTTTTACATATATACATTATTTGTATATTATTTTCTGTTGGCAGGGTGATTGCACAGCCACATAGCTTTTTCGTAGGACATGAATTTGCAAGTT
>CAYTPJ010000154.1:2781-5157 GCA_964439755.1 uncultured Oscillospiraceae bacterium
GGCAGGGTGATTGCACAGCCACATAGCTTTTTCGTAGGACATGAATTTGCAAGTTAAGCAAGATACATCTCTTTTTCCACAATTTTTACAACCTCGTGCATAACCTTTTTGCCTACCTTCGTGGTTATAAATGGGAATTTTGCCTGCAGGATAATTACAGGAGTTACATATCCAATGCTCACATGTATGTCCGGTTGTTACAATGAGCCTGCCATCTCCTCTATGGCACCCACCCCCTGCCACGTTGTCCAAGTCATTATCCTTTAATTCGCCCATAGGAGGGTGCAAAGTTTCCATATGTTCTGTGGCTTGCTCTAAGGAAAGGTCTATGTTTTCTGCCTTTGCTAATTCTTGCAATTCCTGCGCAGATTTTGCGTTTCTTGCTTTTTCGATCAATTCTTGCGTAAATTCTACCATGTGAAAAGCTCCTTTTTTATTTAAGTGTGCTTATGTTGTATTATTTTCTGTTGGCAGGGTGATTGCACAGCCACATAGCTTTTTCGTAGGACATGAATTTGCAAGTTTCACATTCAATATCGTCTTCAGAACAGCCGGAACAATGAAATGATACCGTATAACTTGTATTATCCCAAGAACTTTCGCCTATTTTGGAACCACCACATTTTTTGCATCTCCAATGCTTACATGAATGTCCGACTGTTACAATGAGCCTGCCATCTCCTTTATGGCACCCACCTCCTGCCACGTTGTCCAAGTCATCATCTTCTATTTCACCCATAGGAGGGTGTAATGTTTTCATATATTCTGTGGCTTGTTCCAAGGAAAGGTCTATGTTTTCAGCTTTTGCTAATTCTTGCAATTCTTGTGCAGATTTTGCAAGTTTTGCTTTTTCAATCATTTCTTGAGTAAATTCTACCATGCGAAAATCTCCTTTTTTCATTGATGTGTGCTTATGTTGTATTATTTTCTTTTGGCAGGGTGATTGCACAGCCACAAGGCTTTTTCGTAGGACATGTATGCGCAGCTTTTGCATTGGATGAGAGGATGCGAACAGTTAGCACCAGTGCAACGGAAGGATGGATTTGAATGACTGATGTAAGTGCCACATTTTTTGCATTTCCAATGCTTACATGCTTGCGTAACTGTTACAACACGCCTACCATCCTTTGTATGGCAGGCACCCCCTGCCACGTTGTCCAAGTCATCATCCTTTAATTCACCCATAGGAGGATGCAAAGTTTCCATATATTCTGTGGCTTGTTCCAAGGAAAGGTCCATGTTTTCTGCTTTTGCAAGCGTCACCAATTCTTCAGCAGTTTGTGCGAGTTTGGCTTTTTCAATGAGTTCCTTTGTCAATTCTGTCATGAGAAATACCTCCTTTTGTTTGATTGCACTTTGTCCTGCACTTTATGTTACCTATTTCCCAATTTTTGATTATGCCACTCGTCCCAATTGTCTTTATCGCTCGTTATATCGAGGGACATTGGATTTGGTTTGGGAGGCTTAGGGGTTGGAGCGTCACACCCACCTGATACATTGCCCAGTTCGGCATCAGCTACTTCACCGGATGTGGGGTGCAACGTTTTCATGTACTCTGTTGCCTGATCTAAGGAAAGGTCTACGTTTTCAGCTTTAGCAAGCGCTACCAATTCTTGTGCATTTTGTGCCCCTTTTGCTTTTTCAATGAGTTCCTTTGTCAATTCTTTCATCATAATAATCACCTTTCTTTTAATTATACCATGTATTTCTGTTTTATTTTTGGTTTAAGGGTGTCTACATATGCCATCACGTCCGTTGCCATTTGAATCAAAGTTTTTGCACTGATAGCATGCATGTTCTTTACGACGCCAATCAGAATAAGTGCGGGTTTCCTCAGAAAAACGATATACAAATTCTTTGCAGCAAGATGCATAGCGTGACACCCTTTCGCCACTGCGAGCACCGCAGCCACCTGATACATTGTCCAGTTCGGCATCGGCTACTTCACCGGATGTGGGGTGCAACGTTTTCATGTACTCTGTTGCCTGATCTAAGGAAAGGTCTACGTTTTCAGCTTTAGCAAGCGCTACCAATTCTTGTGCATTTTGTGCCCCTTTTGCTTTTTCAATCAGTTCCTTAGAAAATTCCATCATGAAAATGTCTCCTTTTTAATTGACTTATGCAGGGTGTTTGTATTTTTTAAGGGTGCGTACAGATGCCTACTTTTTGGTTGCCAATTTGCCTATAATATTTGCACTGAAAGCATACTTTCCCATATTCACATCTATAACAATACCACATAGAATTAACACGTGACCCACAAAAAGGACATTCAAAATCTTTGCATCGATCTGTATCGTATGACACCCTTTCGCCACTGCGAGCACCACACCCACCTGTTACATTGTCCAGTTCATTATCATCTATTTCGCCTGA
>CAYTPJ010000155.1:0-5123 GCA_964439755.1 uncultured Oscillospiraceae bacterium
GCTCATTCAGCTTGAAGTGCACACTCATGCCGTGGGTATTTTAAACTATGACCACTTCTACGATGGCGTGATTGAACAGTTTAGAAAAATGCGTGAAGAACAGTTTTTGAGCGATGTCGATTACAGATATTTTAAGGTGGCAGACTCAATTGAAACGTTGCTTCAGCTGATGGAGAGTAGTAAAGCATTATAAATGTAAAAAAACACCTGTTTTATGTAAAATATTTTTAAAATAAGGTGTTTTCCACCATTTACTTATTGACTTTGTTACAGGTTTGTAATATAATACAAGAGATGGAGTATACATCTTTGCGAACAACGCAAAGTTTATGGCGATACACAATAAACAATGAGGTGCTTAAAATGATGGAGAACAGAGTGAGTAAAAAGACCCGAGTTTGTACACTGCTTGTGGCACTTATGATGATGGTGACATTGTTGCCCACATTTGCGACAGCAGAAGCGAAGTATGGTTGCGCAATCAAGGACGATATTTTCTTCCGTGCATCCCCTTCTAAAGATTCTATTTATTGGGATCGTTTAAAAGGTGGCTGGGTCGTAAATATTTTGGGTACCGTGAAAAAAAATGGCGTTACATGGTATCGTGTAAAAGGCACCTTACCCAAAAAACCCGATTCTACTCGTGAAGGATATGTTCATGGGGACTTTTTTCGTGAGCTCACTGCTGAAGAAGCAAAACAATGGGAGCAAAACCCTGTTCAAGGCACCATCAAAGCCAACCCCCCTTCTGCTGGGTCGGGTGGTCAACCCACGGGCGCTTACATTAAAACAAATGCAGGCGGCTTAAACCTTAGAAAACAAGCGGCGACAACAGCACAAAGCATTGTTTCTTTACCAAAAGATACGGTATTGGCGATTGTTTCTTATCAAGCAGGCTGGTACTATGTTATGTATGGTGATGATTATGGCTATATTGAGGACAAGAATGTTCGTTTGATGAGCCAAGAAGAAGTGGATGAATTTTTAAAAGGGGATAACTCTGATTTAACACAAGCGACAGTTGAAACGCCTTTGGGTGGTACATTAACGCTCAGAAAAACAAAGTCATCCAGTGCATTAGCGCTTGCATATATTCCCAACTATACAGTGTTATATGTTACTGAAATTGAAGAAAAATGGACCACTGTCAATTATAATGGTAAAATTGGCTATGTGTGGACAAGCTGTTTAAACTTTAGTGTTGTGCCCCCCACAGCACCTCCTACATCATCTCCAACAGATCCAACCACACCACCTTCTACCCTAAAAGCAAGAGTCAGTACACCTTTGGGTGGCACACTCACTTTGCGTGAAACACCTTCTACAAGTGCAAAGGGTTTAAAGTATATCCCAAACAACACAGAGTTGACCATTTATGATCATGGCGATAAATGGAGCTACGCAGAATATGACGGCGCAAGAGGGTATGTGCTTTCTGTTTACTTGGTGTTTACACAAACGCCTCCTCCCACATCTTCTGTGACGGCGAAAGTAAACACACCTAAAGGTGGCCCCCTCACATTGCGTGAAACACCTTCTACAAAAGCAAATGCGCTTGCAAATATTCCCAACAAAACTTCTCTTATTATCATCGATAAGGGCGACGAGTGGTGCCTGACTTCTTATAATGGGAAAACAGGATATGTGCTCACTTCCTATCTTGTATTCGATTCTTCCAGTGAAGGGTACTCTAGCTATATCTTTATCACACAAGCGTCTACCAACGTGCGTGATAATCCTGCCGGAAATACCTTTGCACAGGTGAAAAAATATTCCGTGCATCAACTCGTATCTTCCCTCGTGTATCGCTCACCATATACATGGTATCCAATTTCTGTAAACGATCGAGTGGGGTATGTGCGTAGTGACTGCGTCATTCATATGACGAATGCACAAGCAGATGCATACTTTGCTAACGGTCAAAGACCTTCTTCTACACCTAAGCCTGACCCTGATGCCTGGAAAGACAGTAGTTATATCATTACTTTGAGTAATGCATTAAACATCCGTGCGGCAGCCACTACATCGAGTACATCTGTGGACAAGGTGGGCTCTGGCGTTGTCATTAAATACACAGGCAAAGTGACCACAGGTAGAGATCTCTGGTATAAGATTGATTATTTAGGCGCTTCTTGCTTTGTAATGGGCAAGTTTGTGCGTGTGATGAGCAATGCAGAATACGATGCGTATCAAGCAACTTTGGGCACGCCCACACCTTCACCTGCACCTACGCCCAAGCCTGACTTGTCTAAGATGAGCGACCTTGGGTATAGCAAAAAAGCAAATATCATTGTGCGCAAAGAGGGCAAACAAAGTGGCGCTTTCCTCATGAAACTCTATGAAGATAGAGAATATATGAAGATAACAGGCAGAGAAAACGAATCGGATGGCTACACATGGTATCAAGTAGTTGTAAAAGGCAAAACAGGCTGGCTCCGTGGCGACCTCTTGTATATCATGACCCCCGAAGAAAAGAAAGCCTATATAGAAGGTGATCAAACACCTTCTCCTACATCTGCACCTGATGACAAATATGTGAAGTATTCCACCTTGCGTTTGGGTTCCTCTGGGGACGCTGTTAGACGCATGCAAGAAGCATTGGTGAAGAAAGGTTTCTTAGCTGCTTCCCAAGTTACAGGGCACTTCTTGTCCTCCACCAAATCAGCCGTCATTCGTTTCCAAGCGGCAAATAATTTGGTGCAAGACGGCCTTGCAGGGCAAAAAACACTTGCGACTTTGTATGGTACACCCATTTATGATACGTCAGGGGTTGATACCAAGCTGTACCCTGTCGAAAAGTCTGACTGGTACAAAGGCATTATCCAAAGAACTTGGCTCAAAGGCAAAGTGGCTGTGATTACAGATGTAAAGACAGGGCTTTCCTTTAATGCAAAACGTTGGTCGGGTGGAGCCCATGCTGACGTTGAGCCACTCAATGCTTCTGATACAGCAGTTATGTGCAAAATTTACGGTGTTTCCAGTGCTCAAGAAATTGAGGATAGAAACATGTATCAGCGTAGAGCACTTTGGGTCACAGTTGGAGGGCACTCCTTTGCAGCCTCCATGTATGGCGTACCACATAACTATCCTGCTGGTGACACATTGCCCAATAATAATTACAGAGGTCAATTCTGCGTGCACTTTACAAACAGTAAAACGCATAGAACTGAAAGGGTAGACCCTGATCACCAAAAGGCAATCCAGTATGCTTACGACCATGCACCAAGTAAAAAATAACTCAATAAAGTGGCCCTTCAAAATAACATTTGAAGGGTCGTTTTTTAAAAGTAGATGCAGAGAAATAAGCGAAGCAAAATATAAAAAACAATGAGGAAACCATGCAGAGTAAAAAAGTGATTGTAATTGGTGGGGGCGCAGGGGGCATGATGAGCGCCATTGTAGCGGCTCAAAAGGGCGCTCAAGTGATACTGTTTGAAAGGTTTAAAAAGTTGGGCAAAAAGTTGCTCGCTACGGGAAATGGACGGTGCAACCTTGCCAATGAAGGAGCGCCCGTGTATTTTGGGGATGCACAGTTTGCCTGTCAGGTGCTTCAAAATGTGCCTGTAAAAGAAGTGATAGATACGTTTCATTCGCTTGGGCTAAACACGTATACAGATACAGAAGGGCGTGTGTACCCTGCCACCATGCAAGCACAGTCTGTATTCCAAGTGCTTTTAAATGCTTTAAATAAACATCATGTGCAAGTGGAAACAGAGCAAACAGTGCAGAAAATTCAAAAAACACAGCAGGGGTTTTGCCTTTATTTGCAAGATGGTCGGGCAGTTTATGGAGATAGGGTGATTGTGTCAACAGGTGGTTTGGCAGGGGGCAATTTGGGGTGTGATCCTACTGCGTATCAATTGACTTTGCCTTTTGGACATTGTGTCACTGAACTTTCCCCTTCATTGTGCCCTGTGGTCACAGAGAAAAAGAATAGTAAAAACATGGTGGGGCTACGTGTGCCTGCTATTGTAACGCTGATGGAGGGAAACGAAGGGGTGCAAAGTGCATCTGGTGAAGTGCTTTTTACCGAGTATGGCATCAGTGGCATTTGCGTGATGCAATTGGCGAGAAAGTGCAATGAATTGATACTAAAGGGTAAAACTGTATGTATGTCGCTTGATTTTTCTCCTCTTTTAAATGTTTGCGCACGCACGTATCAAAGAATGGATATAAAGGAAATAAAAGACCATACCCCCTTCATTCGAGCAATGCTATGTGAAAGAGCGCAAAATTTGGGGAAAAAGGACGTGCTGACAGGGTTATTGCCTCAAGGCATGGTAAAGGAATTTGAAAAAATCCCCTTTGAACAATTGCCTGCTGTATTGAGTCAATACACGCTTAAAATTTGTGGTATGCGTTCCTTTGAACAAGCGCAAGTCACCCAAGGGGGGATTGACACAAAGGATGTAGATGAAAACACCATGCAGTCCAAACATACACAAGGGCTTTTCTTTACAGGAGAAGTGCTCGATGTGGATGGAGATTGTGGCGGGTTTAACTTGCAGTTTGCTTTTGCAAGTGGTATCGTAGCAGGCAGAGCTTGCGTAAAATAAGGAGTATTATATGGAATTTGAAAACATGAAACCAGGCACACTTTTAGCGCCTGTGCCTGCTATTCTTTGCAGTGTAGGCAGTATGGAAAATGGGCAATTAAAGCAAAACCTCATCACGCTCGCATGGGCAGGCACTGTGTGTTCTGACCCACCCATGATCTCTGTGTCCATAAGAAAAGAGCGTTTTTCCTATCATCAAGTGATGGAAAGCAAGGAATTTGTGGTGAATTTAGTGGGCAAAAATGTGCTCAAGGCAACGGATTATTGTGGTGTAAAGTCGGGTAGAGATGTGGATAAGTTTGAAAAATGCAACCTGACGGCAGGCAAAGTAGAAGGCTTTTCTTGCGCACCCTATGTGAAAGAGTGCCCTTTGTATTTGGCGTGTAAAGTGCAACATGTGTTGGACTTAGGGTCGCACACCATGTTTGTGGGGGAAATTAAGCAAATGGGTGTGCAAAAGCAGATGATGGACGAAACTGGTAAAATTTGTTTTGACAAATTTGAATTGGTGGCGTATAATCATGGTGTATATTATGAATTGGGTAAAGCGTTGGGCTTTTTTGGATA
>CAYTPJ010000156.1:0-4907 GCA_964439755.1 uncultured Oscillospiraceae bacterium
ATTTTGATTGTTTTTTGTATTTTGAAATTCGATCTTTTGTAAACAAAAAAACTCCCTTTTGCAAAAAACAAAAGAGAGATTTAAACTATTTTATTGCCAAAATTGTTCTTCTATTGCAAAATCCATGCCTGCAAGAGAGACCAAAAAAGGAGTATCCTCCTGTATTTTTTTCAAAATACGTGCTTTGTCTTCCTTACTTTCTGCTAAAACAGGACGAAAATCATTTGCTGGCGCACTGCCTGTTGTTAAAACAGGATGCAACTGCACGGTACACCCCAAGTATTGATCATCATAAAAATTCAGTTGAACGTCCAAAAGCACAGAGTCAAACTCCGTCAGCAAGAGGTTGCCCCCAAATACCAAGTTGGCAATGGAGTAAAAAATCGGCCGTTCTTTATATACTTCTATCCCCTGCACAACATGAGGATGGTGCCCAATGACTATATCTGCCCCCAAGTCAATTGCTTCATGTGCCATCTTTGTCTGCAATTCGTTGTGTGTTCGGCTATATTCTTTCCCAAAATGGCACGTGTATATAATGACATCTGCGCCCTTTTCCTTAAGTATTTGGATATCTTCCTTGATTTTGTTGCGCCCTTGCAGATAAATCGTTTCTCTAATCCCTGCAAAGCCCACTTTTACACCATTGACTTCATATACATGTGTAAATCCATATCCACTGAATGGAATACCTGCTGCTTCCAGCGCTCCACGTGTTGTTTTTTTGCCTGTTGCGCCATAATCAATATAATGATTATTTGCAATATTCACTGTTTCCACGCTACCCAGCTTTAAAATGTTTGTAAAAGAGGTAGGCCCTCTAAAATTGTGCATTCTGTGGGGTGCCAAATCCCTGCTATCGTCTTTAAGCACGCACTCTAAATTAACAAAAGTGATGTCATCTTTCTGAAAAAGGTCTAAAAGCCCTGAAAAAGGCCAACTTTCCCCTTTTTCTTGAACGATACTATCAAAGGAGAAAGGCGATTTGCGCTTTTTTTCCTCACTACCTAATATGCAATCTCCCCCAATGGTTAAGGAAACCCATTTGTTGGGCGAAACTTTTTGTTTTGGAGGGGACGTGTATTCAGGCGTCATACTCTTTTCTTCAACAGTTTGAACAGGTGCACTTTCTTCATTAGAAAGCAATTCCTTTGAAGTCAATTCAGAAGGCAATTCCTTCACAATGCGCAAAGGAAACAAGAGTACATCTTCCTTTTCATCTCGTTCATGATATGCTTGCAAAGTGTACTGTCCTTCTTCCAAATACACCCCATCTGATTTGCCCTTCCAAACATAGCTGGACTTCTTGCCTTTTTTCTTATTGACACCAAAACGAGCGCACTGCTTGTTTTCTCCATCCAATACAGAGAAAATAGCACGCCCATTTTTAGTCACTTCAAAGTCAATCTTAAAGGCTTCGCCCAATACCAACGTGTCACTTTGAGGCGTCACATACTCAAAGGATGCTGCAAAAACAGTGATAGGCATAAAAAGCAAGAGCAAAAAGGCAAACCACACGCATAATTTTTTCATACCACACCTCTTTAATATAGTTGAGCCATCACGCAATCTTTCTCAATTGTGAGCACAGCAAAGTGCCCTTCACACGCAGCACCTGGGTTTAATAAGAGCAAATTCTGCTCTTTTCCCATATACGCTTTGTGCGTATGTCCAAACAAACACGCATCCATACCAAGCGCTTCCCCCTTCTCTTTTAAAAGAGAAAGCGTACTTTTTACGTGATACAAGTGCCCATGTGTGATGAGTATCTTCCTATTATACAGGGATAAAATTTGTTGATTTTCTCCACGTCCAAAATCGCAGTTGCCACGCACGCTGTACACAATGGGCAAATGTTCTTGAAACCCTTCCAAGTCATACGCACCATCGCCCAGAAAAATGACAGCGTCATATTTATGCAAACTCGTTGCATGCATGAGCACAGTGGACAATTTCTGTTCATACCCGTGCGAATCGGACAACACAAGCACATAGTGCATTAAATTTCCTCCAAAATAGGGCGCATTTTTTGCATTGCAAGCGCACGGTGCGAAATAGCATTCTTTTCTTCTTCATTCATTTCAGCAAATGTTTTGCCCATTTCTTCATACAAGAAATGTGGATCGTACCCAAAACCTTTTTCCCCTCTTGCTTCGTCAATGATGACACCGTTGCACATGCCTTCCACTGTTTTTTTGTCACCATTTGGCAAACACAAAGAGAGTGCTGACACAAAATGTGCTCTGATGGGGCGTTGCATACTCTTTAAATTTTCAATGAGCAATTGATTGTTTGCATCGTCATTGCCATGTTCACCTGCATAGCGTGCAGAATGTACACCAGGTGCACCCTCCAACATGTCCACGCACAAACCACTGTCATCTGCCAATGCCACATACCCTGTTTTTTTCATCACAAACTCTGCTTTGATTTCAGCATTTTGAGCAAACGTGGTGCCATTTTCTTCAATTTCCTCTGTAATACCCGCTTCTTTTAATGAAAGCACAGTAAACTTATCTCCCACCATGCTCTTTAATTCCTTGATTTTGTGCGCATTGTTGCTCGCAAGCACAAGCGTATGCTTTTGACCAATCAAATTCACACTGTCTTTGAGCACTTCTTTTTGAAGGTCAATCAGTTCTTTGCACCCTTTTTTGCCTAATGCCAAAATCTCTGTCAATTCACTTTCTGAAAAAGCACGTCCTTCTCCTGTGCCTTGCAATTCAATAAACGCACCTTTATCATTCATCACAAAATTCATGTCCACATCTGCCGTTGAATCCTCAATATAGCACAAATCCAACGTGGGTACATTTTGAACGACACCTGCCGAAACAGCCGCCACGTGGTTGGTAATGGGCGACTCTTTTATTTTTCCTTCATTTAATAACTTCTGCACAGCCAACACGAGGGCTACAAAGCCTCCTGTAATAGATGCCGTTCTCGTGCCTCCATCTGCTGTCAACACATCGCAGTCAATGGTAATGGTTTTTTCACCCAACCATGTCAAATCCACTGCTTGCCTGAGTGCACGCCCAATCAGTCTGGATATTTCAACACTTCTGCCATCTCTTTTATTATATTCACGCTGTTTTCTTCTTCCAGTAGAAGCAGGCAACATCGCATATTCTGCCGTCAACCACCCTTTGCCTTGCCCACGCATAAAGGGAGGCACACTGTTTTCCACGCTCGCCGTACAAATCACACGAGTTTCACCCGTTCTTATCAAACAACTCCCATAAGCAGAGGATACAAAATCAACAAGTATTTCATGGTCACGTAAATCTTTTGCTGTCTTCATTTTTAAAATGCTCCTTTTTTTATTATGCAACCTTTATTCTATTCTTCTTTTGTATGCAAAATCCTGTTTTTTACAAAAAAATACTTCAAATCCCCTTTAAAATAGTTGACAACGGCAACGATGTTGATTATAATATCAGTGTGACAATATCGATTGTCCGAAAGGAGTATGGTATCTTATGAAAAAGTTCTTGGCTATTTTTCTCTGTGTAGCAATGATGCTTTCCATGGCAAGCTTTGCACACGCTGAACTAACAGACGGCACTTTCACAGGGTTTGGCGCAGGCATGATTGGCAAAATCAATGTCACTGTCACTGTTGAAGGTGGTAAAATCACTCAAATTGAGGTGGGCGAACATTCTGAAACAGCAGGCATTTCTGACCCTGCTATTAAAGAAATCCCACAGAAAATCATGGATGCACAAAGCACAAAAGTAGACGTTGTCGCTGGCGCAACCTTTACTTCCAACGGCATTATGGAAGCTGTGGATGTTGCTTTAAACGGCCCTAAAGAAGTGGCTGAAATTCCTGATACAGCAGACATCATCGTTATCGGTGCTGGTATGGCTGGCATGACAACTGCAGCTCGTGCAGCACAACTTGGTTTAAACGTGGTTGTGTTTGAACAAACAGCTGCTGTGGGTGGCACTGCTATGGTTGCAGGCGGCACATTGCTCGGCAACAACACACGCATGCAAAAAGAAGCTGGCATTGAAGACAACGAAGAGCTTGCTTTTGCTGACTTTGTTCGCTTAGGTGGCGCAGGCAACTTCAACGAAGAAATTGCACGTGAATTTGTTCGCATCTCTGGCCCAGCCGTTGACTGGTTGGACGACCTTGGCTGTGACTTTGGCGACCGTGTGCCTTACCGTGGTGTGTATCAACCTTTGAACGTTGAACGCAATTACAGCGGTAAAGGTGGCGCCTCTGCTTTCATCAAGGCTTTAAATGAAGAATTTACTCAGTACGTAGGCAAAAACGCTTTCCTTTCTTTAAACACAAAGGTGGAAAATCTCCTTGTTGAAAACAACGTTGTAGTGGGTGTAAAAGCCACCATGCCTGACGGCACACAAAGAGATTTCCGTGCACCTGCAACAGCCATCTGCACAGGTGGTTACGGTGGAAGCGAAGAATTATTAAACCTCTATAACTTTGAAAACGTGTTGACCACAGCCCCTGCTTTTGTAACAGGTGACGGCTACAAATGGTTGGCACAATTGGATGCAGCCTTCACCAACATGGACTTCTGCACTTCCTACGCTGGTGGCATCAGAACTTCTGATAATTTCAGCGACTTTAGCTATTTCAACGTTACAAACGGCGCACTTTGGATCAACCTTCAAGGTCAACGCATGGCAAACGAAACAGGCGCTGACAACCAAGTCAAGAGTGATTCTTGGCGCTTGGCAGACCAAAACATCGTTTTCAACGTGTTCTCTAAAGAAATGCTTATCCCTGATGCCAAAGTGTTCAGCAACGGCCCTTGGGGCAGTGTGAAGCAAGACTTTGACACATTCAGCGAAATGCTCATTGAACAAGGCAATGCCTTTAAAGCAGATTCTATTGATGAATTAGCTGAAAAAATGGGCGTGCCTGTGGCAGACTTT
>CAYTPJ010000157.1:0-4520 GCA_964439755.1 uncultured Oscillospiraceae bacterium
CTCTTGTAGGGGACGGCGTCCTCGACGTCCCGTTATAGACAACGACACACGAAACGTACCATCTGTTGCATTAAACAAAAGTCATATATTCACAAAAATTGTTGTGTTTGGGGATTTATCCTGTTTTTGTTGTATGATGATGTTTGTTTGGGACGTCGAGGACTTTCGTCCCCTACGGTGTGTAGACAGAATTTTCGTGATAGAAATTTGTTGTGTGTGGCATTTGGTCAATAGGATAGGTGATTTTTATCTTTACACTGCTTGTCTAATGTGTTCTGAATACATTGAATAAAATGTATGTATATTAAAAAAATAGCATATTTATAAGGTTTAGAGCATCAATCGAAAATGCCACCATCCAAGGCATTGCGAGCAGAAAGGATATACTTTGCGCTGTCCAAGGGGTCAACGGAAAGGCGCTCCATAGGGGGCACATCGTGGTGATGCAAGGGGGCATATTCCTTCAAAACGGAGTGTATTTGCCCTCTACCACTTGTCAATTGCGCAAACGAAATGGGGTAGTCCATGAACGCTTGAAAGGGAATATCTGCCTGTAAAGTGCACTGTGTGTCCTCTATCGTAGTGTCTATGAGTGTGCCTCGCATATGCAAAATGTCCGACATGAGCTTTTTTTGAAGCTCTTTTTTTAATGTGAAAGTGACGTGCAACACAGGCTCTAAGAGCAAACTGCCTGCACGCTGTAAACCGTCTTGTATCGCCATGGGGGTTGCCACAATAAAGTCCAGAGGGTGCGTGTGCATGAGGTGGTGTTCACCGTCCACCAAAGTAATTAAAACATCCGTAACAGGGTAGCCCATGCGCCCTTGCTTGAGCGCAAGGGGGAGCGCTTGTTTGACTTGATTTTGATAGCGTTCCATAATATCGCTAAAGGGCACAATGCTCTTAAACTGCACGCCACTGCCTGTTTTTAAGGGTTCTAAAGTGAATTTTAACACAGCCCAACAGGGTTTGGGCATGGTGTATGCTACAAAGCCCACAGAGGGTTTTTGGAGCGTTTCTTTATAGATAACAGTGGGTTGTTCAAAGTGCACAGGGAGTTGAAAGGTGTTTAAAAGCGTGTCTTTGAGCACTTCAAGCTGAATGGCGCCCATCACTTCGACATGGTTTTCTCGTGTGGATTTATAATACGTAGCATGTAAAAGAGGGTCTTTGAGCGTTAAAAATTGCAAGGCTTTGTGTAGGTCGTTGACTTTTGAAAGGTCGTCTGGCACTACTTTTGAAGTGAGCAAAGGCGCTTTGATGTCGCCCAAAAGGAGATTTTTGGGGAGTAAGCTTTTATCCCCCACCACATCCCCTGTTTGAACGTCTGTTAAGCCATAAAAAGCACCAATATCGTTGCTTTTTAGCGTGCCCACGTCCTTTTCTTGACCGTTGGGCAGAATATGGCGAATTTGCGTAATTTTCCTGGAAAAAGTAGAGGGCGCAAAGAGGTTATCACAATTTTGCGTATGGATGTCCACGCTATCTCTTGCGCTCACGCACCCTGAAAACAAGCGCACAAGGCACTTTTGCCCCATGGATTTGTCGTTTTCCACGTCAAACACAACGCCACACAAGGGGGCGCTGTCCTTGTTTTCATAAGGGAAAGAAGTGGATATTTCGTCCAACAACGCTTGCACGCCCTGTTCCTTGAGGGCAGAGCCATAGAGCAGGGGATAAACGAGCGCTTTTTGCGTGAGCGTGCGTTTGACGTTTAAAAGGTCGGAGGCTGAAATTTGCTCTTTGTTGATATATTTTTCTAATATGTTTTCGTCAAACTCAGAAAAGGTGAGCAAACAATCTTCTGTGTTTAAAACATCAAAAACACAAGGGCTTAAAAGCTTTTTAATAGAAGAAACTGTGCCTTCAAGGTCTGCATTTTCCCTGTCCATTTTATTGACAAAAACAAGGGTGGGCACAAAGTTTTTCTGCAAGGTTTTAAATAGTATTTCTGTCTGCGCTTCTACTTTTTCTACTGCGCTGACAATCAATATAGCACCATCCAGCGCCCACATAGCACGCTCTACTTCGGATATAAAGTCAGCGTGCCCCGGGGTGTCAATCAAGTTAAACTGCACATCTTTGTACATGAATTGCGCAACGGAAGAACGGATGGAAATGCCTCTTTTGCGCTCTAAATCCATACGGTCAAGGTGCGCTGTGCCCTTGTCCACTTGCCCTAAACTGCGAATGGCGAGCGCATGCTTTAATAGGCTTTCGGACAAAGAGGTTTTGCCTGCATCTACGTGTGCAAAGATGCCAAAATTGCGTGTTTCAGGCATATATATCTCCTGTTTATTTTATTTTTTTGCGTAGTGCTTGCCTTATTTTCTTTCTTTCTAATGCGTTGTTGAACTCCTCTTTTTCCTCCTCTGTGGTGAGGAGCAAAGAGGGCACTGTGGTGGGCTGTTCATTTTCATCCAAAGCGACAAGCACGAGGTACGCTCTATTGACAAGCGTTCTTTCTCCCTCTAAAGTTTCTACAAACGTGTCTACACGCACTTCCATAGACGTGTTGCCTGTGTACGTAATGCGCCCCACGAGTACAATGGTGCTGTTGATTTTGGCAGAGCTTAAAAACTGCAAATGGTCCACACATGCAGTGGTGACGTTGCACCCCGAGTGCCTTCTTGCCACCACAGCGGCCACAATGTCTATCCACTCCATCAAGCGCCCACCAAACAGGCGCCTTTGCCCGTTGATGTGTTCAGAAATAAGGATTTGCACTTGCTCCGTGTAAGAAAATGAAACAGGTCTTTGCTGTCTTTCCATAATTTGCTCCTTAAATAGATTGAACTGTTTGCTGTACCAAGTCCACGAGTGCACACACGTGAAAGCCGTCACACACAGCGTGATGCACTTGGATAGAAAGGGGTAAAAGCGTTTTGCCTTCTCTTTTTTGGTATTTGCCTATGGTAAAAATAGGGGGCAAAAAATCATACCCATACTGTAAATCAAGGTGGAAGGAAGAAAATGTTTGCCACGGAATCATAGAAACAGGGAAAGTGTTTTCAGGCATATTTTGCTGTGGGCAAAAAGAGGTGCACGCACCGTATTTTGCAACATCCTCTTGATAATGCGCTAAAAACGCATCAAAATCCTGCTCAAAAGGCGTGTAAATGCTTGAAAAATGTTCATTTTCTTTGCTGAAAATCGTATAGCTTGGGTGCACCCTGTCATATAAATACAGCTTGCCCTCTTTATATTGATATCTAAAGTTTGGAATTTGGTTGACGGCAGAAGAAAGCGCAAATATCATGGCAGGGTAGAGCTTGGTGTGATTTTCTATCAGATGCGTGACGTCGATATCTACCGTCATGCTATACGTGCAAGGCACGTGGTGCATGTAGTGTTCAAAATATTCCTTGCGTTCCAATGCGTGGATGTCGATTTCTTTACAGTGCATAAAAGGTGCTCTTTTCTTTATATTGTTGTTTGTTTTGGTACATATTCTTGTCTGCCCTTTGGAAAATGGTGTCCACAGAGTCGCTCTTTTCACCAAAGGAAAAGCCAAAGGCTGCATGTACATTGATGTCGTGCGTTTGGTTATAGGCGCTTAGATCTTCCTTTGCACTTTCAATGGCAATGAGCGTTTCCTTTTCATTTTTATTGATTAAGAAAGCAACAAACTCATCTCCACCAATACGAAAGAGAGGTGTGTGGTCAAAGGCATTGCGCAAAGCGTTGGACAAGGCAATGAGCGCTTCATCCCCTTTGGGATGGCCATAAGTGTCGTTTATGTGTTTCAGGTTGTTCATATCAACGACCACAATGCCAAAGTGCGCATATTTTTTAATATTTTTTTGATGGATTTCAATTTCAGACATGTAGGATTGGCGATTTCTAAGCCCTGTCAGTCTATCTCTATCTGCTAAGTTGGTGATAAAACGGTTGTGGTGCTTTACAATGAGCAGTAGGGCGAAAATCACGAGCAATAAGCAGATGAAGGAGAATACAGCGCTGAGGATGAGCTGTTTATCCATTTTGAGCATGAAATCATGCGTGTTTTTCTCTACAATCAAGTACCAGTCCAAATCGGGCACGTATTGTGTGATGATGTAGCCATCAACGTTCGTGTCGTGATACCACATGCCGAGTGCATCTTTTTGATGCTCTTTTTGGATGGTATTTTGCACAGAGGAGAACCTGCTTAAATCAAACAAATTATTGTGGTCAAACCCTGTGGTGTGAGAGGCTACTTGAATGCGACCGTCTTCTGTGATGAGATAAGCGTGCACGCCGTATTCTTTTTCTATATGCGTAAAAAAGTTTTGCACATAAGGCGTTTGCATGCCTACGCCAATAACGCCAAGCAGTTTACCAGCATCGTCCTTCACCTTACAGTTGATAAAAATAGTGATGACATTGTTGGCGGCTTGGTCGTTGTCCACATTTAGGCTTTGCATTTGTTCGCTGTTTGCAAAATCAAAATACCATGTGTCTTCGGTTTCTCCTTGCTTGAGCACACGATCCAGCCCAGTTTTAAAGTGATAATAATTTTTTGTTTCGTTGTGCACAAA
>CAYTPJ010000157.1:4530-4871 GCA_964439755.1 uncultured Oscillospiraceae bacterium
TGCGCTTGTTGTTTTTGCAAAAATTCTGTAAGGTTTTTCGTGTTTTCTTCTTCTGACAGATGGTCATATTCGTTTTCCAAATAGGCTTTGAGCATACTGTCTTTAGAGAGCGTAAGAGAAACGCTCAAGGGCACATCCATAAGGTGTGACAGTGTGGTGCGCACATTTTCAGACACTACTTGAGATACAGACTCTACATCGTCTTTAAATATTTTTTGAAAAGAGGCATAAAAGGAGGAAACAGTGAATACAAACCCTAAAAGCACAATGAGGATGATGACGGACATGAGGGTGAAATGCTTTTTTTTCATGGATTTTCTCCCTTCGGTTGATATAAATAG
>CAYTPJ010000158.1:0-3433 GCA_964439755.1 uncultured Oscillospiraceae bacterium
CCTTAAAGTCGATTGAAAAAGCAAAGGGTAAGTCACGCTTTTTTAAGCGGATTGCTGAATTTTTTGGGTGGGGGAGTTTCTTCCTTATCCTCTTCTTTATCAATGAAAGAGAGTTCAGGACGCTTTTCTTCGTTTTTAATTTCCCAGTGAATAATGAGTGTTAAGAGGGCACGGAGTACGATGACGGCACCGATGATTGCCAATTCATCCATACTACGGGCGAGCAATGTGTGGAGCACTTCGCTCCCTAACTTAAATTCAAGCGCAAAGGAGATACCTTCTGCTAATTTTAAACGCAAATTTTCTTTTTTCTTTTGCAAAACGCCTATGATACATTTGACAGCTGTGGATACGATAACGCATACACCCACAAATTCGAGTAACAATACGGCATACTGAACAATGAACTTGAATACACTTTCGATGACTTCGTAAGATGTGCTGATGGTTTCCATTTTAATTCCTCCAATAATTATGTTTTTGTTTTCATTTCTTGTAAGGGATTGAATAGGGGAATGGGGTAGATGTTTATAAAACAGGCTCCTTTCTTTCTTTACTTATATATTCCATAAAATTTAACCCACATTGTTTGGCACTGATGGTCGGTCTGCCTAAATCTTGTCGAGCACCTATTGCACAGAGCACTTCAATAAAGGTGAGCTGATTGCAGGATTTTGCATTTTCTAATGCAAGGTCAAGCGCTAAAGGGGTTCTGACGCACACTGTGTTTTGGTATCCACACCCTTTGGCGATCGCACATAAATCGATTTTTGAAGCAACAGTGGGCACGCCTCCTACTGTTTCATGCGCACTATTGTTGATTACAATGTGTATGAGATTGTGCACATCACTTGAACCGATCATCGCCAGTGCACCCATGTGCATAAGTATAGCACCATCACCATCAATACACCAAACAGTTGTATCTCGTTTTTCTTGCGCAATCTTAAAGGCAATGGAAGCACTGTGCCCCATAGAACCCACAGTCAAGAAATCTGAACTGTGCGTTTGACCATTTTTTTCTCGAATTTCAAACAATTCTCGAGATGCTTTACCTGTGGTAGACACAACAGGGTCAGTGCCTGAAACACGCACAATATGCTCTAAAATTTCTTCACGGCGCAAACAAAAGTCGTTGGCATACACTCTGTTGTTATCGTATTCAAAAGCTCCTTTTTTTACAACAAAAGCCACTTGTTTCCCTTCATTTAATAAAGGGGTAAAGCGTTCAAGCGCTTGTAAAACATCGTTTTCTGTTGTGCTTTTATCAATGATATATGTTTCAATGTTCATATCGTTTAAAAGTTGTAATGTGATTTCGCCTTGGAAAATGTGCTGAGGTTCGTCCTTGACGTTGGGTTCACCACGATACCCCACAAAGAACACGCAAGGAAAAGCGTATACTTTGTCGTTTAATAGAGAAACGACAGGGTTTAATATATTGCCTAACCCACTGTTTTGCAGGTACACCACGGGCACTTTTTTGTGCGCCATGTAGTAACCGGCAGCAAGTGCAACAGCAGTGCCTTCATTGGGGGCAATGATATGGTCTTTGCCCAAAGTGCAGTGATCCATTAAGTAATTACACATGGGTTGGAGCAAAGAGTCAGGTACACCGGCAAAAAATTCAAATCTCTCTAAAAAATTAATTTTCATGTTAGACCACCTTTACAATTTGTTGGTAAAGCGTATGGATTGCCTCTTTGTCTAAGCGCATTGGATGGTTGCTCAAACGCTCTATGTTGACTTTAGAGGTTAACAAATCAATGTCTTGAGGAAAGGAGGTTTTTGGAAAAGAAATACTTAATTCGTCTAATAGGTGCAAGAGAAAATCATACAATGCCGTGTACGTTTTTAAGCCGAAAATATGCAGTAAAAAATCAAATTTTTCATACAAAAACGCTTTTTCTTGGGCATTGCATGTGTCCATATGCGAAAGCATGTACTGATACACGTAAGGCAAACAAACCATCACGGCATGGCCATGTGGAAGATTGTACATTTTTGTGAGTGCATAGCTCATGGCATGAGGAGCAGTGGTGCGTGTCAAACAGATGGCTTTGCCAGCGAAAAAAGAGGCAGTCAACATGTTTTTAGATACAGCATTGTCGTATTCTGAAAAAATATACGCTTTGTAATTTTCCAAAATAAGAGAGATGCTCTTTTGGGCATACATGCAGTTTTCAGTTTGAGAAGGCAAAGACCAAATGGATTCAATCGCCTGTGACAAGGCATCGAGCATTGTGCATTTTTTTTGATACAAAGGGAGTGTTTTTAAAAATGTAGCATCTAAAATGACATATTCTGGTAAAATACTATCATGTGTTACAGAGTATTTTTCGTTATGCACATACATGACGGCAAAGGGTGTGGCTTCGCTCCCCGTGCCAGCAGATGTGGGGGCTAAAAGAAGGGGAATATGATTGTCTTGATATGTATTAGAATAATAAGGCAAGGTGTTGTCCATGCGTGCAAAAAGTTTAATGCACTTGGCAACGTCCATCGCACTACCCCCTCCAAGCCCTAACACACCATCACAGTTTTGTGCCTTGAACATCTCTACACCCTGCTCTATTTCCTCATAATTGGGGTTGGAAGAAAAAGCAGAAAAAAGAACATGCTCTATCTGCAAAATTTTCAGTTCTTTTTGAACTATGGGTGCATGGTATGCGCTTTTGGACACGACAAACAGTTTTTTACACTTGCACTGCGCAATCATGTCAGGTAGGCGAGAAAAATCGTGGGCGATGTTTTGCATACAGATAATCCTTTATGTTTATTCTTCGGGGATGAGCGTAATAATGTCCTTAATGGACATACACATAGCATCTGCTTCTTGTGCACGGTGATGTGTTAAAATCGTCTTTGCAACATTTTGCATGGCAGGGAAGCCACTGCGTGTGAGCTGGTTGGCATAAATGACAATGTTGACACCGTGTTGCTTAAATTCTTCTTCTGTGACTTGGTTAAAAGAAGTGGGCACAACAACAAGGGGGGTTACGTCATTTGTCTGCCTAAAAGTATCCACAAAAGTAAAAATCTCTGTGGGGTCTTTTTTTCTACTATGAATCATAATCGCATCTGCGCCAGCTTCCACAAAGGCATGTGCACGTTTTAGCGCATCTTCCATGCCTTTTTCCAAAATCAAGCTTTCAATGCGTGCACATATCATAAAATCTTTTGTCTTCTGTGCTCTTTTGCCTGCAATGATTTTTTGACAGAAATTTTCAATCGTGTCTTGCGTTTGAGCCACTTCTGTGCCAAACAGCGAGTTCTTTTTTAGCCCTGTTTTGTCTTCAATAATGACCATGGACACGCCCATACGTTCTAAGCTTTTCACAGTGTAGGCAAAGTGTTCTTGAAGCCCTCCTGTGTCGCCATCAAAGATGATGGGTTTGGTTGTCACTTCCATAATATCATCAATTGTCCGAAA
>CAYTPJ010000158.1:3533-4864 GCA_964439755.1 uncultured Oscillospiraceae bacterium
GAATAGGGAAATTCAACCAACTGCCCACCATATTCAGACAATATGTGTTTCACTTCGTCACGAATGGGCTTTTGCACGCCTTCCTTCCAGTCGTCACCGTGTACGACATAATCGGGGTGATAAGTCAAAAGAGCATCTTTATAGCTCAATGTTTTTTGTTCTACTACTTTATATACGCCTGAAATGCTCTTGAAAATAGAAGTTCTTTCTTCGTAAGGGAGGAGAGGAAAACGTCTGTAACTGACAATTGCTTCATCGGATAACACCCCGATGATGAGTTTGCCCAATTTTTTTGCCTTTTGGATGATTTCTATATGTCCACTGTGCACCATGTCTGTTGAAAAACACATGTACACAATTCTGTTTTCTAATTCATACAGTTTGCTTTTGACAACGGCTAAATCGTCTGGTGTGTCAATTTCATTGCAGAGCATGTTCTTTACATCCAGTGCATGTAAAGCCAAAGAGTCAGTGATTTCATTGAGTGCTTTTTCAGCGTAGCAGTTTGTTTCCCCATTTAAACAATACGTTTTGACTTGGTGAAAGAAAACTGCAAAATCCTCTTTTGTAAAATGGTAAAGAGGCTGTGCAGCCCACGCATCTGAAAAAAATTCAATGCCCACCTTGAGCACTTTGTCGCCTTGAATTACGGCTTTAAAATCTTTTTTTGGAAGCTCTAATGTGGAGCTGACGGTCATACAGCTTGTTTTAGAAGCAAGCACTTTATCAAACACTGCGCCATCAAAAACAAGGTCGCCGTGCATGAACACAATATCGTCATCCTTTAAATATGTTTCAGCTAAATATAAAGAATAAATATAATTTGTCTGGTCATAAATAGGGTTGTTTACAAAAGTGTAATGTAAATCAAGCCCCAAAGAGTGGCAATATTGAACGAGGATGTCGTCATAATATCCTGTGGTCATGACCACTTCTTTAATACCACTTTCTTCAATGAGCTTTAATTGTCTGCTTAAAATGGTTTCCGTTTTAGATATTTCCGTCATACATTTTGGATGTTCGCTTGTCAATACACCCATGCGATGCCCTAAACCGGAATTTAAAATCAGTGCTTTCAATGTATTCACTCCCTCGTGTTTATCAATTGTCATAACATAAAGCAATGTGGTGTGTGAAAAAATACCTTTTATATTTTAACACTTTATACATGATAATTCAAGTGTTTTATCTGTTATTCCTCTAAAATGTGAGAATAAGCATACGCATGTATGAAAATGTATTTCAAAATGGTCAATGTATAATAATTTGATGGACAAATGCGTTTGAACATGTTAAAATAAAAATGGTCAGAAATGGTATGATCAATTTGT
>CAYTPJ010000159.1:0-4796 GCA_964439755.1 uncultured Oscillospiraceae bacterium
ATTAAAAACATAAAAAAGGCAGAAAATACTATTTTTTTGTGTAAAATTTAAGGAGAAACAAGACTTTTTGTATTGCAAATATGAAGTAATTAGTTACAACGTGACTCTTTAAAATAATAAAAAAAGAGAGCAAAACTCTCTTTTTAAATTGACCTTAATTATTCAATATCAACAACAACAAGTTCGGGCTTGTTGTTGATGCGAGGAAGGGGGGAACTGTTGCCAAGACCACGAGAGATGATGAGGGAACCGTGTTTAAATGCATGTAAGCCTTCTGTAAGTTTTGGAAAAAGCCCTTGATCTCTTGTGTACATAGCACCAAATAACGGCAAAATCACTTGACCACCGTGTGCATGCCCTGCAAGCGCAAGGTCATAATCATCGTTTTCAATAAAACCGTCAAAGTTTTCCGGATAGTGCGTGAGCAACAAACGATAACCTTCTGCCTGCATGAAATCATCCATAAACTTAGGTGCATATTTTTTGATTTGAGAAGTTTGCCTTGACAAACCACCAATGGAGAAAAGATTGCCATTAAAAGTGGCTTGTTCCACAGTGTCGTGTAGCACATGTACGCCTACGGATTTGAGCGTTTCAATAATGGGGGCTTTGTTGTAATAAAGCTCATTGATTTCATGATTGCCCAACGCAAAATACACAGGAGCAATGTTGACAAGGTCATCACAGAAAATAGTCAAAAAATCTAAATCGGCTTTTTGATACGTTACCATATCTCCTACTACGGAAATGAAATCTGGCTTTAAGTCACGAATGTGCTGGAGCAAAATTTCGTTGTTTGTGCCAAAGTTTTTTTGATGCAAGTCTGCAATGATCACTGTGCGAACAGGAGGATTGACTATTTTTTTACTGCTGACGGAGTAAAAATTCACTTCGATGCTATCTTGGTCAAACCACATTTGAAAAGTATAAAAGAGTGTGAAACACAAAGCGAGCAGCACGAGCAAAAGAGGAGCCCATGATTTAAAACTTTTTTTGTGACGAGGTCTGTTGCTGTTTTTTCTTGTTTTGTCTGCTCTTTTTTTTGTTTCAGAAAACATCTGATCTTCTGTTTCTTTGGACGTGTTTTTTTTATTATTTGTTTCTGTTGCTTTTTCCTGAGTAGAAAGTAATGCCTCTTTCAAAGGTACAGGAAAAATTGATTTGTTTGTTGAACTCGCTCGAACAGGGCTGTTTTCAGCATGGGCGAGGGGCGCTTCTTCATGCTTTAAAACACGTACATCTTCGTCAATGGGTGCTTTTAGAACTTCAGTTTTATTGTTTGCAGAATCCATGTGTTCTAACTTTTTGGCAAGCTCTTTTTTGAATTGCACAGGTGTTTTGGAAAAAGTATTGTTATTGGACAAAGGGAGAGTAGATGAATTTTTCTTTTTTTTCAAAGAAGCATTTCCTTGCTTTTGTATGATTTGCTTTGAAAAATCAGCCTTTGTGAGTTTCTTTGCTGTTGTTTTTCTAATAGCATCATTTAAATCAGGCGAGGAATGCGAATTTTTTTTGGATGGATGGCTCACTGTGCTTTCTCCTTTCCCTTTGCATGAAGTTTAGAAACGCTTGCTTCAGAGATAGAACGTCTAAGCAATGTACGTGCATCATACAAGCCACTGTCTTCTGCTTCACAGACAACAATAGAAATATCAATGGGTGTTTCAATAAATTCTTTGTTATAGTTGGAAACCATTCTTTCAAGTTTGCCTTTAAACAAAAGCCCCTTGTTCATATCGCAATTTGCAAAGTATCCACATAAGATGGTGCCACCATTGTAGTATACATCTCCATAGCCTTCTGCACATGCTTTCACGATTTTACCCAAATTGCTCAGCATCACATCGCCTGCTTCACGGCCAATCTTCTCATTTAAATAGCCCAAGTTGTGTGCATTGATGGCAATGCATACGGTATCTTTGGAGAGTGGAACGGAGGAGATTTTTTCAACAAAGCGATCAAGGCTCAAGCGATTTTTAAGCCCCGTCTTATTGTCAAAGAAGATTGTTTTAGAAATAAGTGTGGACAAGAAGTTGATTCCGACACTGCCAATAACGCCGATGATTAAGAAAGCTAAGAAGGCAATGACCAAATACATCTTTGTATTGATGCTGGGATAAGCTCGCAAGCTGGAAGAGGAAATTACATTGTTGGCAGCAAGGAATTCATTGTAGTCAACCAAAGTATCCTGTAATATGCTATAAAGTGCGTTGCTTTGCTTGATAACAGCAGAAAGTTCTTGCTCTATCCACGCACGATTTTGCACTGTATTTTTATCTACGTTTAGTGAAAAATGATCAATCACATTTTGATTGTAGACAAGGGTGGTTTTAAGAACATTCAAAAGCACTTGGTAGTCCACTTGCTTATATACACTCTTATCATAGGAAGTGGTTTTATCAATATAGCTGTTATCATCTGTAAACTCTATGACTGTGTTGATGTTGGAACCACCAGAGTTGGTGCTTGACCCTGTATAACGTTGTTGCCCCTCGATGCTCTTGTTTACGTAACTATCTTTAAGATCAGAAATTTGGTCTATATTTTCTACTAAAGAAGTGATTTGTATATTTGCATCGTCGTTCTTTTTCTTATATTTTTCCACAAGAAGATTGACATTTTTAGAGGCGGCGTGGTTTAATACAAAGGCATACATGTTGTGCACATTGAGTGTGTATAAATCCTTGTAGAGAAGATGTAAGTCGGAAAAATTGTACCCTGTTTTTGAAGAACGGAAGGAAGCGCCAGCGCCTAACCCTCCTTCTAAATAAGAAAGCATGGTAGAAAGCGTGGTATCGATGATTTCAACGCTCTCCAAATAATCATAATTGCTATCTAAAGCATAATCACAATTGTTGGGCACGACTCGGACGTTCACATACGTGGTAGCGTAATAGGTAAAATAATTTTTGAGCACAGCGTCTAAAATTCTGCGCACATATTCATTGCTGAAATCTGCACCCAAAGTAAAACGCACGATATAACGCTTGATAAAGTATTCGTATTCTTCGCCTTCTTCTAATTTGGCAAGCTTACGAGTTTCTTCATCTTCATCTGCTACGGGCTCAATTTTGATGCCATTTCGCACAGTGTCTACACTCAAATTAAGCCCCAAGTCGTTCATGGCACCATATATGACATTAGAAGATAGAATTTCGTTGACATCAATGGGCTTATTATTTGGTGTCATGCCGTTGGCTTGTGCACCAACGTACTCAATCATAGTTTCGGCAGTGTATGTTTGCTTGTTTGAAATGTAGTTGTAAAAAAGCGCTGAGAAAAGAAAGCTGGCAATGAGTACAAGGAGCCACCATTTTTTGATGACAGCCCAAATTTTAAAGTTTTGCATGTTTGATCTCCTTTCTTTGCACTCTTTTTCTATGAAGAATGGTAAAGGAAATGGAGGACATTAGAATATAGAAGAAAACGGCATACACAAAGACATTTTTAATTCCATATATTTCCATTGTGGATAAACGAGGAACTTTGAAAAGAAGCAGATTAGAGTAATTATTGTGGATGAACTCATCATCCGTTTTTTTAATGGTTTTTTCTAGTTGCTCAATGAAGGAGGTCATAGAGGCAACCATGTTGTCTGCTTCTTTTTTTATGTCATACAAGTTGCCACCTGCCATGCTACTTTTTGCGTATTGGAGTAAATTGTTCAAGGAGTTAATGGAGGCTAAGGTTTGATTAGCAGTTGACATATTTTGTATGGCCGCATCAAACAGGTAGTCCATACCAATTTTTGTTTTAGACATGTAAAATTCAGAAGCTGGATCACGAGTTGGAATCATTACGATTGCGCTCTGCTCTGTTTGATAATCCTTAATAGATTCATGACGCACTTGATAGCCGATCATATTTTCATCGTAAATACGTTGCATTTGATTGATTTTATATGTTGTTTCTGCTAAAAATTTGTCATAATCGTCGTTTAGACCATAGTTTGCAATGTAAGCATTGTATTTATCCAATATCACTGCATTGAAATCATTGATTTGAAGTTGTAGAGAAGAAAATGATTCGCCGGTATCTTCTGAAATAAAGCTTTTGGATTCTGACATGCGTGTGGTCACATATGAGTGGAGTAAATTGGCTTTTGTTGAGAAAGAAGCACTGAGCGTTCTATAATCATCTATATCACATGTATAAGTTGGGAGAGAAAAAATAGATTGATTGTATGTGAAATTCTGATAAAAATGTTTGGAATAGGCAGAAAAAAGTTGCTTTAACAACCCTTCGGCACGCACACCGTTTAATTGCTCTTTCATGTTGATGCGAATGCCATATTCAGTTGCAATGTAACCATCTTCGGGAACCTTCGTGCGCTTGGCATAAACGCTTATCATTTTCTTAAATTCATTGACAGTAAGGTGGTTATGCAAACCTGATTTATCAATTGTTTCTTGAAGTACTTCTTCGCTTACAATTTGATAAACGTCAAGGCGTATGCCATTAGGATATTTGCCTTGAGAAGCAAGGGGATAGTTATATGTAATGAAAGAGGTGGATGTAAGAGGGGTAATGGAAGAATAGTGCAAAATCATAATGACACATAGACAAAAACAGAGCACGATTTTGACAAACAGACGATGACAAAGTGATTTCTTTACGAGCTGAATCAATGACACCGAGTGACTACCTCACTTTCTTTTATTCTAAAACATAGATAAAGTGTATATACGAAAATCATGTAGCAGAGCCTTCTCTTAAATGCAAAAATAGATACTTTAACTACGGGGAAAAAGAAAACCTGTCTCCACATCTTCCATTTTACACCATGTGGTGGTTAT
>CAYTPJ010000160.1:0-4789 GCA_964439755.1 uncultured Oscillospiraceae bacterium
AGTACTTCTCTACAAAAATGGTTACCCACCAGAGTGGGATGAAGAAATCTTTGAAAAAATTATGACACAAGCTGAAAATTTCAAAAAATATGAAAATTAGTTGTCTATAAAAAACAGGGGCGTGCATTTTTCTCCCCTGTTTTTGTGTTTTGAAATTTTCTAAAAGGAAAAGCTTACACGAAATAGTTTTTGGGGGTAGTGCCATACTTTTTCTTAAAGGCTTGGATAAAGTATTCATAGCTATTAAAGCCACATATTTTCCACACTTTTTGGAGGGCAAAGCCCTCATGGAGCAAGAGGTGGCTTTGCTCTAAACGGGAGTTTAAGATGTATTTATGGATGGTCAAGCCCGTTTGCCGTTTAAACTCACGGGCAATGTGTTCATGGCTCATGAAGAACACGCTTTCTAACTTTGTCAGGCTGATTTCTTCGCTCAAGTGCGCACGGATGTAGAGAAAAAGTGCGTCCAAATTGAGGTTGGAGGTCTTTTCAAAGGCGCTCTCTTTCTTTTGATTTTGAAAGAGGGAGAGCACTTTTACAAGCAAAATGGTGACCGTGCTTTGAACGAGCAAATCAACACCAAATGTTTCTGTTTGAAGCAATGTTTCCAAATAGTTGAGCAGTGTTTTTGTAAACACGAGCGCATTGCTTGGGGGCGTTGTTTTGACAAAGGGCAAAGCAGAGTAAAAAAGGTGGAGGTTTGTGCTGTCTGAGGAGAGCGTTTGAAGGGTGTGCAAGGGAAAATAAAGGCACTTTAAGCGCACGTCTGCGCCACTGAGTTTGGTGCAGAATGCTTGATGATTTAGAGGGAGAAAGGCAATATCTCCTTGCAAAAGCGTGTGTGTTTGGTTTGGACAGCACAAGCAAACATCCCCTTCCTGCACCCATAAAAGTGCAGGATGCTCCGTTTGCTTTAACGTGATAGAGGGTGTGTGTGTCATACAAATGGTTTGAATTTTTACAGCGTTTTGCATATGTCCCCCTTTTGGTTTACTTTTTTTCTGCTTTTTCGGTTATGTCAATGCGCCCTGACACGCTTTTGATGTGGAGCGTGTGTGCGTTTGTTTGCAAGGAAAATTGCGTGCCCTGATGTAATCCATTGTACAGGATTTTGCCATAACTTTTTGCTTGCATGGAGCATGGGGGCACAGTGGCATTCACATCGCCTGACACACTTTCAAGAGAGGCGCTTTTTAAGGTGGAAGTGACAAAAGAGAGGGCGCCTGACACGGAGTAGAGGGTGGAGGTGTCGTACACACCTTCTGCGTGGAGGTTGCCCGAAGTGGTTTTGGCAGAGAGCTTAGACACCGTGTTGTTGTTGAGTGAAAGAGCGCCCGACACGCTTTCAAAGTGCCCTGATTGCGCTGTGTTGTTGTCAAAATGCACATTGCCTGATGTGCTTTTTAGTGTTACACCGTTGATTTGCTTATCTTCTATTTGTATGTTGCCTGCGACTGTGGAGAGCGTGAGCGTGTCCATTTCATGCCCCTTGGGTACAGTGATGGTGACAAAAAAATCACCAAAGTGCACACGGTGAAAGAGCTGAATGCCTGTTTTAAAATACAGTGTATTGTCGATCACTTCTAATTGAGTAACCTTTTCTCTGTCGTGCAAGTGATACGCTATTTGAAATGTTTCGCCTTCTTGCAACGTGATGTTTGCAGATTTCACACTCAAATCAATGTTCTTAAAGGAAGAAAGAGAAAGGGGGGCTTGCGTTTGCCCATATTCGCCCTGTGATGCAAAGGAAACAGCAAGGAGTAAAAAGAGCATACAGGAAAGGAAAATGATAAAAATAGGTTTGCGCATTTTGATACCTCCAAATTTTATGATGCACATTGCGTACATCTGTGTATAGTATAGCATAATATTGTGTAGAAAAGTTGATAAAATCACATTTTTTCTTGATGTGAAGGGCAGTTTTTTTGCTAAAATGTGCACGTATATAAAAAAGACAGTATATTATTTTAGGAGGCGCATGGACAAAACCTTGTCCCTATTTTTTATGCAAAAAATCCACGAAAGTTTTTGGGCTCTCGTGGATTCTTTTTTTGGACTTTTTTAACAGTCCCTTTTTCTTTTTATCATTACTGTATCTCAAATTCTTCTTTTGTCCAACAAAGTTCGGAAATGTAAAGAGCATGTTCATTCATCAAATGGTCATCTTCAGGGCCACAATTGGTGATGTATTGTTTCCCATCCATTTCAAAAATTTCACTGGCATGGCCATACAAAGTGGCAATTTGATTTTCAGGCTTAAATGTATCAAATTGTGTAGATACAAACACCCTTGTTTCATTGTATTGATGATGTGCATAAGTAAAGAATAAATAATATAAATCCTTTCTTTTCACAACGAAAGGAGATTCGCATCCACCCCAATCAAGCCCATCATAACATTTAAAACACGTTTTTGTGTTGCTCACATCAATAAAATCTTTTGTTTGTGTTAAAGAAACGGACGATCCGCCTTTTTCTGGATTGCAAATATACACGTTATACATGCCGTTTTCTTTTAAAACACAGGGATCTCGACGGGTATACCCAAGATTTGTAAAGGCAGGTTCACGCATTCTTTCCCAGTTGTAAAGGTCTTTGGAATAGGCATATTCCAACGTTCTTTGACTCTCAATTTTGCTTTCAAAAATCATGAGATACGTTTGTTTTTCTTCCAACCACACCACATAAGGTGCACCTACATATTCTTCGCCCTGTCGGTCATCAATGGCAAAACCTACCCGTTCAAAACCTTGCAGTGGATTTTTAGAAATGGCATGAGCAATATGTGGATGCCAAGAATACAAAATATCCATATTTTCAGGATAAGGGTTATTGATTCCAAAAAAATGATACGTGTTTTCTTTATCCTTTAAAATACAATGGTCATTGATGTACCATTTTTTATCATCGTTTAAAGCATTGGGCATAAGCACACAATGCATTTTCCCTTTTAAATATGGGATTTCTATGTTCATGAAAATCTCTCCTTTTCTTTATAAAAAAGAGAGATGCTTTTAAAAAGCACCTCTCAAAAATACTGTATCGCTGAGAACGCACCTTAAAAACAATAGATACGTTACGCCACAATTAAATTTGGGGCAAAGAGGCAGCAGCAACGGATTGACCGACACGGCGGCTCTTTTCGTCTGGGATGTGGAGAGCAATTTTCTTTGCAAGGTCAGCAAACTCTGTATCGAGCACTTCTTGAGCCTTGTTTAAGAGCAATGTGCCACCTTCGCCAGATGTAACACGACCCATGATGAGCACGTGGTCAATGTCATAGAAACGAGCGTAGTATGCGATGGAATACCCAAAGTATACGCCGATGGTTTCATAGATTTTCTTGGCTTCTTCGTTGCCACTTTCCATTTCTTTTTGAATAACCTTGAGCTTTTCAGCAGGGGTTAAGCTTTCGTCTAAATGGATGCCAGCAGCAGGAGCAAGCTTGATTGCGCCATCTTGAGAGAAGTATTTTACGCCGCAGCCATAGTCGCCAGACCATTCGTCCATCATAGCATTTTCGCAAGCATCCACAGGAGCAAATGCAAGCTCGTTGAGCCAGCCAGTGATGTTCATATCTTTGTCTACATAGCCGCCTGCTTCGCTTGTGCCCATAGCAATGCCCAATACGTTGCCAGCATTCAAGTCCATAGCGCCTGCAAGTGCAGTTACGTCACCATCGTTTGCAACTTCAAGAGGAATGTCGCCCATTTCTTTTGCAACATCGATGTAGATGTTCTTGACAGTTTTCTGATAATCTTCCTTTGAAACCTTGAGGAAAAGGGAAGCAATCATGGTTTTGTTGTCAATATAAACGCCAGCACTGGACACACCAATGGCATCCACACGGGGCATATGTGCAGCAGCTTCTTTCATAGCAGACAAAATGCCGTTGTAGTGATACATGGGGTCGCTGGTCACTTTGGGCATCCACACCACTTCTTCAGAATATACGCTTTCGCCATTGACCACAGCAGATACTTTACGGTCACTGCCACCAGCGTCAAAACCGATACGGCAACCATCTAAGTGACGGCCTACGGAGCTGGAAGCTTTCTTTTCTTGGGGCATGTCAGCAATGTTTTCTACATAGTGCACGCTAAAGGGTTCTTCATACACAGTAGCACCCATGAAGTTTTCGTCAAATTCACGTGCGCCACCTTTTTTATAAGCGTCCTTTAAGCAATCATACAAAGCTTTGTTGCCTGCAACGTGGATTTTGTAGCCACCACTTACCCAAAGCATGGTTTTTGCAACACGTTCAAAGAGCTTGACAGTGCGTTCTGTTTGCACGCCTTCTTTGAAAGCTTTAAAGTCACGTCTATATGTGTAGCCGTGATTTCTTTCAATCGCAATAGAAAGGTCACAAGCTTCATTTGAGTTGTTTACATCCTGTTCGTATTCTCTAAGCACAACTGCCAAAGGCATGAATTGTGGATCCAGAGAGGCTGGCACTTTAAGCATCATAATCAATTCCTCCAAAATGTTTAGTAGATGTTCCATACCCAACACACATTGTTGTTTGTACAGAAACTGCGAATATCGCACCAAATCCATTATACATGAAAATGCGACATTTTTAAAGCCTAAAAAACAGTTTTTTAGAAAAAATGTTCTAAAAAAATAGAAAAATCGTGCAATTATCCTTTTTGGACAACATGAGGAGAAAAGAAGGCATGTGAATTGCTTGAAACAAGGAGGGAAAGCACAGCGTGGCGAAGGAGGAAAATTTGTGCATATATAAAAATTATGTGAGAAAATTATATATTTGTGTAATAAAAAGAGATAT
>CAYTPJ010000161.1:0-4750 GCA_964439755.1 uncultured Oscillospiraceae bacterium
GACATATCCTAATAGTATGGAATTATCCACATGCAGAGGTACACTATCAATATAACGGGCATGAGCATATAAGAAAGGAGGCAGACTTGTATGGATATTATTGGACGGACTGTAAGCACACTAAACAAGGATGGAGGCTATAAACATGATGATACTACCATAATAAAAGGTATGTGTTATCATTTTGGCAATGATAAACTATTTGCTATCAATTCTAAAGGTGTAAAATTTGCTTTATATGATGAAATATTATTAGGTGATACAAGCAAGCAAAAGCACACCAAACATATTACGCACGCTATAAACAAGTAGCAGGCTTAAAAGGTTACTTTATAAATGTAAAAGCTTTACATATCGTATAAGCTATTTATTATGTTTATTTCTAATTATTTACTATTTTTCGATCGACAAAGGAGTTACTTATATTATATGCAAAATACAACCACAAATACAGATAATCTTTCTTTTGGTCAAATAAAATATATCTATGATAATAACATTTTAGATATGACTTTAAAAAATGTACTTGACACTTATATTATGCCTATGGTAAAGTATGTAGGCACACAGTACCTTGAAAACAGAACACAGAAAGAAATACAAGACGGTACACCATTTGCAGAAACGCTCACAATAAAAGAACTTTCTGATATATTACAAATATCTATGCCCACTGCTAACAAGCTTGTAAAAGAAAAAGGCTTTCCTGCTTTCCGTATTGGTAAAAGTATTAGGATAAATAAGTACAGATTGCAAGAGTGGATGGACAAACAGACATACGAAGATAATGAGGAAGGTATGATATAATGGCAAAGCGTGCGAATGGTGAAGGTACAATAAGAAAGAAACCAAATGGTTCTTGGGAGGCTCGCTTGAGTTTTGAGGATGGAAGGAAGTCGGTCACAGGCAGAACGCAAGCAGAGGCAAAAGCAAAACTAAACGAACTAAAAAAAGAGCGTGACTTGGGCTTTAATTTAAGCTTTAATAACATGTTGTTAAGTGAATGGCTTTCTATATGGATGAAAGATTATAGAATAAGTATTAAAAATTCCACCAAATCAAGTTATAAAGCTATGATAAATAACCACCTTATTCCTTGTATTGGTTGGAAAAAGCTTAGTAAGCTGAAAGGTGAAGACGTTCAAAAGATGTATAATCAATTATATATGGATGGGCTATCACCTAAAACCATTAAGAACATACATGGAATATTGCACAAGGCTATGGAACAGGCTCTTAGCTTGGGTTACTTGGTAAAAAACCCTTGTAATGCTTGCGAATTGCCACGAATAAAAAAGGCAGATATTCGACCTATTGGAAGTGACCAACTAAAAACCTTTTGTGAGGCAATAAAAGGGGACGAATACGAAGAACTATTTTTAGTAGCTTTATTCACTGGATTAAGACAAAGCGAACTAATTGGGCTAACATGGGATTGCGTCAACTTTCACACAGGGTGGTTGCGTGTATATAGGCAATTGCACATAGACACATACGAACACAAGGGAAGATATGTTTTCACAGACTTAAAAAATGGGAAAGAACGTTCCTTTGTTCCTATTCCTGCTGTACTGAACATTCTAAAGAAGATAAAGCAGAGGCAGGAGGAGCAGAAGGTAAAATGTGGTGGATTATGGAATAATGAAAACAATCTTGTTTTTACTAATAATTATGGTTCAAATAGGAGTAGTACAACGGTATCACACCACTTTAAAAACATAGTAAAAAGTATAGGTCTAAATGAGATGCGTTTCCATGATTTAAGACATAGTTTTGCGACACTTTCCATGGAGGCTGAAAGCGATTTAAAGACGATTTCACAGACCATGGGGCACTATTCCGTATCATTTACAATGGATGTATATGGGCATGTAACAGACCGTATGCAGAGGGAAAATGCCCTTAAATTGCAGAACAAAGTGGCAACTTTTCTACCTTAACTTTTTTTTAGTGGCTGGTTGGGGATAGGTTGGGGATTTGTATAACCCAAATAACGGCTATCCCTTATGAATAGCCGTTTCTTGTGGCAGGGGCAGAAGGACTCGAACCCTCAACAAAGGTTTTGGAGACCCACGTGTTACCATTACACCATGCCCCTACGTTCGTTACCGAACAAGATATATATTACTACATTTTCACAATTTTGTCAAGTAGTAATTTTTTGCGAAATATGCAAAAACGGTGTAGTGTATGCCCTAAATGCACAAGTGGAAAAAATTTTTTATAAATAATTTGCAATAAGTCATGCATTTAAAAAATGCAATATGAAATGAACAGCTTCTTTCATCCATCTTTGGCAATATTTATTGTAAAGAAGGGGCGAATCTTCAGGCGTTGTTTCTTCGTCTGCAAGAGAAATACCATGCACACCGTCTGGATAAATGTGCAATTCATAAGGCACATTATGTTTTTTAAGTGCAAGTGCAAACAAAAGCGAATTTTCGGAAGGTACAGCCGGGTCGTTGGCAGTATGCCACAAGAATGTTGGAGGTGTGTGCTCTGTAACGAAATTTTCAAGGGAATATGGAACGTGCTTTTCTGCATCTTCTTCCCCTGTTAAATTTACAAAAGACCCTCTGTGTGCATTTTCCAAAGCTGAAATAACAGGATAGCAAAGCAACAATGCGTTGGGCATGATATCTTCTTTTGTAAGAGAAAAAGGCTCATACAAGCATTTTCTATCATAGAACACGCCAAGACTTGCTGCCAAATGTCCACCTGCCGAAAAACCCATGATGCTGATTTTGTTTTCATCCACACAATAAGCCTGCGCATTTTCCCTCACATGGTGAATGGCCAATGCTGCATCTTGTTGAGGCGTAGGATAACGATGTGGTGCAACACGATAAAATAATACAAAAGCCTGTATGCCTTGTTCTAAGAATTTTAGAGCAATGGGTTCTGCTTCACGCAAAGAACAAATGGCATATCCCCCACCAGGACAAATCACAACGGCAGGGCGTTTTTTAATGCTTGTAACCCCTTCATCACATGTTCTTGCATATACTACAAGCTGTGCATCTGTGTCTGTTAAGCCCTTTAAAGGCACTGTTTTATAAATCATACGATTCCTCTCACTTACTCTCAAGCACTTCAAGTGCAGCATAAATTAAATCCAACTCATCTTTATTTTGATATTGGAAAACAAATTTACCCTTTTTCTCATTGCCAACAAGCATGGTTTTAACACCCACTGCAAGACGCAAACGCTCCTGCATGTCTGAAAGCTCAGGCAATATTACTTTTTCTTTTTTTATTTTCGCCTGGGGCACTTCAAACGTTTTGGATAATTTTTCAAGTGCACGCACGCTCAAATTTTCTCTCATGGTTTTTTCAAAAAGAAACTCTCTCTTTGTTTTGTCGTCAATACCAACAAGCACACGAGCATGACCTGCTGATATTTTTTCCTCAATAACAGCTTTTTGCATATTGTCATCCAATTGAAGCAAACGCAATGTGTTTGCAACTGCTGAACGAGATTTTGAAAGACGTTGAGCAGCCATTTCCTGCGTATACGCACATTCTTCCATGAGCAATTTGATTGCAGAAGCTTCTTCAATCGCATTTAGATCTTCTCTTTGTAAATTTTCAATGAGCGAAGCTTCCATTTCTTGCTGTTTGTTTAAATCACGCACAATGCAAGGCACTGTTTGCAAACCAGCTAAAGAGGAAGCACGGAAACGCCTTTCCCCCGCTACAATGCGATATCTACCGTTATCTTCAACAACCAAAAGAGGAGATAACACTCCTGATGTTTTGATAGACTCAGACAATGCTTTTAACGCTTCTTCGTCAAACCTTCTTCGTGGTTGTTTTTTATTTCTATCTATTAAAGAAAGAGATATTTCTTGCACTTTAACGAGATTTTCATCTGTATCAGGTAAAAGTGCGTCCAATCCCCTACCCAAGCCTCTTTTTTTCATTTATATTCTCTCCTTCTTTTGCATTTTATTATTTTTAATAACTTCTTTTGATAAAGCAATATATGCAAGCGCACCACTGGATTTTGCATCGTACCTTGTAATAGGTTCTCCATAACTGGGTGCTTCTCCCAAACGCACATTGCGTGGAATAGCTGTTTTAAATAGTTTATCTTTAAAATGTTTTTTCACTTCTTGAGCCACTTGCAAGCTTAAATTTGTACGTCCATCAAACATGGTGAGTAACACACCTTCAATCTGCAAATCAGGGTTTAATGTGTTTTTCACACGGCGCACAGTGTCAAGCAATGCCGTCACACCTTCTAAAGCATAATACTCACATTGAATAGGAATAAGCACAGAATCAGCGGCTGTCAATGCATTGATTGTAATTAAACCAAGCGAAGGAGGGCAATCGATTAGAATATAGTCAAATTCATCTTTGATTTGGCTTAAAATGCCTCTCATTCTAAACTCTCTATTTTCAACCTGCGCAAGCTCCAATTCTGCCCCTGCGAGCCGAATATCTGAAGCAGAAAGCGTTAAATGCTTTATTTTAGTTTTCACAAATGTACTTTTTGCTTCACAAGAAAGCAACAGTGCTTCATAAATAGTCAATTCACCTGCTTTTAATCCAAGCCCACTCGAAGCATTGCCTTGAGGATCTGCATCAATTAAAAGCACATTTTTTTTATTTTCAGCAAGGCAAGCAGCTAAATTTACAGACGTTGTCGTCTTTCCTACGCCACCTTTTTGGTTTGCAATCACAATGATTTTTCCCATGTTTGTTTCTCTCCTTAGCCTGAGTGTTTGAGCTATTGTGAGGATTC
>CAYTPJ010000162.1:0-4733 GCA_964439755.1 uncultured Oscillospiraceae bacterium
ACGCTTTAGAAAGTGCAACAAAGCAAGCACTTGTCGAGCTTAAAATGAATACGGACATTGAACACGTCACAGATTTTACGAAAATCGCATCTTATGGCGTTATGTCGACGCCTGCGCTTGTGGTGGATGGAAAAGTTGTGTCTATGGGTAAAGTGCTTAAAAAAGAAGATGTTATTGATATATTAAGAAAAGTGAGAGCATAAAGTGAAAAAAATTAAGGTAGCATTTATCTGTGTGCATAATGCGTGTAGAAGTCAAATCGCAGAAGCGCTTGGTAAAAAATATGCATCTGATGTATTTGAAAGTTACTCTGCTGGGACAGAGAAACAAAACACAATTTCAAAAGAAGCCGTTGATATGATGAAAATATATCATGATGTGGATATGAGTAAAGAACAATATTCTAAATTGCTATTGGACATACCCAATGTGGATATTGTGGTCACAATGGGGTGCAATGTTTCTTGTCCCTCTCTACCTTGTCGACACAGAGAAGATTGGGGGATACAAGATCCGACAGGGCAAAATCAAGCTGTTTTTAAAGAAACAATAGACAGGATTTATGAAAAAGTACTGGATTTAAAAAGAAGAATTATAAAAGGCGAAATTTCCTTATAATATTCTATTCCGTTATGTGCATGTTTTTATAAAAACATTTGCAACATGACGGAATTTTTGGTATAATGATACAGTGATTTTCTTAGGAGGGTCTTAACGTGATAGAGCAGGTGTTAAAGGCACTTCATTCCATTCGTGCCCCCCAAGTGACAGGGGAATATGATATCCATCAGTTGGTGGGAATCGCATTGACAAGTGCAGATATCAATTATGTGCATGAAGCACCACTCGAAAAGGGCAATCGAATTGATTTTCTTGTTTCTGATGTGGGGATAGAAGTGAAAAAATCAAAACCAAACAGAGCTATGCTTTTAAAGCAAATAGAGCGCTACCTTGTATCTGACAAGCTCAACGCTCTTGTTGTTGTGCTTGAAAAAAACATTGATTTACCTGCTTTTGTGAATCAAAAACGTGTTGAAGTAGTTAATTTGCAAAAATTATGGGGCATTGCAAACGATGTAAGCACAAATTATGATTTTGTAGATATGCAAGACGATGATGAAAATATTATACCCTATGGTGCAATTCAGTATGAAACAGAAATAGGGGAAGATGAGGAAAATACATCTGCACAAGCGTCATTTGATATAGACGACTATTTTAGTGCACAAAACCTTGCACAAATTTCTCTCCCTTCTTATCTTGAGTATCCTGACTTTAATGCACCAAACACATATGGCACATTGTCTTATAACAGAAAGCAAAAGTGCTGGACAATCAAAGCAGAGCCATCAGTGACGGAACTTTGCAAGCGTCTATTTCCTCAAACAGGTGTTAAAAGACGAGGAGAAGCACGGTTTTCATCCAATAGGCGCAATATGGTTGACTTGTGTTGGTTGATGCAACGCTATCCACTTACTTTGGCGCAACGAGATCAAAAACAGTTTGATTTATTATTATTTGATGCTCAAAATAGCTACAAAAGAAAAGAATTATTGCTCAAAAAACCTTTGCACATAACACCCCCTCAACTCTCTTTTGTGGGTACATTAAAGGACTTTCAAAAAGAAGGGCTTTCTTTCCTATTGTCACAAGATAGAGCACTTTTGGCAGATGAAATGGGACTTGGCAAAACCGTGCAAGCACTCTCATGCCTTGCTACTATGAATAAGTACCCTATTTTACTTGTTGTGCCTCCTCATTTGGTTAAAAACTGGGAAAGCGAAATACAACGGTTTTTGTTGGTTGAAAATAGGGAACCGATGGTTGAAGTTATCAAGGGGTTAAAGCCGTATGCTTTGGGGAATGCAGACATATACATTGTGCATTACCTTTTACTGAGAGGATGGAAAGAAGCGCTTAGAAAGTATGATTTTCCTATTGTAATCTTTGATGAAATTCAAGAATTACGACATAGTGGTACTGAAAAATATTCGTCTGCCAGCCTCTTGTCCAGTGATGCAGAGCGTGTATATGGCCTTTCAGGTACACCGATTTACAACAATGGTGGGGAAATTTGGAATGTTATGAATATTATAGATTTCCATTTTTTGGGCGACTTTGAGTCCTTTTCGAGAGAATGGTGTGCAGGATATGGCAATAATATTGTTTTGAAACCTCAAATTCTGGGTGATTTTTTGCGCCGTGAAGGGGTTATGCTTAGAAGAACTAAACAACAAGTGTTGAAAGAACTGCCTGAAAAACGCAGGCTTGTTCAAGAAATAGATGCAGATGGTGCAAAATACACCTTACTTATGCAAAATGTTTTAAAGAAAATAAAAAAACTCAAAGAAGATGAAATGACGTCTTCTGAACGTGCGCTCTTGGAAGACCAAATTAGTTTGGAAGAACGGCAAGCGACAGGCATTGCCAAAGCACCTTATGTGTGCAAATTTGTTCAAATGCTCATTGAAGCAGGTGAAAAAGTGCTTTTATTTGCACATCATCACGCTGTAATGGACATATATAAAAAAGAGTTGAGCAGTTGTCATCCTGTTTTTATTACAGGTAGAGAAACGGCTGAACAGAAAAATCAGAATGTCATTCGGTTCATGGAGGACAAAACAGCACTTGCGTGTATTTCATTACGTTCTGCAAGTGGTTTAAACCTTCAAAAGGCAACGTGTGTTGTGTTTGGCGAACTGGACTGGTCGCCTGCTGTGCATAGCCAAGCAGAAGATAGAGCGCACAGAATAGGGAAGACGGACTCGTTGCTTTGCTATTACCTTGTTTCAAAAAGTGGTAGTGATAGTGATATACAAGAAGCATTGGGGCTTAAAGTGAGTCAATTTTTATCATTGATGGGGGATAAACCTCAAGATGAGCAGGAAATCAAGTTGAGTGCAAGCATTGCTAAAAAACATGTGGAAAAAATCATTCAAAAATATAATCTGTAAAGGGAATTTTATATATGAAAGTAATTGAAACGGTGGATCTGACAAAATATTATGGAAAAGCTCGTGGCATAAAGCAACTTACTTTTTCTGTGGATGAAGGAGAAATGTTTGGCTTTATTGGTCCCAATGGAGCAGGGAAAAGTACAACGATTAAGACGCTTTTAGGGCTTTTAAACCCAACGAGTGGGCACGCATGCGTGATGGGTTTAAATATTAGAAAATACAGAATGGATATTTTAAAACAAGTGGGGTACATGCCTTCAGAATGTAATTTTTGGAATGGCATGACAGTGGAAGAAGTGCTCAAAATGAGTGCGAACTTGAGAAAAATTGATTGCAAAAAAGAAAGAGATGCTCTATATCAAGCCTTTCAAATAAGCCCCTATAAAAAAATTGATCAGCTCTCTCTTGGTAATAAGAAAAAAGTGAACATCATCGCAGCAATGCAACACAAACCACCATTGTATATATTAGATGAACCCACTTCGGGGTTAGACCCTTTGATGCAGAAAACTTTTTTCACATTATTAAAAGAGCGTATTCAAGGGGGTGCAACAGTCTTTTTGTCTTCTCATGTGCTCAGTGAGGTAGCCAAGCATTGCGAAAGAACTGCTATTTTACGTGATGGTAATATTGTGAAACTTGAAAAGGTATGTAACTTAACACATACTAAAATTCGCCGTATTATATTGCGAGGTATTTCCTCAGCACCTGAAATAAATACAATGAAAGATGTGAAAATAGAAGATAACACTGTTTCTTTTTTGTTTACAGGCGATATGAAAGAACTGATTTATAAATTACAAGGGCTTGATATTTCTGATATGACGATCACAGAGCCTGATCTGGATGAAATTGTGATGCATTATTATGAAGGAGAATTGATATGACGATATTTTACAACGAACTCAAAAGAGGATATAAAAATATTCTTGTATGGGGGATATCTATTGCCTTCATTTTGTCCTTATGCTTGCTTTTGTTCCCGGATATTCAAGAACAGATGACCTCTATGTCTTCTATTTTCTCAAAATTTGGCGTATTTACTTCTGCTTTTGGCTTGGATAAACTGGATATGGGCACATTGATGGGATATTATGGGGTTGAATGTGGGCAAATATTGGGGATAGGTGGAGCATTCTATGCAGGATTTTTAGGGGGAAACATGCTCTCCAAAGAAGAAGAAAAGAAAACGGCTGAATTTTTATTGACACATCCTGTGAAACGCTCTGTTGTAATTATCAATAAGCTTGTATCCTCCATTTGTCAAATAGTCATTGTCAATGCAATCATTGTAATATGCGTGCTTCTTTCATCTGCCGTCATTCGTGAAAAAATAGACATGCATTCTTTTTTTCTTCTGCACTTGGCACATATATTGCTCCAAATCCAAATTTTTCTCTTTTGTATGGGTATATCAGGCATTTTAAACAGAGGAGGAGGAGGCATGGGCATAGGTGTTGCTTGCGCTTTTTACTTTTTAAGTATGGTGAGCAAATTAACAACACAAACAGAAGGCTTGGGATATTTAACTCCTTTTACTTATGCAGATTCATCCTACATAATACCTTATCATCAAATTCAAGTCGACTGCGTGCTGTATGGATTTTTAATTGCAGGAATTATGTTCGGCATTGGCGCTCTTACATTTTGCAGAAAAGATATTTTCACTTGATGTAATCAAAAAGACAATCGTATGCAAAAACATAGGGTTGCCTTTTTGTTTGCTTTTCAATAAGAAAAACTTGAAATGTTTTATTGTGCGCAGTAAATTTCAAT
>CAYTPJ010000163.1:0-482 GCA_964439755.1 uncultured Oscillospiraceae bacterium
AATGATACTTTTGAATATACGTACACAAAAGGAGGGTGTATACATACACAAATATCATTTTCAATATAAAAAAAGGAGAAAATAAAATGAAAAAATTATTGGCAATTGCTCTGGTAATCATGCTCTCTCTGGGTTCGCTTTCTGTATTTGCCGAATCAAAAGCTGATTCTGTTGAAACTGTTACTTTTATGATGAGCGAAGCTGCTACACAGCCCCTCCTTCAAGATACTGTTGTTTTAAACTATATTAAAGATAACTTTGGTCTTGATATTCGTATCATGGGTATACCTGGCAGTGATTATGCAACCAAACTTGCAACGAGTTTTGCAACAAATGACATTGCAGATGTATCCTACGGTGCTACTGTTGATAAACTTGCCGCCTATGATTTGGAAGAAATGTGTGTGAACTTGTTAGACTATAAAGAACAACTTCCAAATTACTTTGGATTATTGTTTGACGAAAATAACAAAACTCGCTTT
>CAYTPJ010000163.1:492-4711 GCA_964439755.1 uncultured Oscillospiraceae bacterium
TATTATATCCATAAAATGGAATATAATCGTGTTGCAATTGCTCCGATGAGTGCAATTCGTCAAGATCTTTTAGACGAACAAAACATTCCTACACCTAAATCTTGGGATGAGCTTTACAAAGCTATGCTAAAAATTAAAGAAAAGCATCCTGATGTATATTTCTTTAGTAGCCGTGGCGGTGCAAGAGCTATTATTGCTTGCTTAGCGTATGGTATGGGTTCAGGTGGATTTGGTACATTTGATCAAACAGGTATTTACTTAGAAAAAGAAGTAGATGCTTGGTTGTATGGCCCAACCTGTGAAACTTTCCGTCCTGTTGTTCAATATCTCGCAAATGCATGGAAAGATGGTTTGGTTGACCCCGATTATGCAACGAATGCAGCTGATAATCTCTGGGAAAAAATCTCCACAGGAAAAGTGGCTTACTATAACGATAACAACTCTTTTATCCCACGTATTTTTCATCCTGCATTCAAAGCAGCAGGTCATGATGATTGGCATTTTGAACTATTAAAGCCTTTTGAAAATGGTGTCACTTCCCCTCGTTCTTTACGTTATGAATTGGACTGGCCAGATAGTGTTGTAATTAGTAAAGATTGCCCTGCACTTGATAAAGTGCTTGCACTGTTTGACTTCATGTATACTGAAGAAGGCGCAGCACTTTTAAACTTTGGTGTTGAGGGAGAAACATATTACATTGATGAAAATGGAAACAAAAAAATTGTAGATTCCATTCTCGAACAAACCAAAGGAGCATCCGATCAATACGCAGCTATTAACTCCGTCATTGGAACAGGAATTTGGGGGATGTCCCTTTACATCGACGAAGGCATTTACCGTCAGATTTATGGCGATGAATTCTTTGAAATGGGTGATCAAATTAAGGTATGGACAGATGAAGGATTCTTTGATTACAAATACGTCACCCCTGCTTTCACATCAGAAGAACAAGAAGAAGTGACGGATTTGCAATTGGAACTTCAAATTGTATATGATAGCAATATTGATGCCTTTATTACAGGTACACGTAGCATGGATGAATGGGATGCATTTGTTCAGGAATTAAAAAATGCTGGTTCTGACCGTTTGGTGGAAATATACAACACAGCATATAATAGAACGAAGTAAGTATAACTTATTTGGTTGTACAAAGATTATACTGGTAAAACCCATAATGGAGAAAACTCTGTTATGGGTTTTTATAGAACTGGTTATATATCATAGAGCGATATTACAGTTTAAAAAATAAAAAAACGATCGTGCTCAACGGTATCAAAATGCTTTTTTTGGGAATGAGCTTGATCTTCTTATTTTAGAAGATTTGATAAATATGCAAAACAAAATTTAGTTTTGACATGTTATCCTATTATTAAACGAAGGATTTTTCAGCAAAGTAGGTCGTTTTAACATAACTGCTTTACACGTTCGATGACGTTTCGATAAAATCTGCCTTAGTTCAATGCGAATAAAGTTTTGTCAAAACTTGTAAATTGTGTAATATGACACAAAATTGACACAAAAAAATAAAAGACAAAATATATTTTATATGTTATACTCTCAATTAGGAAATGGATTTGTATTTTTTACTAAATTTATTTTCAAAAACAAGAAAGGTCATATTCTATTATGAAAAAATTCCTTGCGCTTCTCGTGGCTATGTTGCTCCTTACCTCTTTCGCAGTTGCTGAAAGCACCACCATTACTTTCGATGAAGCTTCTATTGCTAACATCGAAGGCGAATGGGTTGGTTATGAAGGCATTGACGTTGACTTCTTCATGCCTAAGACTTTAGCTGAAACTGAACTAACCGATGAACAAATTGATGCTGGCATCATTGCTATTTTCACAACAGCTGATCAGTCTGCTGCTGTAGCTATGAACGCTAACCCTGCCAACGGTGCTACCATTGCCACTGCTTTTGAGAACCTCAAGGCTCAAGAAGGCATGGCTGAAGTTGCTCTTGCAACCATCAATGGTCTTGATGCAATCACTTATACTGTACCTGCTGCTGACGTTGCCGGTGTTGTTGTTATTGTAAATGAAGTGGTTATTACTTTCACCTTTGGTCCTATGTCCAACGCTGATTTTGTACCAACAGCGGGTATCATCTTATCTTCAATTAAACCATTTGTTGCTGAATAATTCTTCATTAACATAAAAACACTTGCTCTGTTAAGGGTAAGTGTTTTTTTATGTCTGTGCTCAGCATGGGCACATTTTTAAGGGTTAAAGCCCCAAATCTGCCTTAGTAGTGGGAAAGATATAGCCGAACACCATGAGCGCTCGTCGTGAGGCGAAATCTGAAGGAAGGTGTAGGCAAAACTTTTGTCTGACGAAAAGAAATCATATCAAGCATTCGTTAAGGATATGACTGCACAACAAGGTGAAGTCCGATAACTACACGGAGTTAGCGAATGTATATGTGGCAGATACACGAAGTGGAAGCGTGTGCTCTTATTATTGAAAGATACGAAGTTTAGGCGATTTTCCAGAGTGGAAGGTGCCCGAAATAGTGAACTGTAGAAAATGTGTATGGCGAGCATGCATCATGTTAAATTCCATACTCAAAAATAAAGAAATAGCCCAATTAGGATATATAGCCCTAACGGGCTATTACTTGACAGTTCGTGAAAACTAAGGAACTGCCGTGTACGGAAGCTCACGCACGGTGATGCGAGAGGTCGGGGAAATTATTTGATTTTCCCTCCTACTCAATTGCGTTTCTATGTGGTTTTTTTCAAGTAACTTCTCTTGTTCTACTGTTTTTGATATTTATATGTACTTTTAAGGAAGAAAAAAGGGTGTGCTATTAGATGGGAAAGCACACCTTATCTTTGTGATCTTCTGTTTGCGTTTAATCATTAACACTTTCTGTTAGATGTAAATATCTAAAACGTTCTGCAAGCAGTGCGATAAATTCGCCATTTGTTGCCTTTTGATTTTTATGTGCCACCTCGCAGCCCATTGTCTGATTGAGTAAATCAAAACGTTCCCTTGACCATATGATTTGAATGGCATGGCGAATGGAACGCTCTACTTTTTGAGAGGTCGTTGCGTTCTTTTCTGCAATTTTGGGATAAAGTCTTTTTGTGATGCAATCCACCAACGAAAAATCTTTCACCATTTCTATTACTGCTTGTTTTAAAAACAAAAAACCTTTTACATTAGCTGGCACGCCCAACTCCAACAGCAATCTGGATAATTCACGATCTAAATGCTGCTTGTACGCACCCGTATACTCCATTGATCGAACCTTCTTTCTTTTGAGATTTTCTGTGTTGTGTGTCTTTTACAACGCACCTGTTGTGTGATTTTCGTGTATGTATTTCGTTTCCATTTTGTTTTTCTGTATGTTTCTCTATCCTTCCTCTCTTTTTTATTCATTCTTACCCATTCAACTTAGTACATCAAGAAAGCGTATTTTTTCCATAAAATACATCTTAATATCATTATAACACTTTTTTTCAATCTCATGTGAAAAAATATAAAATATCCATTGTTATTTTAAATTTCGACAAAATATGCATTTGAATAGTCATGTTTAAAAATGGTATATAGTCGTTCGATACTTGATGAAAAAACGTTCGTGTAAATCCGTGGTTCGATGTCTATGAGTGATTAAAATTACCTGAGTTTAAAGCCTGCTATCGTATGCTACGAAATTGGAAATCTTACATGCGCAATGCCTTTGATCTACTCACCAATTGTCCTAACCCCAACATTTGACAAAGAGCCGACAAAGAGCCATTTTACAAAGAGCCAAAAACACAAAAAAATACCTAACAGCTTGCGCTATTAGGTATTTATGGTGGTCTGTACTGGACTCGAACCAGTGACCCCATCGATGTGAACGATGTGCTCTACCAACTGAGCCAACAGACCATTTGAATTTCCCTTTTGATGCTCTGTCACATACAAAGCAGGGAGTTCATCGCCACAATTTCTTGCAACATGGTGAATTATATCACTAAAATCTTTGTTTGTCAAGGGATAATTTGAATTTTTTTACTTTTAAATTCGGGAGTTTGACACTTGTTCAGCAAAAACCTTCAAAAGCCAATGATGGCTTATTTTTTTCGCAAAAACCTAATTTATACATTGCGCATTCCACTTTGTTAATGTGTAATATAAAGGAAGGTGTTTTAGATGAGATTAGGATGGACGACAGGGGCTTACAGCACAACTTATCGGGCGATTAAAACAGTCAGGGTGAACGGGA
>CAYTPJ010000164.1:0-4668 GCA_964439755.1 uncultured Oscillospiraceae bacterium
TGTTCTACGCCAAGGCAAATGTCACACACATCAAACAAAAGTGTGATGGTGTAGTTATTGTCTTGCCAAGTTCTAAGAGTTTGCCCGTTCGCCTTACTGTTCACACTGTAAGGGGCGTTGTTTGCCAAACGCTGAATGTCAGCGAGCGACTTTCCGTAGAAAGAGGACACGGCTGAAAAGCGTTGAGCCAAGGTTTTTGATTGCTTTTCTTTTTTGCAAATGTATGCAATAAGAAAGCCTAAAAGAAATGCTGAAAGCATCCAGCCGATGTAAATCATGAACCTCCCTTCCTTTCGTTATTGGTTTTCCATGCCCTCATTATAGGTGTAAAAAGGCAAAAAGTCACGTTCATATCCTGAACATTTGGCGTTAACAATGTTCATATCCTGAACATTTGGGTAAAAACGCTGTTTTTGCATAAAAAAAACCCCCTTTTAAAGGGGGGAAAGCATTTTTTTAGTTTTCTTTTGTTTCGTTAGAGAGAACAACGTAGTGTGAAAAAGTGAGTGCATTTTTGTTTGCATCTGTGCCTGAAATGACGATGCCAAGACCTTCTAAATCTTGTACGGGGAAACCACCACCATAATGAAGTGGAATGTTGGGGCGCATTTCACCTTTTCCCCAGTCTAAATCACCTGGTGCATAATCTCTTGCTGATACTTTGGAACCCTGTGAAAAAAAGACTTCTGAAACTTTCTCAATGGTGAAAGCAACGCCATTTGTTTCTTCTGCTGTGACGGTGTGCAACCAAAATGGTGTGTCAGAGTCAGGCAAAAAAGCAGGGTGGAGAGGGTTTTCAGCAGTGGAAATCTGAACAAAGGCTTGACCTTCAACAGGTGTTCTTTCGCAAGAAGCGATGAAAAGTTCTGTTTCTGTTTGCTTATTTTCAGAGGCTTTGGGAGGCTCTGTCTGCGTTTGAGGTGCTTGAGATGCAGAAACTGCGCCAGCTTGGGGCGTGCTCTCTGCCTTGTTACGGGTAGAAAAAATATAAATGCTACCTATTATAAGGAGCAACAATGCAGCGAGTACCACATAAAGCCATGTTTTGTTTAGAGGCTTTGAAAGGTCAGCCTCTTTTTGTACAGTTGTGGGCACTGTGTCCACAGGAGGGGTGGGAGCATTATTTTGTGCATCATAAGAAAGGGGCACTGCATCGGATAAAAAGTCTGTTTCTAAAGTACTTGAAAGCAATCGGAGCATTTCAACATCGGGGAGCACTCTGCCATTTTCCCAATGAGAAATGGTGGGCCTTGATACGTTGAGCAGGGTGGCTAATTGTTCCTGAGTGTAGCCTTTTTCTTTGCGTGCTGTAATAATCCGTTCTGCAAGGGTCTGCATAAAATTTCCTCGTTTCGTCAGTTGTGTCTGTTATATTATACGGTTTTTAGGGGTTTTTGTCAATACCAAAAACGTTGAAAAACCACATAGCCTTGACAAAATAAATAAAAACAACTATAATGATGTTATTCTTTTAAATGTGTTTGAGCAGTGCACAAGGGATTTAAAATCAAGCTTCTCATGTACATATATAAAAGAAAATATGCTTTAGAAACAGGAAAGGAACTCCATGTCACACACGTTAAAAAGGTTAAAGAAAACAGAAATTATATCCATTATGCCTCTATATAAAAGCGCATTTCCACTTTGCGAAAGATTGCCTCAATTTATGCTCAAAAGCAGGATGAGAAGGAACATATTTGAAACGCTTGCCATTATGGAAGAAGACGAAATGAAAGGGTTTTTTATTTCCTCCGTGTATCAAAACTATGTGCTCGTGTTTTACTTTGCGATTGAAGAAAAATACCGTGGCCAAGGGGTAGGCACAAAAGCATTGCGTCTACTCAAAGAATATTATAATGCGAAAGACATTTTTCTTGAAATAGAAGACCCAAATGTAGTGTGCGATAACCAAGCACAGAGAGTGAAACGGTTGAAATTTTATACGATGAATGGGTTTAAAGATGCAGGGCAATCCTTCGTGCTTTATAAAACGAACATGCGCTTGCTCTACACACACCAAAATCCGAATTTTGATGTGTATAAAAAAATGCTCAAAATCATCTACGGATTTCCATTTTGCCATGTTATTAAACCCAAAATGTAACACAAAAAAGCCCTCCTCTAAAACGCATTGTTTAAAGGAAGGCTTTTTGTTTGAGAAAATATTTATGCAGCAGGGAGCAAGCTTACATCTTCTTCCTTGGGTGGTTCTTCGCCCTTTGGAAGCTCTGTGCCGTTTTGAAGGGCGAGCGCTGTTTCCCACGCTGTTTTGAGCTGAACGTCTGTCATGTCGCCCAATTCAAAGTATGTGCCCACTAATTCTTCCGGCATGGTGACATAGATGTTTGGCATGATTCCTTTTTTATGCACTTCTTTTCCAGAAGGCATATAGTATTGTGCAGAGGTGAACTGCATGCCATCCTCTTTAGAAGAAAGGGGAATGACAGATTGAATGATGCCTTTGCCATAGGTTTTTGTGCCCACGAGTGTTGCACGGTTGAGCTCTTGCAGAGCGCCACTTAAAATTTCACTGGAAGATGCGCTTGCCTCGTTGACCAAGATGACAAGGGGAATATCGTCTTTACCCTCTGTTGTGTAGGCAATATCACGGTTTTTCTGACGGTCTTCACTGTAATAGATCATCTCTTTGTCCACAAATATGTCGGCAATTTTTTTTGCAGCTTCTACCCAGCCACCACCATTGTCACGCAAATCGAGAATGAGGGATGTGGCGCCTTGCTTTTCCAAGTCTTTAAGCGCAAGGGGGAGCTTTTCATCGCAATCACCTGCAAACTCATATAAGCAGATGTAGCCTACATGGTTGTCCAACATCGTGTGTTCAATCCAATTGACATGGATGGTGGCACGGGGGATTTCAAATACAATGGGTTCGCCTTTTCTTTCTATTTCAATTTCCACTGTTTCGTCCACCTTGCCACGCATGATGTCCACAGCGTCTTGCATGGTGAGCGCAGTCACGACCACGTCTTCTACACGTGTGATGATGTCGCCCTTGCGAAGCCCTGCTTCTTCAGCAGGTGTGTCTTTGAAAATACGGCTGATGGTGACAATATTTGTTCTATAATTGCCCAACAGCTGAATACCAATGCCAGCATATTCGCCTTCATCGTCTTCCCACAATTTTTTCCAGTCTTCTGCATTATAATAGAAGGTGAAGGGGTCTTTTAAGTAGGCAAGCATGCCTTGCACAGCGCCTTCCATCATTTGGTCATAGTCTGGCTCAATGTAGTAGTATGTATCAATATACTGATACACTTCTTCTAATTTTTGATACTTTAAAAACCGTTCATATTCTGCTCTGGAAATGCGTACCGTGTCCTCCTCTGTTTGCTTATTTGTGCCAAACAGATTGCCAAGCAACCCTAAATCTATGGCGTATGCGCCCAAAATGATGGAGGATAACAAAAGGGTGACGAGCAGGAGTATGCCTACTTTTTTGTTCATATAAATGTATGGGTCCTTTCAATCAGCGAAGCTTTTTGGCTTTGCCTGGTTTGTTTTGATCACACTTGCTCATTTCAAGAAGCATTTTAAAAGTCACAGCATCTTCAAAATGGCGAAGGTCAAGCCCTATTTGCTTTTGAACTTTGTCCAAACGATACACGAGCGTGTTCCTGTGAATGTAGAGCTGACGTGCCGTGTCGGACAAATTAAGGTCCTTCTTAAAGAACATGTTGATGGTGTACAGCATTTCTTCACTAAAGAGCCTTGTGGTGGAACGGTTGAACAGCAAATTGTTGTAATGAAGGGCAGTTTCAGCAGGAATGTCTGCCAAAAAGCGTTCCAACAATAAACAACGATATACGTAGATGGTTTCATCCTCACGATATATTCTGCCAATTTCGATGGCACGGCGTGCTTGACGGAAGGAATTGTGCAGTTCACCAATGTTTTTAGCGATTTCGCCCAAGCCCACGGTTACTGTGAGGGCAGTTTCGTTCATCAGTGTTTCTTGCGCAGCCATAGCAAATTGACGAAGCTCATCTTCATCTTCTGCGTTTGAGGCATCTTTGATAAAAGCAGCCGTGTGCTTGTCCATAGCAATGATGGTGTCGCCTGGCGTTTTAGGGAGCACCTCGTCCAAAATCTCATAGGCGCTTCTTTGCTGTACTTGCACCATGTGCATGAGCATGACGCAACGAGGGATATCACGTGGAATGTGATATTCGGCAACGACTGCGTCCATTTCTGCAAGTGATAATTCGTTCTGCAAAAGGCGCTGATATGCGTTGCCCACATCGTTGGTGGCGGCGCTGACAGCGAAGGTAGCAGCAATCATGGCATCTGCCAAACGGAAAATATCTTCTGTAAAGGTGTTGTCGGTAGACGGAATCATCATAACAAGCTCTTGATCATATTGGCATAATTTATATGTGCGACCGTCCATCACCACAGAGGCAGAATGGATGGGAGGAAGCACAAAACGTATATCCTGATTAGGAATTAAGCTGTTGCCGTCAGAGTCGAGCAGGGATACAGGTGTGCGTAAATTTTGAAATACTTGCTCCAATTGAGATAATACGTGCATGTCCATTTAATGTGTAAACCCCTTTCCGTGTGCTCGCTGTGTGTAAAAACAGCGTATCTTTTTCCTCTTATAGTATATCACATAATTTCATAACATTGAAGGTAAAATTTACTATAAAA
>CAYTPJ010000165.1:0-4665 GCA_964439755.1 uncultured Oscillospiraceae bacterium
CCATTGTAAATGCTACTCGCTTGCAACTGTTGCATTTACTTTGAGAATTTACGTTATTTTTGAATTGGTACAAAAAACAATTGGTTATTCGTGTTTTGTATGTCGTACAAACATGTGTTGTCGGAAACAAAAATGTGCAGTATATTGTGTTCTTCCAAAGGCACACATCCAAGCGCTTTCCCAATAATATCTCCTTGCTGAACTGTTTGATTTTCTTTTACACAAATGTCATACACGCCTTTATATTCTGCTTTTTTTCCGTTTAAAAATAAAAGGGTAACACTGTCATCTGTTGTTTTTTGAACAACCCCTGCACACATTGAAAACACATTGTCCCCTTTTTTTGCATAAAAATCTGTGCCTTGGTGCATCGTATATAAATTGTGGTCTTTAAAATACACAGGTGTCTTTAAAGTGGTTCGTATGATTTTACATACAGTCAAAGGAGGAAATATATTTTCTTGCTCTACTTTAGCAGTAGCTTTTTCTAATGTTTCGCTTGTGTTTTTTGTAATTGGAATATCCTTTTCCTTTTTTACATGTATTGCAGAAAAAATGATCACACTCAAACATATAAAAAGCATAAAATAATCTTTGTTGTTCTTGAAAATTGTAAGAAATTTTTTCATATCACACTTTCTCCTTCAATACGGGTACATATAGTCAGGTACTTTGGTTTTTTGAATGGTGGGCGCATGTGGCGTGCTCGTTAAAATGACATAGCCTAAATTGTCGTATCCTGCCACTGTTTTCATATGCGCAAGTACCTGAAAAGAGTTTTGCCCTTCATCTTTCACAGCGTACACATAAGTTTGTTCGCCACGTTCTGTCATTGTAATGCCTTTTACAGTGTGTAAAAGCTTGAGGTAGCCTTTAAAAGTCAAATTCAAATGATGCATGATTTTTGTGTGCGTAGCGCCTACGTATCGTAAATGAATATTTTCACATGCTTGATTTTGATACACAAAGCCATATTTCCACAAATTGTCGAATAAGTATCTACCTTTTTCTGTACGCATCAATGCGTCTTGGTGTGCGTAATCTTGCGTACCTCTTAAAAACACATCGAGTGCAAGCCCTGTATGATGGTCACTTTGTCCGTACGGAACACACATTTGGTTTGTGTATTCAAGCCCTTCTTCAATACTCATTGTTTGAAGGGAACGCAAAAATATTTCTTTTCTGTTCTTTTCTATTTCTTCATAGGATTGGGCACCGTTAAAAAACAATACATCATCCAAGGGGGTATCTTGCCTTAAATTACTCAGGGCATACATCACTTCTTTTCTAATGAGTAAATCATCCTCCAAAGGCATATAATTTTTTAATACATGTTTCGCATTCTGTGCATTTGAACAAGGAAAATCATTCGGTAAAGGGTGATTCGAGTCTACATATAATAATGTGCTTAAAAGCAATTCTTGTGCGCTTTTAGTCATTGTTTCTTTCATTTGAGGGAGTGTAAAAGATATTGTGATGTCATGCGATTGAAAAGCAGGTAAACTTTCAGTTTTGTTTTGCTTCCCGTTAAAAATAAAAAATGCGAAAAAAATAAAAAAGCACAAAAATAGAAAACATATAAATGATTTGTTTTTTAATATGATCAAAAGTAGTTTTTTTGAATTATACATGGTTTTTATAGGAATTTTATTGTCATTAAAATGCGTTTTCATAATCAACCTCTTTTTTTATTTTCCATAAATAGTATGCTCTTTCCAAAAAATGTTTATTCGTTTTTATATAAAAAATATAAAATTATTAGAAAGATAGACAAAATACTCTTTACTTTTTTCAAATTTGGTGTATAATGAGTATAGGAACAAGAGAATGCTCTTTATTCCTTGAGAACAGACTGCGCATTGAAGAAAATGTGTTTAAAACATGTGTTCTTCAGGTGATGGATGTTCTCGCAAAAGACGGTGTAAAAAAATACATCGCAAAAACACATATCAAGGAGAGGGAAAAAATGGATTTCAAGAAGCTCTTAAGTCTCGTTGCTGTGTTCGTACTCGCTATGAGTATCTGCAGCATCTCTTTCGCTGAAGACGCATCAGCAGCTGACCTCGAAAAAGCAAAGGCTGACGGCAAAACCATCGTAACACTCTGGCATACCTTTACAAAGGGTCAAGAAGCAACAATGAACAAATTGGTTGGCGAATACAACGCTGCAAGCACCACCAACTTTGTGAATGTTCAGTACCAACCCAGCAAGGGCGTTCAGAGCAAAGTTATGAACGCTGTTATGGCTGGTGAAGGCCCTGACTTGTTCTTCCACTATGCTTCTGAAGCTGCTAACTATGTAGACCCTGATAACAAGGACAATACATTGGTAGTAGACATGACTCCCTATTTTGAAGATGCTGAAATCGGCGTTCCTAACTACAAGGAAATGATGGAAGCTTCTGTTTATGGCGAAGCTACAAGCTTTGCTGATGGTGGCATGTACATCTTGCCTTTAGTACGTACAGGCCCTGTTTTCTTCTACAACAAGACCATCTTGGATGAACTCGGCCTCAAAGTTCCTACCACATGGGAAGAACTCGCTGAATCTTCTAAAGTTGTCCGTGAAAAGAAGAACATCTATGGCTATGCAGCTGACTCTTTAACAGACATGATGCAAATGCTCATTCTCCAAAAGGGTTCTGAATACATCGATGTTGCTTCCAAAACAACAAAGATCAACAACCCCATCACTGTGGATGCTGTGAAATGGTATGGCGAAAACGTAAAGAACACCTATTTCATGGCTGCTCCTACAGCTGACTACTATTCCAATGACATGAACAACCAACAGGTTGCTATGTACATCGGTTCCTGCGCTGGCATTCCTTACCTCTATGACGAAGAAAACGGTTGGGAATTGGGCGTTGCTGCAACACCCGTATGGGCAGATGCAACCACCAAATGGTATCCTGCTTGGAACCGTGGTTTCATGATGTTCAAATCTGAAGAAACAAGACAAAAGGCTGCTTTTGATTTCTTGAAATTCTTCTCCTCTCCTGAAGCAAACCTCGAATGGTGCAAGAGCGTGAACTCTCTTTCTCCCTTCAAGGCAACACAAGCACTCCCAGGCTATGCTGAATTGCTCAACGGCAATGCTGCTCTTAAAGCCCTCGGCGATTGCTTGCCTGACGCTGGCTTCTTGCCCAACGTAAAGGGTGCTTCCGTTGTACGTGACCAACTCCAAGGTATGGCTAAAATGGCTGGTGACGTGAACAACACCACATCTGCTGAAGATATGGTTGCTCAAGCTGAAGTTGTTTGCAACGAAGCACTTCAAGCAAACTAATTTCTAAATAAGTTTTTAAGCTGTCTCCTTTTTTGGGAGACAGTTTTTTTATTTTTTTAAAAAACATATTGACTTTTTTTGATTTGAGTGATATACTATAAATACATCAAAAATAATTGATGTGAGAAAGGAGGGACACTGTGCAAGATTGCGAAAAAATAGCCACTGTTTTTAAAGCACTTTGCGATGAAAAACGCATTGCAATTATAAAGCTCTTACAAACAGGAGAAAAATGTGCTTGTAAAATCACTGAAAATTTGGACATTGCACAATCTAAATTATCTTACCACATGAAGATATTGTGTGCATCCGGTTTAGTGGAAAGCTGGTATGAGGGCAAGTGGACACATTATAAACTCAGCGAAAGTGGCCGCATTTCAGCCCTACAAATTCTAAAAGAGCTAACCACACAAAATGGTGCAGATATTGAGGAATGCTGTAACAAGTAAACGCCATCTAATTATGATGGCTTTATTTCAGAAGTATATATCAAGATAAGTTGATTTGACCATCTATGATGGTTTAAATTTTAATTTATACATCAAAAATATTTGATTTGGCAAAAGGAGGATTTCTACAATGGAAGCAATTCAATCAGTTTGGGATTTCATTCAAAAGCAAATACTTGGAATGAAATGGCTCAATGAGGGTATCGGAAGTTTACTGAACAACTTTGGATTAGATACCAGTTCAGCATTAGGTGGCAGTGTTCAGTTTTTTATCTATGATGTCATTAAAATTACAATCTTGCTTTGCACTTTGATTTTTATGATTTCATATATACAAAGCTATTTCCCACCGGAAAGAAGCAAAAAAATCCTGTCTCGTTTCAAGGGAGTTTGGGCGAATATTGTGTCAGCTTTATTAGGTACCGTAACGCCGTTTTGCTCTTGCTCCTCTATCCCACTATTTATGGGCTTTACCAGTGCAGGACTTCCTGTTGGTGTCACATTTTCTTTCCTAATATCTTCCCCAATGGTGGATTTGGGAAGCCTTGTACTACTAATGAGTATTTTCGGTGGTAAGGTTGCAATTACTTATGTTATTGTAGGGCTTATTATAGCAGTAGTTGGTGGCACACTAATTGAAAAGTTCGGTATGGGTAAATATGTTGAAGATTTTATCCTTAATGCAGGTAGTGTAGATATTGAAGCTACTGAATTAACTCGTAACGACAGACTTACATTTGCGAAAGAACAAGTAATCGGAACGTTAAAAAAAGTGTGCCCATATATTTTAGTGGGTGTAGGTATTGGTGCTCTCATTCACAACTGGATTCCTCAAAACATCATCGAAAGTGTTTTAGGGAGCAACAATCCATTTGGTGTTATTTTAGCAACTCTTGTTGGTATTCCCATGTATGCAGATATTTTTGG
>CAYTPJ010000166.1:0-4662 GCA_964439755.1 uncultured Oscillospiraceae bacterium
TTTCATACTCAATTTCGTTGGGTGCACCCCCGTCCACTGTGAACGCATAGTCTGCCCCAAAATAATCCACATCAAACAAGTCTGCCCCACTGCCAATTTCTTCATCTGGTGTAAAAGCAATGCACACTTTGCCGTGCTTTAATCCCTCTGTGTGTGTTAAATATTCAGCCACAACCATAATTTCAGCCACGCCCGCCTTATCATCTGCACCCAAAAGGGTCGTGCCGTCCGTTACAATGAGGTGATGCCCGATCACATCTTTTAAATGCGCATACTCCTTGGCTTTGACCACAATATTCTTTTCTTTGTTTAATACAATGTCGCCCCCCTTGTACTCAATAATAGAGGGGTGAATGGGGGTAGAGGGCACATCTGCCACTGTGTCCATGTGCGCAATCAGCCCAATTTTGGGAAGGTCTGGCACTGTTTCTTTGATTTCGCCATAGATATAGCAATTTTCTGTTAGAACAACGTTTTGAACGCCCATTTCGATCAGTTCTTTTTGGAGCACGTGCGCCAAATCAAACTGCCTCTTGGTGGAAGGATGGGAAGTGCTGTTGTCATCGCTCGCCGTGTCAATGTCTACATAACGCAAAAATCTGTCCTGTACTGTTTCAAATGCCATTTTATTTTTCTCCTTTTATTATAATGTTTGAATATACTGTATAATTTCTTGTGCGCTGTTTAATGTATCGCACCCAAGAGATACTATTTTTTCTTTGGATTGATGCCCATTTAAAAGCATCAAGCAATGTGCGCCCCCTGCTTTTGCCACTTCTTGGTCGTGGTCTGTGTCCCCTATTAAAAGCGTTTCATGCACGTTGATATTGTTTGCATTTATATAGGAAGTAAAAAGTTCCACTTTGCTCCTTGCATGAATGTCTGACAAGCCCAAAACATCTTTAAAAAAGTGCAAAATATTTCTTTCTTCGAGCTGTTTTTTGAGTGTGTCAATTTGGCTCAAGGAAATCACATATTGTTGAATTCCTTGTTTTTGGAGGTTTTGAAGCACCTCCAACACCCCTTCTCTGAGTGCACACGTGCCTTCGTTTTGCTTATATTCTTGCACCCAGTCGAGCGCTGCTTGGTCATACATTTCGTCTGTAATGCCAATATTCGTATAAAATTTACGCACAGGGAAACAGAAAGAACTTCTGTATGCCTCCACCCCTTGGAGTAAAGGCAAACCATATTTTTTCAGCACTGTGTTGATTACGTGCGTTGCAAAAGGTGCATCGTCTAACAATGTGCCATTAAAATCCCAAAATACATGCTTTATCATACATAATCTCCTTTTTCTTCAAACACTTTTCCATCTTCCACTCGCAACACACAAGCAGGCGTTGCACCCACAAAATCGCTTTTGTCCGTACACGTTAAGAGCGCTTGTGCATTTTTAATGCGTGATATCAATTTCTTTCTGCGCATAGGGTCAAGCTCGCTGAGCACATCATCCAGTAAGAGCAAAGGGGGTTCTTCTTGCGTCATAGAGAGCATATCAAAGGAGGAAAGACGGAGCGCAAGTGCTGCCGTGCGCACTTGCCCTTGAGAGCCAAAACTGCGCAACTCTTTGCCTTTTAATGACAATATGAGGTCATCTCGATGAGGGCCCACGCTCGTCACTTGCCTTCTTATATCCTCTTGCCTGCGTTCTTTGAGCATAGCTTTCACGTCTTCTTTGGTGCTGTACTGCTTAAACTGCGTTTTATATTCGATCTCCAGTTCTTCGTCTTCTCGATCGCTGATATACGCATAGTGTGCTTTTGAAAGCGTGTTGAGCTGAGATACTGCCTCGTATCGCATCCGAATAACAGGCATGGCTGCTTCTGACAGTTGCTCATCCCATAAATCCAGCTGTGCCTCCAATTGCTGTACTTTAAAGGCTACTTTGAGCAAGGCATTGCGCTGTTTGAGCACACTTTGATACTTTTGCAACGCATAAAAATATGCGCCTTGCCGTTGAGATAACAAGATATCCAAAAACTTTCTGCGCCCTTGTGGGCCTTCTTTTACAATGCTCAAATCTTCAGGGGAAAACATCACGCACGTTGCGTGCCCCATCATTTCGCCCATGCGTTTTGCAGGCTTGGCATTGATAAAGAGCACTTTTTTCTTTTTTTGATTTCTGTACAAGCGCACGCCCACATCATGGTCACCATCTCGCCTTTGCACCACGAGTTGCACGGCTGCCGTTTCCTTTTGGTACATAATCATTTCTGTGTCCGTGCTCGTTCTGTGAGATTTTCCAACGCAACACAAATGCACAGCTTCCAGCAAATTGGTTTTGCCTGCGCCGTTTTCCCCCACAATCACCGTGACCCCTTGAGGGGGCAAGAGCATGAGGGCTTCATAACTTCTAAAGTCGTGCAATCGTAAAGATTTTAAATGCATATGCGCTCTTTCTCACTGTTTTTTTGTTTACACTGTTTGCGTCACTGCTTGGTCTTCAAAGGTATCTTCCTTATTAAAGTCAGCATGAGAAATAATAAATTCCCTGCGTGGGTCCACCTTATCCCCCATGAGCAATGTAATCATCTGTTCTGCTGCCGCTGCATCGTCCATAGTGACTTGCATAAGCTTTCTGTGCGCCTTGTCCATCGTTGTTTCCCACAGTTGTTCGGGGTTCATTTCGCCCAACCCTTTGTAACGCTGAATGGTGTACCCCTTTAAATTGGCTGTGGCTTTTTTAAGCTCTTTATCGTCATAAGCATACACTTCTTTGCCCTTTGCTTTTACAAGGTACAAAGGAGGCATACCGATGTACACATGCCCTCCTGTAATCAACTCTTTCATATAGCGATAAAAGAAAGTGAGCAATATTGCACGTATGTGCGCGCCATCTTGGTCCGCATCAGACAAAATAATCACTTTGTGATATTTTAAAGAAGACAGCGTAAAGTCCTCCCCAATGCCTGTGCCCAGTGCTGTAATCAGAGACCTAAACTCTTCATTAGAAAGCACCGCATCAATACGCTTTTTTTCAACATTTAAGGGCTTCCCACGAAGGGGCAATATCGCTTGAGAATGTCTGTCACGCCCTTGCTTTGCACTTCCTCCAGCACTGTCCCCTTCTACAATGAACAGTTCATTGTCCACAGGCCGTCTGCCTGTACATGCGCTGAGTTTACCCACAAGAGGCGCTGCATCCAGTTCATTTTTTGCTCGTGCCACATCTCGTGCTCTGCGTGTTGCTGCACGCACTTTGGCAGACTTGACTGCTTTTTCAATTATCTGTTGCCCGAGTGCTTGATTTTTCAAATCTTCTAAATAAATCTGCAATTTTTCTGTCAATATACCTTCCACAGCAGGGCGCACTTCCGTGTTACCCAAACGCCCTTTTGTTTGCCCTTCAAACTGTGGATTTTTCACCATCGTAGTGAGCACAGCCGTCATGCCTTCTCTAAAGTCTTCCCCCTGCAAGTTGGCATCCTTTTCCTTTAAGGCGCCCAATTTCCGTGCATAATCATTGAGCACTTTGGTGATTGCAGCCCTTGCGCCTGTTTCATGCGTGCCCCCTTCTGCTGTTGGAATGTTGTTGACGTAAGAGAAAAAGGACTCTGTAAATGCGTCTGTATACTGAATGGCGATAGAGCAGAGCACACCATTTAATTCACCTGATAAAAAGATGGGCGTTTTATGCAAAGGTGTTTTTTCCTCATTGAGATACTGCACATAATCCACAATACCCCCTTCAAAGCAATACACCTGCTTTTGCTTGTCGCTGTCCTTTTGACGTTCATCTATAAAGGTAATAGAAATGCCCTTGTTTAAATACGCAAGCTCTCTGAGCCTTCTTTGCACATTGTCATAGTGAAAATTCACCGTTTCAAATATACGGTCATCTGGCATAAAATGCACAAGCGTGCCATGCTTTCTCGTGTTTGAAATCTTGTTCAAAGGGGTGACAGGGATGCCTGCTGAAACCTTGTTTTCCTTTTCATCCATTACGGACTCAAAGCGCATGTTGTAATGTTCAAAATCCCTATAAATATCCACCGTCAACCACCGTGACAGTGCGTTCACCACAGCTGCGCCCACGCCGTGTAAGCCCCCTGAAAAAGCATAGTTGTCATTGCCAAACTTGCCCCCTGCATGGAGCTTTGTAAATATGACTTCAGCACCTGAAATGTGCAAAGTAGGGTGCATGTCAATGGGCATACCACGTCCATCGTCCCACACGGAAACGGAGCCATCTTTATAAATGGTCACGATCACTTCTTTGGCATGTCCACCCATTGCTTCGTCAATTGCGTTGTCCACAATTTCCCAAATCAAATGGTGCAAGCCTCTTGACCCTGTGGAAGCGATATACATCCCCGGACGCATACGCACGGCATCTAACCCTTCAAGCACCTTAATACTACCTGCATTGTACTGTGTCATCATTACACCTCAAGAAAAAAATCTACCTTCTTATTTTACCATGTTTTTATAAAATATGCAAACATCTGTTTTGGGCTTTTTTACGTGTTTTTTTGTGTTTTTACACTACAAAAAAAACGGCCAATCAAGGCCGTCAAAGAGTTTTATACAGATACAAACAATGATTTTTTTCTTTGATTTTTTCCATTTTTATTTGAACAAAGAATATTAAAATCCCATTATTCTTGCTCTAATGCAATCATTCTCGTTTTTTCTTCCAATAATCGAATGTATTTTTCT
>CAYTPJ010000167.1:0-4608 GCA_964439755.1 uncultured Oscillospiraceae bacterium
CTGGTTTGAGCGTGTCCAGCACTTCATCCAGCATCATTTCATGCCCACCCAGTGCCTTATAAAAAGCATAGTTTGTTTCACTTTCCTCTGTTTGGGGAGGAGATAAAAGCAATACGCTCGGAACACCTTTTTGCTTTAAGAGCATACGAGCAACTGCCAAGCCATCTCCACCGTTATTCCCGCCACCACAGAGAAAAAGAACATGCTTATCTTGCAGTTCATTTGAAAAAATCTCTTGAATTTTAGCAAATACATGCCCTGCTGCTTCTTCCATTAAAAGAAGGGAAGACACCCCTTTTTGAAAGCTGTCTTCCTCTATTTTTTTCATCAATTTTGGGGTGACTGCGTATTCCATTTCATCCCTCCAGCACACACACAGCAGAGGCATATTCGCCTTCGTGCGTAATGCTCAAAAACAAACTTTTTCCTTGCATAGAGCACAGTTTTTCATATGCTTTTCCCCTTATTTCGTAATAAGGAGCGCCATTTTCGTTGTGCAAAACGCATATTTCAGATAAATTTGAAGATACAAACCCACTGCCCACTGCCTTGACATACGCTTCTTTAGATGCAAATATCCCTGCAGCCGTTTGGGCTGTACTTTTGCCTTTTGAAAGAATGTACGTTTGTTCTTCCTCTGCAAAAAAACGCTTTAAAAATCTGCCATCCTCTAATAATTTTTCTATTCTGCTAATTTGGCACAAATCATGCCCTATGCCCAAAATCATGCTTTTGAATAATTGATCGCATTCATGATGGCACGTGCCGTCACCTCGGCAGCTGCTGCGCACAATTTTACAAAGTTTACTTCTGTACTCACTCTGCCTGTTGCAAGCGCAAACATGGTGTCGCCATCCATCTGTGTATGCACAGGGCGAATGGTGCGAGCAAGCCCATCATGTGCAATGTCTGCCAAACGGTTTGCTTCTTCCTTGGTGAGCTTTGCATCTGTTGCAACTACACCAATGGTAGTATTAGAGCCTGGTGCAGGTATTCTAATTTGCGTAGGCGCAGGCGCTTGCCCCCAAAGCAACCCTTCTGCTGAAATAGGTGAGCCATCTGGCATTTTAGCGCATGCAATTGTTTTGCCTGTGTGCATGTCATACACATCGCCCACAGCATTCACAGCAACAATGGCACCCACCGTCACACCTTCGGGCAACGTAATCGAAGCACTTCCAACACCACCATCTTGTGGCAGAGCACTGGGAATGAGTTTACCTACCGTAGCCCCTGTACCTGCACCGTGTTTGCCCTGTTCTACACCCTTTTGAGCAGCCATACAAGCAGCTCGCCCCATAGCAGAATCTGGGCGCACTCTACTGTCACCCACACCCAAATCATAAAGCACTGCGGCAGGCACAATGGGCACAACGGCTTCATTCATTTCAAGCCCCACGCCCATTTGCTCTAAATAACGCATAACGCCACAGGCAGCCTCTAAGCCATATGCACTGCCCCCTGCCAACACCACAGCATTTACTTTTTCCACCAAATTACCTGGTTTTAAAAGGTCTGTTTCTCTTGTGCCCGGCGCAGCACCACGGACAGATACGCCCCCTGTTGCGCCCCCTCTTGATGCAAGGACAACAGTAACACCCGTTCTTGCTGCTTCATTTTCTTTTTGCCCTACACGAATACCGTGTACATCTGTAATGTCTCCGGGAAATAGTGAAATTGTCATGTCCATGCCTCCTTGTTTATTGTATTTTTTGATGGAGCCAATCTATCAAATCCATCATCACTTCTTGTTTGTTTGTTTCATTAAAAAGCTCATGCCGTGCACCTTTGTATAGCTGAATGGTCACATCCTGTATACCGACATTTTTAAACTGTTCATACGCTTTGACAACACCTTTGCCCATACCCCCAACAGGGTCACAATCCCCTGAAATAAAGTATACTGGCATAAATTTGTTCATGCTGTTTAAACGGTCTAACTTTGACAGCGCCATCAAGCCTCCAAAGAAATCTCTAAATGCGCCCCCTGTAAAGCAAAAGCCACACAGTTCGTCCTCAATATACTTGTCCACTTCTTTTTCATCTCTGGACAACCAGTCAAACTTTGTTCTATTGGGTTTAAAAGGCGTGTTATAGCTGACAAAAGCAATCTTGTCTACAAGGTGTGCAGGCTTTTTCAAAGGAGATAATTGCGCAAGCAATTTCCCCATAAAAATGCTCATAAAAGGAGGAGAGCCTGTGCCACAAAGTACAAGGCCATCCAATTCATTGGAATAGCGTATGGCATATTCACGTGCCATAAAAGAGCCCATAGAATGCCCTAAGAGAACGAATTTTTTGCCCTCAAACTGCTCTCTAATCAATGCGCTTACAAAGTGCGCATTTTCTACATTTCTATTCCATCCATCCTGTTCATAGAAAAAGCCCAATTCGTTTTGTCCACACGTGCGTCCATGCCCCTTATGGCTGTGCCCTGCCACAGCATATCCTTGATCTGTAAGCGCTTTTGCAAGCCCTTCATATCTGTCGATATGTTCTGCCATGCCGTGTAAAATTTGAACAACTGCTTTTACTTCGCCCTCTGGTTTCCACACCACAAGTTCAAAATTTCCATCTTCTGGTGTCACTTTAAAAGGAATGATTTCTTTCAGCATATTTTCCCTCCTTTACAGTTGGAAAAGCCCCACCTTTTTATACACTTTACGCAATGTTTTTTGCGCCATATACTGTGCTTTTTGAGCATTTTGAGAAAGAATATCTGTAATATACTTTTTATCGTTGATGATTTCGTCATAACGTGCTTTAATGGGGGCTAATTCTTGAATAACAGCCTCGGCTGTTCTTTCTTTAAGCGCTCCATATCCAAGCCCGGACATCTCTTTTTCTATTGTTTCCACGCTCTTTTTTTCGAGGCTGGACAATATGTTTAAAAGATTGGAAACACCTGGTTTGTTTTCCATATCATAACGAATTTCACTTTCAGAATCCGTCACTGCTCTTTTAAACTTTCTTCTAATGTCATCTACACTATCCAACACAGCCACAAAGCAGTCTTCAGGGTCTGACTTACTCATTTTCCTTTCAGGCTCTTGTAAGCTCATGATTTTGGCTGTCTGCTTTGGAATGTATGGTTCTGGCACTTTAAATGTTTCACTGTACACATTGTTAAAACGGTTTGCAATATCTCTTGCGAGTTCCAAATGTTGCTTTTGATCCACACCAACTGGCACTACATCTGTTTGGTAAAGCAAAATATCTGCTGCCATAAGCGCAGGATATGTAAAAAGCCCTGCATTGATATTGTCTGCATGTTTTTTGCTCTTATCCTTAAACTGCGTCATGCGTTGCAGTTCGCCCATATATGTGTAGCAATTTAAAATCCATGCAAGCTCTGCATGTTGTGGTACATGGCTCTGACAATAAATAATATTTTCATTAGGATCAAGCCCACACGCAATATAAAGCGCTGTCAAAGACTGTGAGCGTTTTCTAAGTGCAGCAGGATCTTGACGCACGGTCAAAGCATGTAAGTCGACTACACAATAAAGACAGTCGTAGTCTTCTTGAAGCAATGTGAAATTGCGCAGTGCACCAATGTAATTACCCAATGTAATGTTACCAGAGGGCTGAATACCTGAAAAAATAACTGGTTTTTTATCCGTTGTTGTTGTAGTCTGTGTCATTTGGGTCATATCCTCCTTGTTTTCCCTTATATTTTAGCACAATTATTGCTTTCTGTAAAGAGTAACATGAGGAATTCTCGCATATACTTTTCTGATGTTCTGCAAAAATATTCTAAACCTGCAAAAAATACATTCACACTATAAGCAAATTTATATAGCAGAATAATAAAAAAACCACAAAACATTCATTTCATGGTGTGCATGTGTCATAAAACTGTTCATTTTATGGTGTGCGTGTGTCATAAAACTGTTCATTTTATGGTGTGCGTGTGTCATAAAACTGTTCATTTTATGGCATAGCGAAAACTAACGTTCGCATATTGAATTATACACTGTTTTATGAACAAAGTCAAGAAAAAAGCTTGATATTTTAACTTATTTTTCAGTATTATGATTAAATTGTCAAAAAAAAAACAAAGAAATTGTTGCAAATTGTCGTATTGTTTTATAGAATGACACTTTTTTGAATAAGCCGTCAAATTAGCCGTCAAAAAACAAAAGGAGGAAAAGAAAATGGCACGAAGAGGAGAAAATATCTACAAGCGAAAGGATGGACGATACGAAGGCAGATACGTGATTGGTTTAAAAGAAAATGGAGGAACAAAATTTGGATATATATACAAGAATGTCTAAAGAAAGACATAATACCCGATGACAATAGTATTTATTTTACAATTACAGGGGCAATAATTGCAAGAAATGATTTGGAGGTAGTTAAAAAGGATATTATGAATATAAAATATAAGTATTGGAAGGAGGGTTGTTTTAATTATGAAAAGGATACTGCTAAAAGAGTATGTTTTCATTCAAGGGAAATAAGAAGAAGTGAAGGACCTTTTAGTAATAATATAATAGATACCAAAGAATTTTTGAATGATATTTCCAATAGTATGAATAACATACCATGTAAGATAATTTCTTCTACAATAAATAAAGTAGAACATGTTAAAAGGTATCCTCTTTC
>CAYTPJ010000168.1:0-284 GCA_964439755.1 uncultured Oscillospiraceae bacterium
CCTAATACTGTATATCGAATTGTATTCATATATGCATTAGGCACTTCACTCCCTTTTAACAATGCACGATAACATGTGATATTTATACCTTTGGGGATAAATGATATTTCCCCTCGAAGAACCAAATTGGGATCGCTTATAGAAACAACCAACATATGGATTAAAGGAAGTAAAATCGCCAATGTAAAGATTGTTAGGACAAATAAATTGATACATTCAAGCACACGATCTATTTTTGATAAACCGACTTTTTTTCTCGTCTTCTTTTGATTTTTTTCATTCAC
>CAYTPJ010000168.1:294-4608 GCA_964439755.1 uncultured Oscillospiraceae bacterium
TTTTGTTCCCCTTTCTTATAATTTACTCCTTACAGCATATTACCAAAGGCTTGCAGAGCCGATTTTCTGTGACACCTTATTTGCAGATGTAACAAGTATTAAAGAAAGCACAGCTTGAAATAAGCTGATAGCAGCACCGTAACTGTAATCGGCACGCAATATACTGCGCCTGTATAGATATGTTGATATCACATCAGCTGGAATATACGTAGACCCTGTATATAAGAGTAGTATCTTCTCATATCCAATATCTAACATTCTTCCCACTGTCAATAAAAACTGTATTGCAATGATAGAGGAAATTCCAGGCAATGAAATATGAATTGTTTGTTGAAACCGATTTGCACCATCAATTTGTGCCGCTTCATATAATCCAGGATCAATTCCAGTTAAGCCTGCTAAGTAAATAATACTTCCCCATCCAACGTGTTGCCAAATATCGGAAATAATATATATACCACGAAATGCTCCAGCATCTGTAAGCAAGGATACATTTTTTCCAACCATTTTCCGAATAAGAACTGTAATCAAACCATCTGAAGAAAGAAAAGTCGTGATCAACCCACAAACAGCCACTGTGGATATAAAGTATGGCATATAACTGATTGTTTGTACAAACTTTTTAAAATGACGTTGCCTTACTTCATTTATGAGAAGCGCAAGAATAATTGCAGCAGGAAAGGAAAAAATCAATCCATATAGATTTAATATCAATGTGTTTTTTACTAAATTCCAAAAATATGGATCTGCCAAAAATTTCTCAAAATACTTGAACCCTACCCATGCACTACCCCACAGTCCACGTGTTGCTTTAAAGTTTTTAAATGCCATCGTCAACCATATCATAGCATTATACTTGAAAATGATAAAATACAGAAAAGGCATAGCAAACAATAAGTAAAGATATTTGCTCTCATTTATTTTTTTAAGCACCCTGCTTTTCCCGCTCACCTGTAATGTCATACAAATTCTCCTCTCTGTATTTTATTGTTCCAAGCAAATTTTCACAAAAGCAATTGATTTTCTTTGATAAGTAAAGGTAATGAACAAGTTGTTATCTTTCGCAACAATTGCAGGATATGAAAATTCAGACATTCTTTGATGTGCATCATCGAGCAATGTATTTTCTAATGTTCTGAAATTTTCAAATGTATGTCCGTTGTCGCTTGAACGCATGAGCACAATGGGTGTTCTTGGTGCCCAGTCACCCGTCACTGGATTCATCACAAGGTACAAATCGTCTTTGTGTTTTACTAAATCAATACCACTATTGTTGTTGGGCAATTCCGTTTTATAGGCAGTACACCATGTTTTTCCAAAATCACTCGAATCAGAACGGAAAATATAGCCACTTGTTGTGCGTAGCAAGGCATGAACATGCCCTGGTGTACTTTCCCAAAGAGTAGGCTGAATGGCGCCCAAACCCATCATATAGGTATTTTCATCTTTTGAATTGTCTGTATTCACAGGAATAATAGCATTTTTTTCAAAAGTCACACCCCCATCTGTGGAAATGTCAATTCTTGGCGACCATCTTTCTTGCGTTTCATCCGAATTAGGTGCAAGCATAGAACCGTTACTCAGCCATATGGGTTTATTGCGTACTGGTCCTCCCGCTACATTATTTTGAGAAAACTTGCACGGCTTAGACCACGTTGTACCTTCATCTGTTGAAAGCATAGAATAGCTTTCCCAAGTAGGTATTTTTTTCCCTACTTTAAATACAATGCGTATGCCATCTTCTGCTCTATATATAACCGGATTCCAATGCGCTTCTTCCTTTACTTTTGCAATCAGTCGAGGGGCTTTCCAACTGCCTTGTGCATATTCAGAAAGATAAATAGCAACATCGTCCGTGGACTCTTTCACCCCTGCAAAATAAGTCACCAATATATTTCCATTATCAAGGGGTAAAACAGTCGATGCATGGCACTCCTTAAAAAAATCATCATACCGAAAAAGCAATTCAACAGGCTCTTTTTTTAGCAAATGATACTGTGCATTCGCATTTAAATGAATAAAATCTTGCATTTCTTTGGTTTGTGATTCATTTAAAACAGGTTTTCCATTTCTTGTAATCGTTGTTTCAAAAATTCCTTTTTTCATCAACATATACTTTGCATTTGCAGGATAATTTTGCGTTTCCAATATGCTAATTGCAGATAAATAGCTAAAAATTGCATTACTTCTAAATACATTTTGCTCATGCACAGCTTCTTTGAGCATTGCAAACATTTCAGGTACATAATTGAGTAAAACGCCCGAATATCCTTGCGCTCCATTTTCAATACTCTCTCTAAATGTGGCTGCATTTGCATTATAAAGAGCAATATGCGTATCCGATAAAATAGACAAGCGTTCCTTGATTTTATCAATTTCACAACACGTATCTTTAACAAAATAAAATCTGCCTTGATTGACTAATTCATGTAAAAGTTCTTCCGTTAATAACCGTTTGTAAGGATAAGGACACTCATATACCCCTAATTTGGTCTTTGGATGCAGAGCTGCACATATTTTGCGTAAATTTTCAATGGCAACACATTCATCTTCGTTTTGCTGTGCCAACCTATTGTTTACTAATATAATAGCATCCGGTTCCAACTCTTCTAAACGTTTTAAATACGCAATTTGGTCTTGCAGTGCATCTTGAGCGTGCCCGGAGACCACACACTTCATGCCAAACGCTCTACATAACTCAATACTTTTTTTAGCAAGCTGGATTTTCTCATCATCCGATAGAAAAAACATCTCACTTGATTGACATACTGCGAAAACACCATCACATTGCATGCTTTTAAAATGTTTAAATAGCTTTTCCAAACTCCTGTAATCAATTGTTCCGTTTTCTAAAAAGGGTGTCACCGTGGTTGGCCATAATTCTATGTGCATTCTATTTTTTCCTTTCGTTCTATAATACAGAACAAAGTTCTGTATATATCTTTTAAATTTGGGCGAATTATTTTCTAATTCGCCATTGTGTTATAGGGTTTAAAAGAAACCTTGTATTTGCTTTGAAGTGCGTTTTAGTTTCTTTGCGTAGTAAGGAATACTCTCTTGGTCAAACCGAAGGGAAGGCCCTGAAGCACTGAGTGCTGCAACGGCGTGCCCAGACGAATCCAAAATGGGTACAGCTACGCACTTAATGCCAAACTCGTGTTCCATGTCATCAATACTATATCCACGCTCATGGATGGTTACCATTTCTTGTCGCATAGCTTGTTCGCTCGAAATAGTATTTGCTGTATAAGGAACAAACTCCGTTGGCATACCTTCTGCCACCTGTTCGGGGCGCATAAAGCTTAGGATTGCTTTGCCCAAGCCTGTGCAGTAAAGAGGGGCACGGTCACCAAGCATTGCACGTGTTGTAGGTACATTTTGAGGATATGCCACATCCAGATACACCACTTCATTGCCTTCAAAAACACCTAAGTAGATGGTTTCGTTTAGTTCAGAAGCAAGCTGTTGCATGTGGGGATACACAGTTTTCCGAAAGCCCATTGCATTTGTAATCGTGTGTGAAAAGCTCAGCATTTTAAGCGTTAGGCAATATCTGTTTGTAACGTCATTCTTACTCACATACCCTAATTGCTCAAATGTGGACAGTATGTCATGCACATTGCTTTTGTAGAGCCCCAACCTTTCACTAATTTGAGTAACACCCAACTCGGTTTCGTTTAAGAAACACTCTAAAACTTGGATGGATTTTGCTAGTGATTTAATCTTAAACGTTTCCATTTGCATGTTTCCTCTGCACTCTCTTTGATTTTCAATGTTCTACAATGAAGAACACCGTTCTGAAACAATATAAGTATACCTCATTTCCCTTTGTTTGTCAACACTTTTTTTCCTAATTTTACATGAAATATTCAAATTATCCATTGACGAACAGTGTATTTTAGAATATAATCCCGAGTTCGACACATAAAACAGCAAAAAACATGTTCACAGCCTTATTTTTTAATGGGTTTTAGGATTATAAAAAATGGAGCGTCACACGTTCCACCAACTAAATTTTGGAAATAGCACAAAAATTTCTCATTTTTTTAATAGGAATAATTTGTTTAGATGTGCAAATGCCAAAAGCGTCATGCAGTGCATCTGTCAAAGCTGTTCTTTTGTATGTTGGTTGGTAGCCTTTTCCCACATATTTTAGAAAATTCATTTCTTGCAATGTGGATATGATTTCAGGGCATGTGTATTGGTTGTTGAGTTTTTTCTCTAAAATTCTGTACAAAATAAGAGAAATAAAGCATGTAATAAAATGGGCAACAATGCGTTCCTGTCTTTTAAGATAAACAGGTCTTGCTAAAA
>CAYTPJ010000169.1:0-4593 GCA_964439755.1 uncultured Oscillospiraceae bacterium
CGCCATAGCCTTTTAGCTTTAAAATATCTTCGGGGAGGGGGACGGATAAATATTGTAAATCAGAGTACATAGAGCCTCCTTGTGCATAAATATTGCACTTAAATAGTACCATATTGGACAGGAATATTCAAGCGTTTTTTTGTGTTTTTATAATGAAAAGTATGCATATATTGGCTTTTTTGAACGAAAAAGGAATGGGTTTTTAAAAATAAAAAAACAAGTAACCAAAGAAAATCCCTTCAGTTACTTGTATATGTTTTATATTACAGCTTGATTTTGCAAATTTTAAGCCTTGCAAGGCAAGATTTATCCTCTATGCCTCCTGCACAATAGCCCACCAACATGTGCGCATCGTTTGTAAAAAATATGGCAGGGTAGCAATACCCATGGTCTTTGTCATCTTCAATTGTGTAAAAATCAGACCACGTGTTGCCCTCGTCTTTGCTTGTAACAAACACAAAAGGTGTTCTGCCCCCTGTCCATACGCCGTCAATTGTTTCTTGCCTGCCCAAATAATTTGGAATGGGGTTAAAGAAAGCATACAGTGTATCTTCTTTTCGCACGATTTTCATGGGAGATAAAGGGGAAGTGAAATGGGAAGGCTCGGGCGTTGTAAACGTCATGCCTTGGTCAAATGAAAAACTTTGGTATTGATACATTTTGTCCGTTCTAAAATAAGCGTGGAGTACACCGTTTTTTCTCTCAATGATGCCCGGCTCTTGAAGCCCTGACTGCGTGTTGGAAAAAGGGGGATGTATGAGCGAGGGAGACTCGAAAAAGCTTTGTCCATCATCGTCTGACAGCAAAAAACAAGCGCTTGAACAGCTGTCAAAAAATACATTGCCCTGTTCGTCATGCCCTGTTCTGTGGCTGGCAAGTGGCAAAACAATGCGCCCAGATTGCAGGCGTTCGGCACGCTGATTGTTTAGAACATACCATCCAGGGTGATTTTGGAGCGTACATTCTTTAAACACAGGGTTTGATAAATCTTCTTGAAATCGTGCAAGCATAATACGAATTCTGGAGAGCGTTTGTTTCACAATGAAAAACAAACCAATGTCTTGGTTTTGCATGCGCATGAGGGATACACTCATCACATTTTGTGTGTCAAACGTGCTTGCGTGGATTAAATCAAAGGGTAAAGACCAAGTTTCGCCTTCGTCTTTTGACAATATGCCCACAATTTTGGAAGCTGCTTGATCGCCCATGCCCCCTGTAAAACAGGTGTAGGCAAACAGAATATCTCCATTGAATAGGCGAATGAAATCCCCTTCGCTGTTTCTCTTATACGTTTCGTTGGGCACAATGTCGTGCACAATGCGTTTGTCGACTTTTTCCATAATATCCCTCCTGTTTGTTGTAAATTATAAATTCTGAATGCTTTCTTTAATCAATTGATAACATGCTTGAACAAGTGTGTCATCTTCTTTTTGGAGTGGGAAAAAGGGCGGACGGACAGAACCAATGTCCATGCCCTGAAGCTTTAATACACCTTTAATGACTGCGTACATATTGCCTTTTCCAGAACACAGCTTTGATATGATTTGATTGCATTTTTTCTGAATGTCAAAGCACGCTTGTGCTTTGCCTTCTCTAATGAGCGCATCCATTTTAAGGTACATTTCGGGCATTACAGCGTATGTGCCTCCGATGCCACCACATGCACCCATCATGCGTCCGGACACAAATTGTTCATCAGGACCATTGAGCACGACAAAGTTTTCTCCTCCGATCGCTTTAAACGTCAATATGTCTTGCGTGGGCATAGAGGAGTTCTTGACACCAATCACATTTTTGTTTTTGAGCATGTTTTGAAGCAAAGAGGAAGACAATGCAGTGCCTGCAAGCTGAGGAATATTATAAATGATAAAAGGTGTGTTGGGGGCTGCGCTTGAAATGTCATTCCAATACTTTTCAATTGCGTAGTCGGGGAGTTTAAAATAGATGGGTGGAATGGCAGCAATGGCATCTACCCCCATTTTTTCTGCGTGCTCTGCAAGCATCATGCTTTCTCTTGTAGAGTTGGCAGCAACGTGGCAAATGAGCGTCATTTTACCCTTGAAATGCTGGACGACCGTTTCTAAAATCAGTTTTCTTTCTTCTACATTTTGGTAAATGCACTCCCCTGAACTGCCTGCAATGTAAAGCCCTTTGACCCCTTTTTTGTAAAGATAGTCTGCAAAAGCCACCGTTCTTTCTACACTGACATTTCCATTGTCGTCATAGCACGCATAAAATGCAGGGAGGATGCCGTTAAATTTTTCGTAATTCATATTCATTTTCCTTTATTATTATCATATGTTTTCTGAATTTTGCAAGGGTTTCCAAAAGCTATGCAATTTGCAGGGAGGTCTGTTAAAACAACACTCCCCATACCGACAATGCTTTCTTTACCTATTCGAACATCTTGTTTGATATGACATCCTGCGCCAATATGTACAGCTTTTTCTATGTGTACAGCTCCACACAATATGCTACCCGGAGCAATATGAGCATATTGCTCGATACAATCTGCATGTTCCACAATAGAAGCTGTATTGATAATTGCCATATCTTCAATGGTTGCATACGCATTCACAACAGCGTTTTTTCCTATAAATATATTATTTCCAATTTCGGAATAATGAGAAACTACAGCACTTGGATCAATAATATTTACAAAGTCAAATCCTATCTTTTTTGCGATTTCATAGTATTCTTTTCGCTTTCCGTATCCGCCAATTGTACCAGCTGAAACGAAAGCCTTTTTAATACCTTGCTCATAAAGAATAGGAAGCAGATCTATTTTTCCAGAGACAAATGTATTGAAATATTCTTTGGTTGTAGGTGCAAAATCATCAATGATGGATACGATTTCAAATTGACCTGACGATAAAGCACTGTCCATTACGCTTTGTAAATGTCCTGTTGCACCAATCATTACAATTTTTTCTTTTATCATATGATATATACCTTCACATACATAGTGCAGGAGCGACGAAAATGCCGCTCCTGCATTGTTTTTTATTTACTATACTGAGCAATCATTTCCTCGATGGAAGGCACCTTGTCAATTTCATTTACATATTCGTCATATTTTAGACTATTTAACGTTTGAATATATTTATCCCAATCACCTTCAACGTTTTTGTTGCCTAAAATTACGTCCATGAAGTAAGTGTTATAGGTTGCTTGCCAATCTTTGCTATATTCCATCTGAATTTCACCAGCTTCAGTCTGGCTTAGAACATCTGCTTTGTAGGGATAAAGCAAACCTTTGTTCCAAACTCCACCGTAATCTTCCACATAGAATTCTTTGCCAGAAGAGAAAAGTGGCTCATAGGTATACCATTCATATGCCTTGCCATCTTGAATGTTGCGGCAGAAAATTTGTGTTCCTTTTTCTCCGTTTTGTACATTGGTGAGAAGCTTAGGTGCATTGTTTTCCCATTCCCAGTCAACGCCTTTTTCTGCATTCCATAAGGTAGCAATAACTTCATCGTTGCCACTGAAATTGCAGAAATTAAAGAATTTTAGAATGTCAACAAGGTGTTCGTCTGTTACATCAGCATTGATGTAAAAGCTTTCGCCACGACCGGGTAAGTAGGGTTTTGCATGATGGCATACGCCATCTGGGCCTGCAATACCTGGAATCATAACGAGTTCTGCATCCTTGTTTGCATCAAAAAGAGCAAGTGGAGGACGGTTTTTTGCCCAGCTGTTGAGCCAAATGGTTGCAACTGCATTGCCTGATAAAATACCCGCTTTGCTGTTTGTGATGAGTTCCCAATCTTCGCCCCATTTTACAGTGAAGATTTTAGGGTAGATCAATCCTTGTGCATATAAATCACGAGTGTATGTGAGCAAATCTTTCATGGCTGGGTTAGCAAACCAATCAATAGGACGGCCATCCACGTTCATGTTGCCACCATACAATACGCCAGCAGAGGGTACAAGAGAAGTGGCCCAGTCTTTCAGTAAGCCAAAAGTATCATTCTTGCCGTTTCCATCTGGATCGTTTTTTACAAAACCATTTAAAACAGTTTCGAGTACTTCTCTGGTAATGCCACCATCTGCAACGTACAACTGATCAGCAACTTGCTTTACGTTTACGCCCAATTCAATGCCTAACTTTTTAATCCAGTCATAACGCAAGTACATTGCATTATTATGTGTATTTACTTGGCCAATACAAAAATCGGGCAAGAAACGGAACTGTGTGGGATCGTTGGGGTCGAGAGCTCTTGCATACATCATTGGATAGCGATCGCATAATTCGATGTATCCTGGCACATATTCTTTGAGCATGTCAACAGGGATACTGCGAATAAGCTCTTCATCAGCCATTTGTGTATAGTTATGTTCAAACCATCCACAATCAGGCATTTCACCTGATGCCAACATCAAATTTACAGCTTCCTTGTCTGTATGGGTGACTTTGCGAACTTCTATGTCATACCCTGTGTTATCTTCTACAAAACTTTCAACATAACTTCCAGGTTCAAGAGAGCCACACCAATATGCATAATAGGAGATGGTAGGTTTGTCTTCAGCAAGTGTAATTACAGGAAACAGGGTAACACACAAAATGGATGCCAATAAGATACTAAGAAT